>JAPPLY010000006.1 GCA_028819305.1 Bdellovibrionales bacterium
ATGATTACAGGTACTTAAACAAAAATAGCGTTTATTACCCATAAACGCTATTTTTTTATTCCTCGCATAAATTATCTCTTACTTATCGTATAGAACCAAAATATTTTTAATTTTTTTTTTTAATTTGAGGTTTATAAAAAAGATTTTTCATAAAAAACCTAAGTTATATTAAGAATTTACTCACTGTATTTTTTTTAGTCTCTTGTCTTATTTTAAGACACTTGTGTTGCCCTTCTAACTTCATTTTTCCCGTTTTTGGCTCAGTTGTTTCTCTTTTCATTTTTAAAAAGATCTACCTCAAAACATCTTTTCTACTCTCAAAACCCCCTTTTTGTGGACTTTTTCCCTTCAAAAATAGCGTTTATGGGTAATAAACGCCATTTCCAGGACAAGGGGCGTCATTTCATAAATAAAGCTCTGCATTAGCAGGGATAAGAGACGGCCCTTCTGAACACGGAAAGGCACTAGTAGAGACCCTGCATGAGTGGGGGATAGAGGGAAACATGCTGGATAAAAATGACAAGAAATTTATATCTGCTCTGGCTTGTGCACAAACGGGGCTTCTCCTTATGGGGATCGCTCTCTCCGGGTATTTTTGGCATCACTCCCTAGCAAATTTACTGGGAATGCAGCATCTGTACGAAGTTTCACAAACAGTGAACGAGAAGAAGGACAAGATAGAGGCCACCATCAAACTAAAAAAAATGGAAGAGCAATACGAGAACCAGGGCATTGGTGTTTCGTCTGATACACAGGACTAAGTAATTAACTAATAACAAACAGAGGGAATTAACTAAGTAACTAAGAAAGATAAAAAAAAGGAATGAAGTAAATAACTAAAACAATAACAAACAGAGGGGGTTGGACTGCGCCCCAAAAGTTGTCATTCCCGCGAAAGCGGGAATCTAGCCCTGTCAAAGGAATAAACGAAGTCAGGAATTAACTAAGGAACTAAAAAAATAAAAAAAACTAACTAAAAAAACAAGGAGGTAAATAAACATGAAAATAAATAATAACAAAGGATTTTCTTTGATTGAGGTCCTTGTAACCGTGGGATTAGTGGGACTCTTAGTGGGTATTGCCATTCCCAGTTACAATGGCTATAAGAAGAACACATTGGCTATGGCACTAAGAGCAGACTTAGGGAGTGGAGCTAAGGTTTATAATGCCAAATATGCCGTGGACTCTCATTATTGCCATTCATTTAAAGATGTAGGCTTAACTACAGAGCGTGCATCTAATCCTATCTATAGGAAGGCTGCGTTTTATGGTTTTCAAATTGTTAATTCTACAGATTGTGGAACTGTTACGGCGAGTGAAGTTCAGTATAAAACAGATGACGATGCTGCTGGCGTATGTTCAGATACAACTCATAAAACTAAGACTGCCTGTGTATCTCCTGCTACATGGAAGACTAATCCAGCTTTAAAATATGGTAATACCCCCTCTGACTGTGAATTAAAAGCAAATGAGTTTTTGATGGGAGCCACGACAAATGTTTCTAACTTAACATCATTTCTTACAATAGATGAAGAGGGTAGAGTAAAAGAAGAATCAGGTACCACTACACCAACGAATTGTGCAGATCCATCCATTTAAGCTGCTATTTTTACTGTTAAAATCTTAAGGCCGGAGTTATTAATCCCTCCGGCCTTTTATAAAGGGAATGTGTTGCAGAAATTTTTGTTATTTATGGTGTGTGATTTTTAAATTAATTTAGGAAGTCGCGAAAAATTGAGGCTACTCCAAAAAAAAAACTTAGGAGAAGTAATGACAATCAAAGAAAAAGCCCAAAAAGCACAAACAGATTTACTGGATGCTATTCTAGAAATTTTTAAAAATAAGCCAGATCAACCATTTGGCCCGGCATATATAACCAAGGAAGCAGGCTTGTTTAAAGGGCTTAAGGATGGCACACAAAATGATAGGATTTCCCAAGGTTTTATAAATGAACTATTAAACCAATGTAAATTGAAAAAGAAAAAATCTGGTCGTGGTGCTTATATTTTCAACAGTCCTGTGAGGTAAAAAAAGAAGCAGGCAGCTTATCACCCCTTGCTCTTTTTTATCTCAATACAAGAACACAGGAGATATAACATGAACGACACAAGACAAGTAGGACCCTATTTTAAAGAGAGAGAAAAATGAGAGGCATCTTCGCTTTAAAGAGATTAGTGAACTATGTCTTTAGGAAAAAAAATAAGAAGAAACCTAAAAGATACTATGAAGCAATCAAAATAAGAGAAAGCCTTAACCTACCTGAAACAGAGGATAGGGGAAACAGGAAAGCACAGGGTGATAGACCTATGAACAATTTAAAAGGCAGATTATTAGCAGCCTATAGGAAAAAATACGAAGAGAACCTTCATCAATACATTGGGGCTTGTAAAATAAGTGAATACCTGAATCTAACTAAAGAAGAACATGGCCTAAATTATTGGAAAACGCATGGTCTTTTAATGGAGCTTAAAAGAGATGGATATTTAGAGCAAAGTTTTCGTTCTGGTTTTAGACTTAAAAAGGAGTTAGTAATCGTAGAAGAAGTAGAAGAAAGTTTAAAGGAGAAGATGCTCAAAACTTTTAAGCACCTTAAACAAGTACATGTAGAAAGGAAAAAATCAACACAAAATCTATATTGTAATCGTACCAATCAAGTAGCTGTCTGTATAAAGACCAGTAAAGCATATCCCAATGACCCTACTAAAAAGTATTGGTACACTTTAACACACGGAGAAAAGCCATTTTTAGAACAGTATAAAAAAAGCTATGTGTTTCTAGGATGCCTTGATAACTGTAATACAGCTTATTTAATCCCATTTCATGATTACAAAGAATATTTTTTGAAATGTAGTACGACTCAAACAGGTTGGCACATTAACATCAATCATAAACTGTATTGGTTTCCTTCAAAAGCAGAAGAGATTGATTTATCTCAATTTAAAGTTCAACTTCTTTCAGATGAAAACATAGAAGGTTTAGGCTCCGAATCAAATATATCAGGAGCCACAGAGATTACCGCCCCTTGGTATAAAGACGAGACAAAAGAGCAATCAAAAACAGGGGGTAAATTAGAGGTGGATTTAATAAGAGAACTAGAAGAAAAACATAAAAAGCTTTTTTCCATAAAGGAAAATACTGAACGACTAAAAAAAGATATGGTTGGTCTATGTAAAGAGACTGAACGATTAAAACAAGATATGCGTGATCTATCTAAAGATGTTTCAGATTTATACTGCGATTACATAGAAGTGATTCATAAACAGAAAAAGAATCGAGAGGCATCATAATGAATGCAAGAGGTGAGCATACTTTAACAATTAGATTATTAAAGGGATATAAGATTCTTTATAAAGAGGATCCAACAGAATTTTATGGAGCTTGTAAAATAAGTAAGCTTCTCAATATACCAGAAAAATACTGTGGTCATAATTACTATGACATACATAATATTTTACTTGAGTTTGTAAAAAAGGGAGATTTAGAGCAAAGAGACGGAAAAGGTTTTAGATATAATCCATAGGAGAACACAAGGTGCAAAAGTGAGTTAGGCCCTTGAATACATAGCGACTAGATTCCCGTTTTCACGGGAATGACAACTGCTTTCACGAGGACAGGCTTTACGGGATAGATAAGGTAATGACTTTACTTTATGATTGTATTTCTTCAGTAAAACAGTTTGCCGGCGGAGGGTCCAAGGCCATTGGCTTTCTACCTAAGAAAGACAAGGGCCGTCCCGATAGAGGCAAAGCTGTTTTACTGAAGGATACATTTACTAATAAATTGCTTTCCTCGTAGCGACGAGATTCTCATTTTCACGGGGACAAGCTTTGCGGGAATGACAGATGATGGAGATCAAACCGGAAGTGATATAAAATGAAAAAACTTAAGTGTAAATATTGTAAAAAAGCATTTCAGCCTGTAAGAAAACAAAAGCTTACTTGCGGACAGAAGGAATGCCAACGAAAAAGAAAAAAAGATTATCAAAGAGAGTATATGCAAAGGCCCGAGCCAAGAGAGAAACGACTTTTGTATTACAGTGAGTATATTAAGCGACCTGAAGTAAAAAAGCATGTCCAAAGATACTTCCAAATGTATTACCAAAAGAAAAAGAAAGCTTCTCAACCAGCTTTAAAGGAGGTGCTCTTCAGGAGAGGTTAGCTAAGGAAGAGTAATATTTCATTCTGTTCCTGGCAGTAAAAATCCTGAAAAGAATGAAAATGATCCTTACTCCTGTCTATTTTTTAGAGACGATCCAATAGGTAATGGCGCATAGTTTTTGTGGAATGCATCGCCAATTACAAAATCTGAATGAGTAGCAAAATCTAGTTTTTCATATTCGTTAAAACCCATAGCAGACCAATAAACTTGAACACCTTCTTTCCTAGCTGTTTTCATGGCTGGAATCATATCTGTATCCCCTGATATAAGAACAAGTTTAGTACATAATTTTTTAGTAGTGATACTGGCAATGTCTAAACCCATTTTCATATCAACACCTTTTTGTCTTAATGTGGGTTTCCAGTATTGTGATTGTATTTTTTTATTGGATTTTTCCAGCCTTGAAATCTTAGTTCCCCCATTCGACAAGCAAAATAATTTTTTCTTTTAATTTCTTCATGAAACTGTTTTGTTTTATGATAGTTTTTTTGAAAAACTTTACATATTTTTTCAAAATCACTATTGTTCATTTTGCTATGTTTTTTTGTTAAAGATTTTAAATTCTGGATAGGAGGACAATCATAGTAAAAAATCCTGTAGATTGACAGGGGATATTTAACACCTCTCTGCAAAAAAGAGAAAATTTCCTGAGTATAATGTTCTACATTATCAGCAGTTGGAGATATTTTATATTTATACTTATATTGTTTAGTGAAGAACCCACCATCTATGATAAAAGCGACTTTTTCCATTTTATTTATATATAGCGGCCCTCATTTCCAACCCTAACCGAGAATTAAGTTAAGGAATAAGGAAAGAGGAACCTTATATTATGAATTATTTATAATATATAATATTTATATCATATAAGTAAACCCCATAATTTTTTTTTAAATCTCTAAACCTAGAAGATGGTCTTAATTTCTTTCAGTTGATAATCTTAAAAAGAAATTTCTCTAATAATCTTATAGATTTATTTAAAATCAGTCAACATTTATATAAATCCATTTTAATCCCCTGTTCCATTTCCACTGGGCCAGGCTTCCGCGGGGACAGGCTTTGCGGGATAGATAAGGTAATGACCTTACTTTATGATTGTATTTCTTCAGTAAAACAGTTTGCCGGCAGAGGGTCCAAGGCCATTGGCTTTCTACCTAAGAAAGACAAGGGCCGTCCCGAAAGAGGCAAAGCTGTTTTACTGAAGGAAACATTTACTGAAATGATTTTCCTCGTAGTTACGAGATGCCCGTTCCCCGCTTTCACGGGGACAAGCTTCGCGGGCATGACAGATGATGGAGATCAAACCGGAAGTGATATAAAATGAAAAAACTTAAGTGTAAATATTGTAAAAAAGCATTTCAGCCTGTAAGAAAACAAAAGCTTACTTGCGGACAGAAGGAATGCCAACGAAAAAGAAAAAAAGATTATCAAAGAGAGTATATGCAAAGGCCCGAGCCAAGAGAGAAACGACTTTTGTATTACAGCGAGTATATTCAACGGCCTGAAGTAAAAAAACATGTCCAACAATATCACCAAATTTATTACCAAAAGAAAAAGAAGGCTTCACAATTTGTGAGTTCAGTATAGATATAACTATGAACGAAAACATCAAGGGAAGATGTGTAATAGTCGGAATCCGATACAAACTTTTGGGGGCTTGTTTATAGGGGCGTAGGCAAATACCTGTGCTCTTTTTTTATCCATAATACAATAAAAGAGGAATATGTAATCAACTCTTGTAAATTATAGATGGAGGACCAATCAACACTCGTTTAATTTCTACTTCTTAGAAGACTTAGGTGTTTTTCTCAAAATAGACAGAATAAGCAATATATGAATAATGTGAATAGCAACTCCTTCATTGAAGTGATTGGAAGGAAAATGGCCATGACAGATCATATTTCTGAAGCGTTCAAAAAAGAGGCTGTGATGCGTGTAATGGGTCAAAATTCATCCTCATAATTGGTCAGAAGTGCGGGAGGAAGGAGCACGGTTTGAAAATCTTATTGGTAGTCATTTATTGAAATGGGTTCATTTTCAACAAGATTACGAAGGAAAATATAAGAAGCTTTATTATTTTCGCGACACAGATAAAAGAGAAGTAGATTTTATTGTCACGGAAGATAATAAACCTATTCAAGCTATAGAATGTAAATTAAAGGCAAAAGATATATCCTCTCATCTTGTGGTATTTTAAAAATAAGTTTCCTGATACAGAGTGTATTCAAGTCCACTTAAAAAACAAAAATGAATATATATCAAAGGAGGGTATAGGTTGGCAGAGGTTTTTAACAAAGCTTATATAGTGTGTAATGGTGTATTGTTTTTTGGAGTTTAAGATGTGCGTTTTATTTGTTACTTTCCGACAGACGGTGTGTAATGGTGTTGTTTTTTTGGAATTTAAAGTGAAGTTAGATAATTGCGTTTTACTTTTAAGTCTGATATAAGAAATGGGAACAGGGGTCAAATGGGAGAAATAGGGGCATCAATAGGTAAAGCAGATAAAGGAATGGATTGATGAATAAAAAAAATCAAAAATATATTTTTATTACAGGTGGTGTGGTTTCTTCTTTAGGGAAAGGCTTGCTTTCTGCAAGTTTGGGAGCTTTATTGGAGGCGCAGGGTTACAAGATCAGTCTTATCAAGTGTGATCCCTACTTGAATGTGGATCCGGGCACTATGTCTCCTTTTCAACATGGGGAAGTGTATGTCACTCAGGATGGGGCAGAGACGGATATGGATTTGGGACATTATGAAAGATTTACTAATGCACCCCTTAGGAAAGAGAATAGTATCACCACCGGTCAAATTTATGAAAGTGTAATTTTAAAAGAACGAAGGGGAGTTTATCTTGGCAATACAGTACAAGTTATTCCTCATATTACGGATGAAATTAAGTCTCGCATTCATGCGGCGGCAGGTTCAGCGGAAGTTGTGATTGTAGAAATAGGGGGTACGGTTGGTGATATAGAAGGCTTACCTTTTATTGAAGCTATTCGGCAAATGAGGGTGGACATGGGTTTTGATAATACCGTGTTTGTACATCTTACTTTGGTGCCTTATCTAGCTGCTTCTGGTGAAGTAAAGAGTAAACCGACTCAGCACTCAGTTAAAGCTTTAAGAGAGGTGGGTATTCAGCCGGATTTTCTCATTTGCCGAAGTGAAAAAGTTATTTCTGATGAACTGAAAAAAAAGATAGCTTTATTTTGTAGTGTCAAAGAGGAAAATGTGATTGCGGCTCCAGATGTGAAAACTATTTATGAACTGCCTTTGTTGTTGCAGGAGGAGAATTTTGATAAAAAACTGATAAACAGGCTTTCTTTTGAAAGTAGAAATTCAAAAATGGATGTGTGGAAAAACATTGTTTCCACAATTCGTCGGCCTGATCATCAGGTTTCTATTGGTTTAGTGGGTAAATATGTAGAGTTAAAAGATAGTTATCAATCTATCTATGAGGCTCTTGTTCATGGAGGTGTAGATAACAAAAGTCGTGTATCCGTGCGGTATATTGATTCTGAAACTTTAAGCAGTCAGAATGGAATAGCAAACTTGCAAGGTTTAGATGGAGTGTTAATACCTGGTGGCTTTGGCACAAGGGGTGTAGAAGGTAAAATAGCGGCTGTTCGTTATGTGAGGGAACATAATATTCCTTTTTTTGGTATTTGTTTTGGGATGCAAATGGCGGTTTTAGAATTTGCCCGTCATGTGTGTGGTATTAAAGATGCCATTAGCGGTGAATTTGAATCCAGTTCTGCCTCTGGTTCAGTAAAGAATAAAGTGATTGATTATATGGACGGGCAATCCGGTGATCGAGTGAAGGGAGCCAGTATGAGGTTGGGTTCCTATCCTTGTTATTTGAAAAAGAACAGTAAAGCTTATTCTATTTATAAGCAGGATTGTGTGCAGGAAAGGCATCGTCATCGTTTTGAGTTTAATAACCAATTTAGAACTTTACTTGAAGAAAAAGGCATGGTGTTTTCAGGTCTTGATAAAGAGGGAGAACTGGTGGAGATTATTGAAATTCCAAAACATCCTTGGTTTTTAGCTGTGCAGTTTCATCCTGAGTTTCAATCTAAACCCTTAAAACCGCATCCTCTGTTCTCCGATTTTATTGCGGCGGCTCTTCGTATAGCTCAAAAAAAGAAAGTTGTTAAGGGTTATAATAAAACAGGAACTTCTCTGTCCCCATCGCCTTCCATCAAAGAGATGGCGGACACGCAAAATAGAACGCGCCCATAAAAAACAAAGCGCAAGCTCAAAGAGGTCTTAGCCTTAGAATTTGACCTTTATCTACACTGATATAGATAAAACCTTTGGGACCTTCTATAACATGGCGCACTCGGAAGTTTAAATCGGATAACAGTCTTTCTTCTTCTTTTACTTTTTGTTTTTTACTGACCTTAATCCTATTTAAGTGCCTTAGTACCAAAGCACCGGAAAAGAAGTGATATTTCCATTTTTTAAATTTCCTGCCGGAATAAATCAACAAACCAGAGGGAGCAATAGAAGGAGTATAATATTTAATCGGTTGTTCCATTCCTTTTTTTCTCATGCCCTCTCCTATTTTGGGACCCCAATATTCTCTCCCATAAGTAATGACAGGCCAGCCGTAGTTTTTTCCTTTTTTGATTAAATTGATTTCATCTCCCCCTCTTGGGCCATGCTCTTGTTCCCAAAGCTGACCTGTTTTAGGGTGGATAAAAAGTCCCTGGGGGTTTCGATGTCCAAAGCTCCATATTTCTGGTAAAGCATCTTTAATATATCCATTGGGTATTATTTTTCCGTCCCTCTTTGGTACTTTTCTCTTGGCAGCCGAATTTTTAAATCTGGAATTTTCAAACACAAAAGGATTATCTTTAGGCGCTTTTCCTTTATCCGTTAAGCGTAGCACTTTTCCAAGATGGTTATCTAACTTTTGGGCTAAGTGCCGCTCCACACGATCCCCTACAGTAACATATAAAAAACCTTTTTTATCAAACACCAGGCGGGAACCAAAATGGCGACGGGAAGAAATAAAAGGAGTAGCTACAAAAATATCTTTTAGTTGAGTTATACTGATTTTGTTTGATTCTCGCGACCCGGCTCTAGCGAAAGCGAGGGGTGAGAACATAGTTTGTGGTGTTTGTAAGTTTTTTTTCAATGGTGATTGGATCTTGGAGTTCACAAATTCCACACTGGTACGGTCTAATTTATTCTTTTTTAGAAGGCCACTAGCTATGGCTGTTGTTTGTTTTTCACCTATTGGTTTTGAATAAGATATATATATTTTTTTATTCTTGGAAAAGTGAGGATGAAGAGCGATATCCAGCAAACCGCCTTGCCCTTTTGCATATACTGTAGGTGCTCCTGAAATAGCTGTTATTTTTCCCGTTTGGATATTGAGTTTTTTAATATGGCCTTTTCGCTCTGTAAATAGCAGTTCTTTTTCATTAATAAAAACCATACCCCATACGATACCCAGGTTTTCCGCTAATACTTCCACTAAAAAAGGTTCACTGGTAGAAGAATATTTTTTTAAAACTTTGGGAGAAAAATGTTTTGTTTTTTTTATAGATATATTGATTTTTTTTGATCCTTGCTTCTGCGAGGACAGGTTTTTTGCTGTACTGGTAGATAGTTTTGCAGAGTTCCCTACAACAGGAGAAATAAGGAAACAAAGTAAAAAGAAAAAATATTTATACCGAATCAGTATAGAAAAAACGGTATCCTTCAGAAGTTCTATCTTCTCTTGGAAAAAAACAAAGAGACGA
Source organism: Bdellovibrionales bacterium (assembly GCA_028819305.1). Lineage (GTDB taxonomy): Bacteria > Bdellovibrionota > Bdellovibrionia > Bdellovibrionales > UBA1609 > JANQSP01. The sequence goes on from JAPPLY010000006.1 coordinate 9,909, forward strand.
CCAGAAAATTCTGCCCTCGCCCTCACTTTTGCGAGGACAAACTTCGCGAATAGCTTGTTTTTGCGAAGACAGAGAAAAACCGAAATTGGTATAGGTATATAATTATTTAAAATTTTCAAGTTTTCCAATAAATGAACCGATCTTTTATAAAATTTTGAGTGTTTTAAATATAAATCTTTTTTCTTATATTTTCTATGAAAATCTTACTCTATATAGTGGTTTGTTTTTTATTTAAAAAATTAAAAAATAAATGTTTATGTGCTTATCAGCTAAAGTATAAGGGTTTTATACCGGTCGTGTTTGAAAATTCCGGCTTTAAAGGCTTAGCTACCAAGAGGAAAGAACCGAGAAGTTACGGAAAAATAATACCCGATGGGTATAGCTATAGTCACCTATCTTTCTTGCCCTTTTTTACTTTTTTCTTGCTTTACTCCCCTCTGCTTTTTTCAAATTCTTATGGGAGTGAGGGGAAGGTAGGCAGTTCTGATTACACCTGCCAGGTGGATGATGGTTGTCTGGAGTACTTAAATAATACTCTTCTGAGTAAAGACTCTGATAGAGGTGTTTACCAATACTGTAAAGGGGTTTTAGATAAGACCAAAATCTGTTGTGCTGATCCTTCTCAGTGCCCGGAGCCTTGGGGACAAAGTCTAGCTCAAGATTTAAGGGAAAATAGCTTAGAAAAAGTACAAAAAAGCTCAAAACCAAGGGAAGGGAGAACAGGAGAAAGGAAGATTCAGGAAAAAACGAGAGGAAAAGAAAACAGCAGTGTAGAAAGAGAAAACGGAAATCTCCCCTCCTGTGAGTTAAATAAACTCTCTTCCTTCATAGATTCTCTTTCCGAGGTTCAAGAGGAAGTTTGTAATGTGGGGTTTAAGAACTGCAAGCTTAATTGTGAAAAAAAGCTAAAGGAGGTGACAACTACTTTTCGTCAGTGTTTTTTTATTCCTAACTCTTATTCTATTGAAAAGGTTTTAAAAGAAATAAAACACCACCATGTGACTAAACCGACTTGTTATCGAAAAATGTATGAAGTAGTGGAAAAGTATAAAAATCAAAGTTTAGATAAAAAATCTTTAATTAGAGGAAGGCTTGAAAGTAAAGATATTATATCTTGTTATAAAGAACTTAAGAGTGTAAAGACGGAGTCCAGTCTTAACCGCTTTGCTTTAAGTATGTGTCATCGGGCACAGGCTCAAAAAGCAGAGGAAGCAAGAGCCAAGAAAGAAGAAGAAACAAAAAAAGAAGCCAAGGGAACAAGTAGGACAGAAGGGGCAAAATCTTATCAAACACCTTTAGCTGCACAGGAGGAACAAAAACCTAGTTCTTCATCCCCTTTAAGGGGAAAGTCCCCTTTAGGGGGAAAGTCCCCTTTAGGGGGAGAGAATTTAAAGCCTAAAACTAAAAAGCCTAAACTTCATTCAAGAAAGTCAGGTCAAGAAGTTTCAAAAAACAGATCAAGTGGGAAAAAACACCTCTCTAAACCGAAAGCTTCATCAGGAAACAGACATGGAGGAGCTTTCCATAAACAAGCAAAGTCCAGCTCCACTAAAGACCATGTACCTTCCCGCTTAAATCAGAGTCCGGCAGGAACAAAAACCAGAAAAACAAAAACTCCTCCTCAAACTTTTTTTGGAAAAGTCTCTAATAATGTAAAAACTTTTTTTGACGGAATAACTACCAGAGTAAGAGGAGGATTTCATAAAGCTCAGAAAAAAGCCATAACAAAGGTTCGACAGAGGAAATACAGAAAAGAAGGCCATGTCCAAATCACACATCAACTGGTTTATCAATCCGTGGCTGCTCCCCAGGTAGAGCCTTTTCGTATCCAAGAACCTCAAAATAACTCTGAAACTCCTATCTTTAAAAGCTACGACCTGGTGAAGGGAAAACCAGCCGGAGTGTTAGTGAAAATTCAATATCAGTTTCCAAGACATTGTTTTCAAAATACCAATCCATATCAGTGCATAAAACAAAGAGATTTTAATTTAAAACTAGAAGTGAAAAAGGAAGTTATGAGTATAAGATGTGTGCCTCTTAAAAAGATAGCCAAAAATGACTGGCAGTTTGATAACTCCCTAAGATCATCCCATAAAGCCTGTGCTTTTTCCACCAGGGACTTTCCCTTTGAAGAACCGGTGATTTACAAGTTTGTTGAGCTTGACATAAGTCAAATAGGGTCTGTGGAGTTGAAACAATATATCAAATTAGATGCGGTTACGAATATTGGAGAGCATTATGGAATAGAACAAAGCTCTTTCAGCCGTTTAGAAGATCAAACGATAATGCCCATAAATACACAAAACTCTCATATTCCCGTACGGGTGAGCATTGTTGAAAAAGGTAAAGTCATCCCAAATGAGCTTTCCATACCTCCCCTTGGGGAAAGTCCGTTAAGTCTTGGAAATTGTGGGAACAATATCAATCTTAATGCCCCCAATGAGTTTTGCCTGAATGTTTTAGAACTAGAGGGATTAAACTTGGGTTTTATAAGAATAACGGGAGACTATAATAGAGATGATAAAGAAGATAAAGAAAATAAGAAATACGATAACTGTTATTTCCCGAATTTAACATCTAAAGATTTAGGTGGTGTTCCAAATGGTTATTCTGCTGTATCTCCTAATGCTGTTACAAACTTCATTGAATCCAGTGAAGCAAGCACTTTTCTACCCTCTCTTCTTCCTTTATCCAGGCTTCATGCCAGTGTTTTAATGACCAAGAAGGGGAGTAACAATTTTATTTTAGGAAATTGTGACAATGGTGAGGTTTCAAGAGAGTTTCTTAATATAATGCCTAAGAGGAGTGGTGGTTCTTCCGGGAAGGGACATAAAGGAGGGGAGGGGGTGAGTCCCTTCTCTGGTAAGTATTTCAGTTATGGACTTCTTAAGGACATTAGAAACTTAAGAATGGAGAGAGCGGAGTGGAGAGGACAGGCTAAGTATGATAAACTTTTTGCTGTTGTTTCAAAAGAGTACCTTCTTTATCATAAGCTGCATAAGAGTCTAGATATACCAAGAAGTGAAGAGATTTACGGATTTAGTCTTGCTCCGGATTTTCGTGGAACATTGAGGGATACTTTACTGATATTTAATCATGATGACCATCCTTGGAGTTTCCTTGGGGATGTGGCTTTTATAAGAGAAGATCAAGAAGATGAGGGGACTCTCTCTCACGAATTAGTTCATTTATTGGGACAAAGAAAGGATTTTTATAATATCCCTGATCCGGCTTGCAGACCCTTTGGCGGATCCCTAAAAAATATCCCTTTAAAAATATGTAAAAACTATGAGATTCCCAAAGCTTTAGAGACAAAAATTGAAGAAGGCAGGCTCTTATGGAATTTTGTGACAAATAGAAATAGCATCATGGATAATGAACAAGACATTAAAAAACTTTGGATAGATAGGGAAAGTCATCAGAGGGTTTTTTCTGTGATGGCTAAAGTAAGTCGTGTTATCCAGGAGAACAAATGGCAACAACACCCCCAGCGGGGTTATTTGACAAAAAATGCTATATTTAAGAAAATTCTTGTGGCGGGTTTTTATCATAAAAAGTGGGATCGTTTTGTTGTCCCTAAAGTAAAAACTTTTGAAACTACTTTATTCACACCCTCTCACCCCGAACAGCTTGAAGGAAATGGGGACTATCTCACATTTCTATTAAGAGATGAAAAAGAAAATAAAATTCTTCAAAAAATAATTCGTCCCTTTTATAAGACTCATATTGGTTTTTTACACCAAAAAGCGTATTCAGGGAAGATGGATTGCAAGGCTTTGCCATTTGATTTTTCTTATCTTCATGCGGCCTTTGATATTCCAGAGTACGGGAAGTGGGAAGATTTACAAGTGGTGGTTTTAGGTCCTAAGGGGGATGAAATTTTTTCATCCTCTGTTCCAAAGAGAAGAGTAAAATTTTGAGTTTTTAAAAAACCATGATAAAAATACAAGTGTTTTATTATGAAAAGTTTAGTTTTATTTTTATTTGTTTTTTCTTTTGATTCCTGGGCTATGTCTTGGTTTAGGAGTGAGCCTCAAGAACTCCAGGAGATCAAGATTTATGGAAATTACCATCCTGGAGGGCCGGAGGAGATAGAAGATAGTGAAAGATACTACCGTGAACATGGTAGGCTTGAAGAGGGAGAAACTCTTGCGGATATTCCGAGATTTGCCCATAAAATGAAGTATTTAGGTAAAGAGCGGTTTAGAACCGGCAGAGATTGGAAACCAATAACTTATTGTTATGAGAAGATATTAGATGAAGATAGAGAAAAAGCCACTGTGATTGATCCCAATTTAAGAGCCAGGATGTATGATAAAGAGGGAAATCTTTTAGCGGAGGATACTTTAAGAGATGGAAATCCTGAACGAAAAGATCCTTTTTTAAGATCTGCTGTAGCTTACCTTCCCTATCTTAGAAATGGTGATGTGATTTTACGGATTGTGCGTTTAGAGGGGGATGAGGAGGTGATTTTATATGAATTTTTAGAGATTCGTTCTCACGAAACTCTTAAAGCACATCATTGGGCTGATCGGAATAGCAATATTCATATATATGGATCTGGATATAAATTTTATCCAAAAGGGGCACGGATCAGAACAAGTATTGACCCAACATACCGCGTCCCTTTTTCTTGCTATAAGTAGCTCTGCCTATTTTTGTCCCTAACTCATCAATTGTTCAGAAAGTTCATGAAATTATAAACGAGGTTTTAAAAGTCAAACAATCAGCCTGAAGACGAAATGAAGTTTAATAAAAAATATAAGAGCGAATATCATACAAAACATTGGATTAATATTCCTTCTTAATTTTGTGTTTATTTGGGGTCAACCTTATAGATCATATTTTGTTAGTGGTTGAATGGAGAAATTCTTTTTTTGTGTTTTATGTAAAGCAAATACCACGGCTTTGGCAGCTTCACTTTCTGTAATGCAGGGAACACCATAGTCCAGGCAACTCCGGCGAATGCTGAAACTAATATCTATGGAACGTCTCCCGGAAGTGGTATTTATGACAAAGGCCACTTGACCAGAACGAATACGATCCACACAATGAGGTCGTCCTTCATGTACCTTCCTTACCTTTAAGCATTCTATTTTTTGTGATTTCAGGAACTGAGCTGTTCCTCCCGTGGCCGATAAAGTGTAACCCATTTCCAGCAGCTGCTTTGCTATAGGCAAAAAAGCTTCTTTATCCTTATCCCGTAAAGAGAGAAATACCTCCCCACTTTTTGGCAAATTCAACTGAGAAGAGTACAAGGATTTTAAAATAGCTTCTGAATAATTAGCTCCCCTCCCCATAACTTCACCAATAGATTTCATTTCTGGTCCCAAAATAGAGTCCACATCCTCAAATTTTTTAAAAGGAAACACCACTCCTTTTACAGACACCATCTTTTGTTTTTTCCAATCATATTTATCCGGTTGGACTTTCTCAGACGGCCAACCCAGCATCGCCAACACAGCCAGATCAACAAGAGGAACTCCGGTGGCCTTGGATAAGAAGGGTACGCTTCTGGAACTTCTTGGGTTCGCTTCTAGGATATAAATTTCATCATCTTTTATGGCTAATTGCAGATTTAAAAATCCTAAAATTTTTAAATGACGAGCTAAGGAAGCGGAAAGTTTCTCTATCTTTTCGCAAATTTCTATTTTCAACCTTTGTGGAGGAACCACCCCCATACTGTCACCACTATGTACCCCTGCGCTTTCAATATGTTCGATAATACCGCCTATCACTATCCAGTCGGGACCACATACCAGATCTACATCCACTTCCAGGTAATTTTCTAAAAATTGATCCATTAAACAAGGTTGATGAGGGGAGATAAAAGGCTGATACCGATGAAAATATTTTTTTAATTCTTCTTCATTTTCAATAATTTCCATTCGACGCCCTCCTAGCACATAACTAGGCCGGCAAATAACAGGATACCCTGTTACTTTTATAGCTTTATAGGCTTCCTCTATTCGTGTTGCTTGGCTGGCCTTTGGAATTTTAAAACCCAACTGAGAACAAAGAGAAGCAAAACGTACTCTATCCTCGGCCAAGTCTATGCTCTTCATAGAAGAGCCGATAAGGTCAAAGCCCGCGTGTACCAGAGAAGAGGCCAGACTGATAGGTGTTTGTCCTCCCATTTGAGCAAAAAAACCCATAGGTTTCACAAAGTTTAAAATTTCTATCGTGTGTTCCACCGTTAAAGGCTCAAAAAAGAGCTGATCGGAAGTATCATAATCCGTGGAAACCGTTTCTGGGTTGGAGTTTATCATTATTGTTTGGTATCCCATTTTTTTAAGTCGCTTAACACTGCGTACACAGGAGTAATCAAATTCGATCCCTTGCCCTATGCGATTAGGTCCACTACCTAAGATCACCAATTTGTTTTTGTCTTTTTTAATCTTCTTCCGCTCTCGCCCTGGACCCCAGTAAGTGGAATAATAATACGGGGTTTGAGAAGCAAATTCTCCGGCACAGGTGTCCACTTGATAAAAAGAGGGAACAATATGATGTTTCCAACGCCACTTTCGAATGTCTCTTTCCTTTTTATTAAACCAATGGGCTAATAAAAAGTCAGGCGCTCCCATTCTCTTTGCCAGAGATAATACCTGAGGTGTAGGATGCTTTATTGTGGTTTTAACTTTTTGTTCAAACTTAATAAATCGCTGGAATTGATCTAAAAACCAGGGGTCAATTTGTGTCCACTCATGTATCTTCTGGATGGTCTTACCCTCTCTAAACGCTTGAAAAAGCGCGTACATTCTCTGGCTATTAGGGTAGGCCAGCTGTTTTTCTGAAAAAGTCATTTCCTTAAGAAGGTTTTTATTTTTTTCTAACGATATAAGGGCTTTCATAAAAGATTCCATAAAGGTACGCCCCATGCCCATCACCTCACCCACACTTTTCATTTGTGTATTTAAAATGTCTTTTGACCCTTCAAATTTCTCAAAATCAAATCGTGGTATTTTTACCACTACATAATCCAAAGCGGGTTCATAACAAGAAGGTGTCGTACCGGTAATGTCATTTTTAATTTCGTCCATAGTTAAACCTACAGCCACTAAAGCCGCAATTTTAGCAATCGGAAAACCGGTAGCTTTACTGGCTAAAGCGGAAGAGCGGCTGACCCTAGGGTTCATCTCTATCACTAATCTCTCCCGGGTTTCAGGATGAACGGCAAACTGAATGTTAGCTCCCCCTGTTTCTACACCTACGGCGGAGATGATTTTCTGGGCCTCATCTCTCATATCCTGGTATTCTCTGTCCGAAAGAGTTTGTTGAGGAGATACGGAACAACTATCTCCTGTGTGCACACCACAAGGGTCTATATTTTCAACAGAACATACCACTACAAAAGTGCCCGCTTTATCCCTCATTACCTCTAGCTCAAATTCCTTCCACCCTAAAAGACTTTTTTCCACAAGCACTTCTGAAGTGGGGCTTTCCTTTAAGGCAGCAATCAACTTTCTTTCATACTCTTCCAGAGAGTTGGCTACACCGCTGCCCGCTCCTCCCAAAGTGTAATTAGGTCGTAAAACTAGAGGAAAGGAGAGATCCTCTGCTACTTTCCTACCTTGTTTAAAGGTTTTGACTAAAACACTTTCCGGGTAGCCAGCTCCTACTTCTTTTAGTAGTTGTCTAAACTCTTCTCTGTTTTCCGCTTTACGGATCACCTCCGGAGAGGCTCCCAATAACTTAATACCTAGATTTTTCAACACCTTTTTTTTGTCTAATTCCAAAGCTAAATTTAAGGCTGTTTGTCCTCCTAAAGTGGGTATAATAGCAGATGGTTTTTCTTCCTTTAAGATTCGTTCTATAAACTCCACTTTTAAAGGCTCAATATAAACACGGGTGGCCATCTCTGGGTCTGTCATAATAGTGGCTGGATTGGAGTTAATAAGTATCACTTCCAGCCCTTGCTCCATAAGGGCTTTGCAGGCCTGGGTTCCTGAATAATCAAATTCACAAGCTTGGCCGATGACAATAGGCCCGCTTCCTAAAATGATGACTTTTTTTAAATCTTTTTTTATAGGCATTTTGCCATTCTCTCCTCAGTGGGGTTTATAAACGAAGGCCACATCTTTAAAATAGCCAACACATTGAATTTTGCTATTTTCTCCTTAACAAGGCTTATAAACAAGTCCTTTCCCTCCGCGTAAATACCAGGGGGCTTAGGATCTTCAGAAGAGAGTGTTTTAATATTTTCCCGCAGTTGAGCTTCATTGCTGCTTTTGATTCAACTAAAGAGAGCTATTATTTCTCCTTATAAACTCAATTTTGTCAGCGAATTAGTGAACATTTACAATCCCGCGGAAGCGGGAATCTAGCTTCATAAACGAGAAGGCTAGTTGTTACCTTTCTGTTCTGCTAAACTAAGAGACTCTCGTAAAAGGCTCTTAGTCCCGTGAAAACGGGAATCCAGTCGCACCTTGTATGTCATGCCCGCGAAAGCGGGCATCTAGTAGTTATGGGAGAATCATTTATTAGTAAATATGTTTCTTCAGAAAAACAGCTTTGCCTCTTTCGGGACGGCCCTTGTCTTTCCTAGGTAGTCGGTTCTGAAAAAATCAGTTTAGGGCAATAAAAGCAAAAAAAATCCGGTTTCTTAACCAAGAGAAAAAAGACACAGCAAAAGACTTTAACAGCTTTTGCATATTGAACGTACTCGCTGACAATATCGGATTGATCTTGTCTCCTCTTATCCCTCCAAGATAATTCTCCCCAGCCTATGCTCTCGCTTCATATGACCTATCACTGGCTCTATCGAAACCCTCCTCCTAAAAAAGATGTTTTTTTGAAGCTTTTTAAGCTTTTTTGCGTTTTCCGTGCATTTATTTTCCTCTGAATAGCTCAACTCTTCAAGTGATTTTATATGCTTAGAACTTTTTCAGAACCTACTATATAATTGTATTTTTTCCTTAACCTCCCAAAAAGAGGCTACCTATCAAGCAGGGAGGTAAAAAAAATAGAAACCCATATTTGAAATAGGTTCAAGATAACTTTAGAGGATTATTTCTAATAATTTTTAATTTTATACCGATAAAATAAAAAAGGAAAGGAATGTTTTATAAAATAAAAAATCTTTACAGACAGAGCAAGAATAAGGGTTTTAAAAAAGCTCTGTACCTCCTCTTCTCTCATCTCCTAAGTTATTTCAATAATTTATACGAAACACTTTTTAAATCCCTAGTTTTTGTAAAGAGCTTCTCCATCCCTAATTTAGGAAAATTACTTTCCAATAAAACTTTTTTCTTATCTTTGGGAAGTAAGAAGCAGCCGACTCCTGTGTGCCATTCCTTTTTTTGTAATAATAAAGGGATAACTGTACTAGAGGTTTTGGTCGCAGTTGGTATTTTCTCTATCATAGTGATGGGATCTTCTCAGTTCCTCCTTAATAATCTTAAATTTCAAGGTCTCATCCAATCTAAGTCCTCTGAGCAAAACTTGTGGGAGATGATAGGGAAGTTAAATGAACAAGCCTGTAAAAAGACTTTTTCAGGCAAAAACATTGGTCAAAGTATAGACAGAATACAAGATGGAAAGGGGATTCCTTTGTTGGATCTTTCTACCACTAAAGGTCTTTTTAACAGACACTTAAAAGTGGTAAAAATAGAAACTCGGCCCAAGACAGATCCCTGTAGCAGTATAACAGCTGCTAGTTCTGGAGACTGTCCTCCTGGTTGCACCTACTCTTCTCCGGGGCCTTGTAGTGGTACAAGCTCCACTTCCACTCCTGGATATGCAGAAATGGACATTTACTTTTCCAGACCAGGGAGTTTATTTGAAGCTAAAAAGTTGGATGGAGTTTGTACTTCTTTGGACCAAACAGACTGTTACAAAAATAGCTGTATTTTATCGCTTGAGCCTACTCATACAGGTGCGAATGGAGTCGCTATAGGGGATTGTGCGTTTTTTAGTTGTAACAAGGGAATTAGTGGGGGAGGAGGAGATGTAGAATGTTATCAGGTGACAGACACGGGAGACACGCCTGAAGAAGTAGCTTTAGTAGGCTGTGGTACCACACAGGATGTGACTCAGGCAGAGACAACCGCTTATGGATTTAATGCCGGTGGTTCGGGGGCAGGGCTAGCTAGCACTTTTATTGGATTTAATACAGGTAAACTTTCTACAGGACACTTTAACACCTTTTTGGGCTATGAAGCAGGCAAGAAAAACACGACAGGAAATCATAACATCTTTATTGGCCATAAGGCAGGATACTCAAACATAAGAGGCGATCATAGCATCTTTTTAGGCCATGAAGCAGGATATAATACGATAGGAAACAGCGGAGAGTTCTCCTATAACATCTTTTTAGGCACTTTAACAGGAAACGCCAACACAACAGGAACGGATAACACCTATGTAGGCCATAAGGCAGGACGGAACAAAGTAACAGGAAATCGCAACACCTTTATAGGCTCTGAAACAGGATACGGACACCTGACACGAGTACTTAACACAGGATCGTATAACACTTTTATAGGCTATAAAGCAGGATTCGGAAACCAGGCTGGAACAGATAATACTTTTATAGGCTCTTATGCAGGATCAGGAAACCAGACTGGAGTTGGCAATACCTATTTAGGCAAGGATGCAGGAAGCTTAAACAGCACTGGAAACAATAATATTTTTATAGGTGATCGGGCCGCATTTCTCAGTACTTATAATAATACAAGTAATAAGTTTGTTATAGGAAATCGAGATAATAGAGAGTGGATTGTAGGAGATATAAACACACAAACTATTACAGTCAAGGGTAAGCAAATTTGTCTTAATGTAGCAAGTGGTACTGGCTTCTGCGGAACCTCTAGCTCAAGAACTTTAAAAAAAGATATTAAAGTTTTTACAGATTATCAAAAATCTTTAGAGCATATTTTAAAGACTCCTCTTTTTAACTATAAATATAAGGATGCCAAAAACTTTCATCCTAAAAAGCGTATGGGTCTTATTTCGGAGGAGCTTTCCAAAGATCTTCAGATTCTCAAAAAAGGAGAAGTTTCTACCCCCGACTGGCCCAGTATTTATGGAACACTTTGGGCAGGCATAAAAGCTCTACATAAAAAACTAAAGGATTTTAAAGAAAAAGTACAAGTTCGTTTAAAAGAGTTTGAACAAAAACTCCAGAACCTGAGTACATCTATAAAGAATTTTAATAAGCAGCTAAAGCAACTAAGCTCAGAACTCCTTATTAAAGTGGAAAACAATAGAAAACTATCTCAAAAAATAGAAAAAGAACTACAAGATATAAAAAAACAATTAAAAAGTATCACTAAAAAGTTGTTAGAGACCACTCATGAATTAAAAACACTAAAGCTTAGGAGAAAAAACGAACTAGAAGATACAAAAAACGAACTAAAAGATATAAAAGAACAATTAAAATCACTACAAAGAAAAATAAATATTTCTAAAAAAAAGGCATAAAATATATAAATAAGCTATTCTGGTTGAATTTAGAATTTTTTTTATTGACGAAGGTTGGAGAAGCAAATAAAGATATACTTATCTTGTTAAAAAAATCTGGATTTAAAGGCTTGGCAGCCTTAGAGGAAAGAACCGAAGAGTTACGGAAAAAGAATACCCTTTGGGTATAAGGTTAAAAAATGGGAAGAAGAAAAAAGACAGAGACCACGGAATTCGGTCTTTCCAAAAAAGACTTTAGAGAAAGTCCCTCTGTGGAAAAATTCTACAGAACTATTCACCAGTATCAGCTGAGGGAAGAAGCTTATAAAGCGGCTATCGAAATCTACCTCCATCTGAAAAAATAACTTTTTGTTATTTGATTTTTCCTGTGCCTCAAGATTAGATTTTTTTATTATACTTCTCCCCTAAAGAGCACATCATTATCATATAAAATGAACCAGGAAATAGGATCCCTGTGGGGGAAGGGAACGGGGGTTCCTGACCTATTCGGTATAAAATAAAAAAATATTTAAGAGTATAAAAACTATGTTTCAATCTATAAATCCTTTTACAGAAGAACTATTCGGTGAAACCTCATCTCTTTCTCATTCACAAATAGAGGAAAAACTTTCTTTTTCGACTCAAGCCTTTGGTAAATGGAACCAAATGAGTGTGGAAACCAGGGTAAGTTATGTTTCCCATTTGATGGCTCTTTTGGAAGAAGAAAAAAAGAATCTAGCCACTCTTATTACAAAAGAGATGGGTAAGCCCATTACGCAATCAGTGGCGGAGATCGAAAAATGCCAACTTCTTTGTGAGTATATTTCAAAACAGGCACCTGTTTTTCTGGCGGATCAAAAAAATATCCCTTCGGCCTCTTCAGAATCTTATGTTATTTATAAACCTTTGGGGGCGATTTTGGGAATTATGCCCTGGAATTTTCCTTTTTGGCAGGTGTTTCGCTTTGCTTTGCCCACTCTGCTCAGCGGAAATGTTGTTTTGGTTAAGCAAGCCCCTAATGTCATGCTCTGTGGTGTTGAGTTGGAAAAATTGTTTGTAAGAGCGGGGTTCCCTTTGGGAATTTACCAAAATCTTCCTATCTCCATAGAACAAATAGAAAAGATGATAGCAGATAGCCGTATCAGAGGGGTTTCTCTGACAGGGAGTGTAAAAGCTGGTCGAGCTGTGTCCGCTTTGGCCGGGAGGTATTTAAAAAAGAATGTGTTGGAGTTGGGAGGGAGTGATCCTTATATCATTTTAGATTCAGCAGATCTAGAGAAAGCAGCGAGAGAATGTGTCCTGTCTCGATTAAATAATGGTGGGCAAAGCTGTATCGCTGCCAAGCGTCTTATTGTGACAAAAAAAAATGAAAAAGAATTTTTATCTCTTTTAACAAGAGAAATGCAAAAATATAAAATGGATGATCCTATGTTACCGGATACCAAATTAGGCCCTTTGGCTCGTAAGGATTTAAGAGATCATTTACATAATCAGGTGGAAGATTTAGTTAAAAAAGGAGCCTCCATTTTATTAGAGGCAAAACTTCCAAAAAATAAAAAAGGTTATTTTTATCCTCCCACTATATTACACACTGTATGGGGCTCAGAGGCTTCTGCTTTTGCAGAAGAATTATTTGGCCCTGTAGCTTTAGTTATTACTATACCTAGTGAAGAAGAGGCTTTGTTTGTTAGTAATGCCTCCCCCTATGGTTTAGGGGCGGCCGTTTTTAGTAAGGATGAAGCACAGGCAGAACAATGGGCGCGCGATAAAATACATGCGGGTTCTTGTGCTGTTAATCAAGCCCTGCATTCTCATCCAGCTCTCCCTTTTGGGGGTATTAAAGACTCAGGGTACGGAAGAGAGCTTTCTGCCTGGGGCTTTTATGAGTTTGTTAATATCAAAACTATTTTTCGGTGAAGATCACAAAAAATACTTAAAATATATGCCAATAATGTTTGTCAAAAACCTTGTTATTGCATTATACAAGCTAATAACTTTTTAAAAAATGAGCAACATTGCTTAAAAAATAATATAAGGATAAAGAATTATGAACAAAAAACCTTTATTAGTCAGTATTCCTCATAGTGGGGAGAAGATAGTAGATGAATGTGCTTGGCTTAAAGACCTGGATGAAGTGACTTTGATGTATGATGTGGATCGTTTTGTAGATCAAATGTATGAGTCGGTATTAAGTAAATACAATATACCGAAAGTGGTGACAGAATATCATCGTTATGTAGTGGATTGTAATCGTTGGCCTACCGATGTGGATTGCGATTCCGTAGAAGGCAGTGAAAAGCCTTCCGGCTCTCACCCCACAGGGCTTCATTGGAGAAAAACAACCGCCGGATATATTTTGTTAAAAAAACCTCTGAGTCAAAATCTCCATAAGGATATTATTAAAAAATATTATACAGATTTTTTTAAAGCCATTGATTCTATATATGAAAGTTTCCATCAGAGAAGAGAAAACAATATCTACCATCTGGATCTTCATAGTATGCCCTCTCATGGCACGACAGCTCATAGGGACCCGGGAGAGGATAGGGTGGATATAGTGATTGGTAATGAAAAGGGAAGAACAGCGACAGCAGAATGGACAGAGCAAGTGAGTGCGGCTTATCGCCATCAGGGTTTTCATGTTCGGCTAAATCACCCTTATACGGGAGGTACCATTGTGGAAAAATATGGATGCCCTCAAGAGGGTCGTCAAGCCTTGATGATTGAGTTGAATCGTAAACTTTATATGGATGAGAAAACTAAAAAAATCATCCCTGATAAAGCGAAAGCCGTAAAAGAACGGCTGAATAAAGCCATATCCGAGGTCTATCACCACCTTCCCCTTGCGGTAGAGTAGTACAAGTAAGTTGACTATCTCCTAAGTCACCTTAAGTTATCCTGATTCAGTTTTTTTATACTCTGCATCAAGAAAGAACTTTGTGTCATACACTTACTTTTTTAAGTGTCTGGAATAAAAATTGCATATACTTTTTAAAGAACGGCAAATCTATAAAAATTGTTTTTTTATGGATAAAAATGGATTTCTTTATTATATGTGAAGAAAAGGAAAAGCTTAGGAATATGTCAAAAAAAAGCAAATCATTAAAATATAGAGACCTCCCTTGGGAATTAAAAAACAAGGTGGATTTTACTTATGGACATATCCAAAAGGCTCAAAATCCCACAATTCAGCATATTTTAAAAAGGTTAAAAAAATTTGAAAAAATGTATGCAGAAGAAGGAGCGGAAGTGTCTGCTCAAGAAAAGAGAGAGGCTATTGATAAATTAGAAAACTATATGGAATCTGCTGAATTATAAAACACAATAGAAAAGTCTCAAAATTAACAAGTAGAGGAAAATATAATGCCAAAACAAAGAAAAACATCTAAGAAAGTTGGTAAAGTCGCTTCTAAAGTATTAAAAAGTAAAAAAGCAGGTAAAAAAGCCAAAACTGTCGCAGCTTCAGCTTTGTCACAACGAGCACCTAAAAAGAAATTAAAAAAGAAGCGAAAATAAAAACTTAAATTTGTAGCATCATCATGGCAAGACACAAAAAACATAAATCAAAGACGATAGAAATTTATAAACATAAAACTCAAAAGAGGAAAAATAACCCTCAAGTGGGAGCTGTAACTTCTGAAACAGACAATCCAAAAGTTAAGACGAAGAAATACAAATATGATCCTAATATAGACCCTGAACTTAGGTGGGCTGGCAAAGCAGAAAGGCTATCTTTTGAAGCTCCGACTGTTCCTTTACATATTCACGAAAAAATAGATCCAAGAAGCATTATTGAAACAGTGAGAAGCCGAAACTCTGTAGATTATGAACAAATGTCTTTATTCCATGATCCTACAGAAAGAAGACCATTAGAAAAAGAGATTGAGTTTTATAAACACGAAAAGCTTTGGAGTAATCGTTTGATTGCTGGAGACTCCCTTGTGGTAATGAACTCTTTACTTCAAAAAGAGGGAATGGCTGGAAAAGTCCAGTGTATTTATATTGATCCGCCTTATGGGATTAAATATGGTTCTAACTTTCAGCCTTTTATAAACAAAAGAGATGTCAAAGACAAAAAGGATGAAGACCTGACTGCTGAACCGGAAATGATAAAAGCCTTTCGGGACACTTGGGAGCTTGGTATTCATTCTTATTTAACTTACTTGAGAGATAGATTGTTTTTGGCTAAGGAATTGCTTACAGAAAGTGGTTCTTGCTTTGTTCAAATTTCTGATGAAAATGTGCACTTAGTTCGAAATTTAATGGATGAAGTTTTTGGAGTAAATAATTATGTATCAACAATAATTTTTAGAAAGAAAAAAATGCCTCTTGGTGCAAAATATCTTGAATACTTTTGTGATTATATACTGTTTTATTCAAAAAACATAAACAATTTAAAATTTCATCGTCTTTTTCGATTTAAAGATATGCAAGGAGATTCAAAATGGTGTTTTGTTCAATTATCTAATGGAGAGCGTAGAAGAATGACACCAGAAGAACATAAAAATCATTCTTTACTCCCAAAAGAATCAAAAATATATCTTCGTCAACTTATTACGCCAGCTGGATTAAATCAAACAGGTCTTTTCCCTGTAAGAATTAATGGCAAAACTATATACCCTCCGAAAGGAAAAAGTTGGAAAACTTCAAAAACTGGAATGAATAAGTTAATTAGAAGTCAGAGGGTAGAACTCTCAGAAAATGATAAAACTCTTAATTATGTAATGTTTCTTGATGATTACCCTGTTACTTCTATAAATGCTCTTTGGTATGACACTTCAGGAGCACATAATCAAAAATATGTTGTTGAAACATCTCCTACTGTTATACAGCGTTGTATGTTAATGACCACAGACCCAGGGGATTTAGTTTTAGACCCTACTTGTGGAAGCGGAACAACAGCCTATGTGGCTGAAAAATGGGGTCGCCGTTGGATCACTTGTGACACTTCCCGTGTCGCTGTGGCTTTAGCCAAGCAAAGGCTTATGACAGCCAATTTTGACTACTACAAATTAACGGACAACAAACAAGGTGTCAGTGGAGGCTTTAATTATAAAGAAGTTCCTCATATCACTTTAAAATCCATTGCTAATAACCCGGACATAAGAGAAGACATGACAAAACAAGAAATAGAGTCAGCTATAGCCCGTCATGCTCCCAAAGAAAAATTAGTCGATCAGCCTCATATAGACAGAAGCAAATTTAGAGTTTCCGGCCCCTTTACTGTTGAAGCTATCCCAGCTGTTAAAGTGGAAACCTTATCAGGAGAAATGTTAAATGGAGTAAACAGCATTATAAAACAGGATTGGTTTCATGCGCTTAAAGAGCATGGAATAAAAGGGAAAAAAGGATTGAGCAAAGATATTGAATTTACAAGATTAGAAATGATTAGTGACACTCAATATATTTATGGGGAAGGGGAAATAAAAGAAACCGGGAAAAGAGCTATTGTTTGTTTTGGTTCAGAGTTTGCTCCCTTAGAGCAAAGGCAAGTAGAAGAAGCTTTAAAAGAGGCTAAGCCCTTTCGGCCTGACATTGTGATTTTTTGTGCCTTTCAATTTGATCCTGAAGCTGGCAAAGATGTTGACGAACTGGATTTAAAATGGACAAAAGTTTTAAAAGTTCAAATGAACAGTGATCTTTTAACCCATGATCTAAAAAAGAAAACAAAAGGGGAAAGCTTTTGGCTGGTCGGCCAGCCTGATGTTAAAGTTCAAAAAATTGTTAAAGGAGAACATAAGGGAAAATATACTGTCCGCATTCAGGGATTTGACTATTACAACACAAAAACAAATGAACTTGAAAAAGGCGGCAAAGACAAAATTGCAATATGGATGTTGGATACCAATTATGATGAAAGGTCTTTATATCCCAGGCAGGTGTTTTTCCCTCTTTCAGGAAACAAAGACGGCTGGGAAAAGTTAAAAAAAAGTTTAAAATCAGAATTGAACTTAGATTTGATGGATAAATTTAAAGGAACAGAGGCGATTCCTTTTAAAGCGGAAAACCATAAAAAAATGGCCATAAAAATTATTGATGACAGAGGCATTGAAAGCCTGATTATCAAGACGTTGGATTAAAAACTTATTATCAATTTAAGGAGATATAGAATAAAGAAAAATTATGAAAATGGAAATTATAAAATCTCTTACAGATAATTTTGAATCTTTTGCCAAGCAGACAGAAACAGGGGTGGAATTTTGGCTGGCCAGAGATCTACAGCATCTTCTTGGGTATGAAAAATGGGCTAATTTTCAAGTTGTTATTTTTAAGGCAAAAACAGCCTGTGAAAATTCTGGGCGTAAAATATCAAACCATTTTGCCGACGCCGGCAAAATGGTTAATCTGGGGTCAGGAAGCCAGAGAGAAGTGTCTGATATAATGCTCACTCGTTATGCTTGTTATTTAATTACTCAAAATGGTGATGCGCGAAAGCAGGAAATTGCTTTTGCCCAAACCTACTTTGCGGTTCAAACCAGAAAATTTGAAATTATCCAGAAACGGCTTTCAGAATCAGAAAGAGTGTTAGCTCGGAAAAAATTAGCTGATACCGAAAAAGAGCTATCAAGTGTTATTTATGAACAAACCGGAAGTGATAAAAATTTTGGAATTATACGCAGTAAAGGGGATAAAGCTTTGTTTGGTTACACAACAGAACAAATGAAAAGAAAGTGGAAAATTCCAAAAGGGAGAGCTTTATCGGATTTTGCCCCAATGATTATTTTAAAGGCTAAAGACTTTGCTACAGAGATTACCATTTTTAATACAAAAGCTAAAAAAATGCAAACAGAATTTGAGATTTCCTCTGAGCATATTACAAATAACCAAAGTGTTCGAAATACATTGATTGAGCGTGGTATTAAACCTGAAAATTTATCTGTTGATGAAGATGTAAAAAAAATAGAAAGAAGGTTAAAATCAGAAAATACAAAAAGCTTAAAGAACAATTCAAACTTTATTAAAAAATAAAATCATGAATTATCAAGACGCTGGATTAAAAAATGCCAAAACCCATTAAACAACTTATAATCAATTCCCCTTTTAAAAGACCCAATCAACATTGGAAATTTGACAAAACAATAAAAGAATTTGTCCTTAAAGAAGGCAGAAGACCAGCCAGTTATATTATAGCCAGTTCCACACACAAATCTTATGACGAGTATGGAATAGTTAAAGAAATTCCCCTTGTGAATGAAATAAGAGAAAGAATGGAAAAATGGAAAAAAGATGACTATTCAGGAATAACAGGAGTCACCAGAAGGTTGCTGGAATTTTGGAACACAAAATCAGAAGATTCAGGAAGAAAATATGATTTCTTTTTCTGTCAGTTGGAAGCTATCGAAACTTTTATCTTTCTTACAGAAGCCAGAGATATTTTCAGACAGGGGCTTAAGATACCTAAAGATGAAAAATTAGATAGGCTTTGTTGTAAAATGGCCACAGGAACAGGGAAAACAGTTGTTATGGCTATGACTATTGCCTGGCAAATTATAAATAAGGTTACTTATCCAAGAGACACAAGATTTTCTAAGAACATATTTATTGTTGCTCCTAATCTGACAGTTAAGGAAAGACTGCGTGTTTTAGACCTATCATCAGAAAGCAATTATTACAGAGAATATAAAATTGTACCAAATGAATGGCTGGAAAAGTTTAGGCAGGGTAAAGTATTAATAAAAAACTGGCATCAACTTCAATGGGAAACAGAAGAACAGATCGCAAAAAAACGGAGTTTAGATAAAAGAGGTCCAAAAAGCGACTATGCTTATACAAGGGAAGTATTAGAAGATTTAGCTAAATCAACAAACATTGTTGTTTTAAATGATGAAGCTCACCATGCTTGGAGACATCGAGCAGAGTTAAAAATAAAAAAAACGGATGACTTGACGAAAGAAGATATAGAAAAAGCAACAAAATGGATTGAGGGCTTGGATCGCATCAATAGGAAAATGGGCATCAACCGGATATTTGATTTTTCCGCCACTCCTTACGCCCCCACAGGAAAAACAGCAGACGAGAGAAATTTATTTGAATGGATTATCAGTGATTTTGGACTGACTGATGCTATTGAATCCGGGCTTGTCAAAACTCCTAAATTTGCAGTAGGTGATGATGCTTCAGCCGATGCCAAACATTTAAAACCCAAGCTTTATCATATTTATGAAAATGAGGAAGTAAAACCTGACTTAAATAGAAAAGCAAAAAAAACAGAGTCTTTGCCAGACATAGTAAAAATGGCTTATACGCATCTTTCGCACAGTTGGAGCAAAAAGTATGATGATTGGAAAAAGAATTGTAAAAATTCAAAAGAGTTTTGTCCTCCTGTAATGATTTCCATTGTAAACAGAAAAGAGACAGCGGACAGAGTGGAATACAGCTTTAAAAATAATGACATTCCTGTTCCTGAGACATTTAAAGGTGTTGATAAAATGTTAAAAATTTATTCAGGAATGGAAGAGGATGAAGCCACACGGGATAGGCTTTCTGTTGTTGGTAAAATCAAAACTGGTGGACAATACATACACCATATTATTTCTGTGGCAATGCTTTCTGAAGGTTGGAATTGCCAGACAGTAACCCATATCATGGGGCTGAGGGCTTTCAGCAGTCAGCTCCTGTGTGAGCAGACTATTGGAAGGGGCTTAAGGCGAATGTCTTACGAGTTAAACGAGAACGGAATGTTTGAATCAGAATATGTCAATGTTCTTGGTGTTCCTTTTGCTTATCTTCCTCAAGAAGGCAGTAACACAGGCAAAAAAGAGGAAATTCCAAGAAATTGCATTTTTCCTGAAAAGGAAAAATCTCAATATGAAATAACATGGCCTAATGTAGAGAGAATAGATTATCAACTAAGGCCGGAATTAAGAATTGATTTTAAATCCATGCCTGTATTTACAGTTGATGTTTCCCGTATTCCAAAAATCCAGGAATTAGCTCCTGTCATTGACGGAAAGCCAAGATATGAAGATATAGAATTAACAAGTCTTCAGGAATTTTTTGAAAGAGAATATGAACCAGATAGAATGCAAACTTTGATGTTGAGAATGACAGTTCAAATTTATGATAAAAGCCAGCTTGAGTGGAAGAAAGGAATTTTAAAACACTATGCTATTAAAATGATTTTTCAACTGGTAGAGCAATTTATAAATTCTTCAAAGTTCAAGATAAAACCAAGTTATGAAAAAGAGAGAAAAGACCTTATTGTAATGATAAAAATGAATGAAATTGTAAATAAAGTGTTTAGCTTGATACAAAAAGATTCTATTGAAGAACTATCCGTTATATACAATGAGAACTCTCAGTTTTCCTCTACAAGTGAGATTCAGGAATGGTGGACAAAAAAGAAAACGGCTATTTTCAAAAAAACTCACATGAACCAATGCGTAGTAGATAGCTCTTGGGAATATACTCACGCCAGAGAATTGGACAAAAATAAAGAAGCCTTGACATGGGTAAAGAATGACCACTTGGGATTTAACATTGATTATATGGATGAGAAAGGCAAAATGAGAAATTACACACCGGACTTTATCGTAAAGCTATCCAATGGAGATCATCTCATTCTTGAAGTGAAAGGAATTAAAAAGAAAAGAGATATTCAGAAATGGGATTTTATGAAAAATTGGTGTAAAGCTGTTTCAGAAAATTTGGAGCAAAACTGGCATTTTAAAATCTCTCAAGACTCCACAGGTGGTCAAGTTCATAGAATAATAGATGAAGTTTTGAAAAAGAAAGTAAACATAGAAAAGTAAATCACCTCTTTCTATACCGTTTCGGTATAAAACTCTGTTAGGGTTCAAAATATGAAAGTTCTTATTTATATTTATAGTTTTTTTTGCTCTTTGAAACTGGCTGTTTTTACTTTGTCGGCCTTAATTATTTTATTTGCTGTAGGTACTTTTTATGAGTCTGCTCAAGGACGTTTAGCTGCACAAGAAGTTATTTATCGTTCCATAGTGATGACTCTACTGGTTTCTCTTCTGGCTTTAAATATTATAGCTGTGATGATAGATCGCTGGCCCTGGAAAAAACGGCATATTGGCTTTTTGCTGGCTCACTTTGGCATTATATTTGTAATAGCGGGTTCTTTGATGACTCGATTTTACGGAGTGGATGGAAATTTACGATTGGCCTTAGGGGAAAAGGGGGGAGAACTAACCACTTCCTCTGTCTTTCTTATGGTTTATTCCTCTTTTGACGCGAAAAATTTAACGGAGCTTTATCGAGAGCAAGTTTATTTCTTTCGTCATTCCCCGACACAAAAGAAGCCTCATTTGGTACAAATAGGTTCTGATATTTTAAAAGTAAATGATTTTTATCCTGCTGCTACAGTTCGTGAGGACTATCAGGCGGCTTTACGAGGAGGGCCGGCTTTGCGATTTCAAATAGAAGGCAGCCGTGTTCAAATAGTAAAGTGGATGTTTAAACCCCCTTGGATGGATAAGGTAGAACTCCCTTTAGGGCCAGCTCAAATTCTTTTATTAAAATCGTTTCCATCTATTACAAAAGAAAAAAGAAAGGAAAAAAGTAGCGCTGATCTCTTTTCTATACAAAAAGGAAAAGAAATAGAGAGTCGCCCCAGTTTGTTATTGGTACCTAAAGGAAACCAGGTACAATATCAATTGCGAAAATCAGGTTTACAAGAGGTAAAACAAGGTGTTTTAGAAATAGGTTCTGTGTTAAAAACAGGATGGATGGATTTTCAATTTCGTCTTATTGAGTATTTACCTAAGGCTTTACCTAATACAATATTCACACCTCAAAAAAGAGCTAATGATCGAACCAATTCTGCTATTCAAGTGGAGTTTAAAGGGGAAAAAAGATGGATGGGGCTTAACTCTCATCTTTTTTTCTTTGATGAAGACAAGGTGTATGTGGTGGCTTATGTGAATGAGAGAAAAAGTCTAGGTTTTCAGTTAAAACTAAAAAACTTTAAAGTGGTTCGTTATCCTTCCAGCTTTAAGGCCGCCTCTTATGAAAGTGAAGTGCAGGTAGGACAAGATGGTATGGAAGTTGTATCTTCTGCTGGCCCTATAGACCAACAAGAACACAACCATCTTATTTCCATGAACCATCCCTTGAAGTGGGCTGGTTACACTATTTATCAGTCCGGTTTTGAGGAAGACGATAGTGGGAAGCCGGTGGCTTCTGTTTTTGCCATAAATAAAGACCCTGGGCGTTTTATAAAATATTTTGGATCTTTATTGATTGTATTAGGTTCTTTTATTTTGTTTTTCAGAAGAAATTGGCGTAGTAGAGTGAAGAGTAGGTAGGGGAAAAGAAGGGCTATGAAGAGCACTATTTCATACCGGTTCGGTAGAAGTATGAATTTTTTTCAATCTTAAAGATATTTAATTGAGAAAATAAAAAATATAATGTATTTGCTCTGTAATCTGAAAGAGGGTAACAAGGTGCGTATATTAATTATTTTTATTATTGTTTATTGGTCTTCTTTTTCTTTCGGCATTGAAAAGGATGCTCCAGACTCTTCTTTGTTGAACAGAGCAGAAGGAGGAGATGCTGCCACTCAGCTGGAACTGAGTCAATTTTATTATGATAAAGCAAATATTTTTTTGAAGGAATCTGTTAAATATAGTTCTTGACTGTTATAGTTTAAAAAAAACTCTATTGTTGGAAGTGGTTATATAGATAAATGATTCGTTTTTGCCTATTTACTTTTCTTTTTTCTTGTTTTTCTGTTTTTGTTTCAGCAGATAAAGATGTAGGGGAGCCTCTTAAAGCTTTACCGGTGCAAAGTGGAGGAAGGGTACAGCCTTTTGACACTTTTGCTCGTGATAGTCTCCGCTTTGTGTATGGGAAAACCCAATTTAATGAAAAATCGGCTGTGGATATTCTTATGTCCTGGATACTGCTGCCAGAGCATTGGAATGAAACTGACTTTGTTCAGGTAAAGGAGTCTGTACTTAAAAAAGTGCTTAAGCTGGATATGGATAAAAGCCATTTTAGTCCAAGCGAATTATTAAACAATAAAATTTTTGCTCAGGAGGTGGAGGAACTCAGAATAAGACAACGGAATAAGGAATCTTTAGATGATTATTTTAAGTCTTTGCAGAATTTAGAAAATCGTTTGGTTCTCTATCAGGCTTTTTATAGAGGTGACTTGCCGGGTTGGGTTCCGGCTTCTGTAAAAGAGAATAAAAAAAGCTGGCTTGTGTTTTCAAAAATGGCAAAGGAGGACCAAGAGCTTTTTCAAACAATAGTGAGAGCTTATGTCTTGGCTGTTTCACCGGAAGGGCAGTTATCAGATAGCAAAGAAAGACAGGAATTAAAGAAGACAGTAGCTGACTTTAAGAAAAAAATACAACTAAAATATCCTTCTTACGGAGAGTTCTCTTCTAAAATATCTGCTGAACTACATTACAATAAATTAAATCCTTTTCGTTGGGCCTGGGGTTTTTATCTATTTGGTTTTTTATTTTTGTTTTTACATTTTTTATTTCGTAAAAAAACTCTTTTTTATGCTGCTTTAGTTATTTTTGCTTCTGCTTTTTGTATGCAAGGGTATGGGATGGCTTTGCGTTCTTTTATTATGGGGCGACCTCCGGTTACTAATATGTATGAAACAGTGATTTGGGTTCCCTGGGTGTCTGTTATTTTGGGTGCTTTACTTTGGTGGCGACAAAAAATGTTTGCTATCTTTGCTTGTGCTTGCTCGGTGGCTTTGTTTTGTTTGCTCTTAGCCGATTCCGCTCCTGCTTTGCTTGATGGACGCTTAGAGCCTTTGGAAGCGGTTTTGCGATCCAATTTTTGGCTTACCACTCATGTACTGATTATCACCATGAGCTATTCCGCTTTCTTTTTAGCTTTTGCTATAGGTGATGTATTGTTATTTATGTTCCTGTATCCAAAAGGGCTTAATAAAATAAAATCTTATGCTAGATGTATTGACCGCTCTATTCAGGTGGGGGTGGTACTATTGGCGGCAGGAACAATATTAGGGGGTATATGGGCGGATTATTCCTGGGGGCGTTTTTGGGGCTGGGATCCTAAAGAAACATGGGCTTTAATTAGTCTCCTGGGTTATCTGGCTCTTTTACACGCCCGTTTAGTAGGTTGGGTAAAAGAGTTTGGCTTGGCTGTTGGTTCGGTATTGATCTTTTTTTTGATTGTGATGGCCTGGTATGGGGTAAATTATGTTCTGGGCCAGGGCCTGCACTCCTATGGGTTTGGATCAGGAGGAGTGGAGTATGTAGCTGGTTTTGCTCTTTTACATTTAATCTATGTTCTGTCGGTGTATTTTCTTCGTAACCGAAACAATTATACTCATTCGGTAATATCTAAAAGCAATAAATAAAAAAACTAAATAAAGCATTTATTTTTTTGTGAAAACGGGGAACGGGGATTCCTGGCTTGTTCGGTATAAAAATAAGCTACCTTATAATGCAAATTTATACTTAAAATAAGATTCTATAATAATCAGAAATTAAGAAAAAAGATGGCATAGAGAAGAAATAAAAAATAACGATATAAAATAAGTAAATTCAAATAGTTTAATTTTTTTTTTAAAGTTTTTTTTATTTTTGAGTAAATGTTTCTTTAATTATGATATAAATATACAACATTTCTACTGGAGGTTTTTTATAAAGGTATATTGATCTGGTTTAACCTCTTCTGTCGCGAAGATAGGTTTTTTTAGTTGTCTCTTTTTTTTCTTCTCATGGAAGAGAGAGCTTCTAAAGGGTGTTATTTCTATACCGGTTCGAAAGGTCGAGTATAGAAAAACGAAAGGAAATATACTGATCTTGTTTGATTTTTTTTGTTTCCGTAAGCTTCTTCCTAAGGGTGAGCAAAGTTCGCAAACATGTCCCTGTGAAAAAAGGGATTCTATACCGGATCAGTATAATATAAAAAAATCCTGTAAAAAAAGTTTTCTTTTTTTCTTACTTTCTTTTCTTGTTTTGCTCCCAGCACTAGCACAAAATCCCGTAGATTATGACATTGATGATGATAACTTAATTGATATTTCTAATTTAGAACAATTGGATGCTGTTCGCTATGATTTAGACGGCAATGGAATCGTTTTTACATCTGATATGGTGGCTTATGTAAGCGCTTTTCCTAACCCGGCTTCTCAGATGGGCTGTCCTGATAATTGCTTAGGTTATGAGCTTAAAAGAGATTTAGATTTTAAAAATATTTTTAGTTATGCTAGTTTTGTAGTTTATGATCCTTGGGTAAATAAAAATGAATCGGGGTTTTTGCCTTTAGGACATGTAGAAGGTGAAAATCTTATCCCCTCTTTTCCTTCAACTCCTACCAGTATTTTCTCCATTCCACCAGAGGTTTTTTCTCCTAGCGGCAGTACTCCTACAGCCATCTTTGTTTCCACCCCCTCTTTGCCAGGGCATTCATGTAGCTCTCAAACAAGTAATGCCTTTACATCTATTTTTGAAGGGAATGGATACAAAATTAGAAATCTATTTATCAACCGCTCTTCTCTTTCTTCAGGATTATTTCAGTGTATAGGGACCAATGGCAAAGTTCGCAATTTAGGTCTTGAACTTGTAGATATAACAGGAGCCAGTCAAACAGGAGGCTTAGCCGGTTCTAATGCCGGTATCATATCTAACAGTTATGTTTTAGGAGGTTTCATCAGCGCTTATGGTGATAATGTGGGAGGTTTGGCGGGAAACAACGACACGGGTATCATTTCTAACAGCTACTCAACAGCCAATGTAACAGGGCTTGTTAGTTCAGAAGGCTCTCAAGTAGGGGGTCTGGTTGGTTTTAATAAAGGACAGGTTTTAAATAGTATCTCTACAGGAGATGTTCGGGGGCATACAGCCGTAGGCGGCTTAATAGGAAAAGACGCTTCCGTTGACAGCAATATTTTAACAAAAGTTTTTTATAATTATTCCCTTTCGAGAGTGTCCGCTGAGACATTTGATGTAGATGGTGTAATAGGGGAAGGAAGAACTAATATTAATTTGTTTCTTTATAATAGTAGGAGTGGTTTTTTCAGGAGAGTATATAATTTTTATGTTGTTTCAAATTCCTTTTGGAGTTCAGACAACAATGGCATTACAGCCATTAGTTTAAATGGAGGTTTGGGATTTACAAACACCCAGCTCAAATCACAATCTATAGGAACGGTGATTGATGATCTTTACTTTGAATGGTCCACCACTAATTGGAATTTTGGCTCTACATCACAGTATCCGGCTATTAAGTACAATAATACTCAAGCGACACGATCCACACCCCGTCCCTCATTCGGAGCTCCTTCTATTTTACGTGAAGCACCTATAGGGGAGGATCTGGAGGCTTGTGACTCAGACAGTAGTGATTCAGAGAAACCGGACTGCGGCGAGATTTTGCCAGGGCAAAGAGGCCCTTTTTTAGAATTTTTAGATATCTCAGGCACTAATCTATCTACAATGTTTATTCCAGAAATCACCAATTATGAATTTAATGTGCATAATAATATAGCTAGCGTGACAGTAAGTCTTAGAGGAGCTAGCTCTTTATCCAGTGTGACAGTGAATGGTAACTCTTTGTCTAGTGGTACTAGCACATTTACCACTTCCGTATCTTTACAGGAAGGGGGTAATTTTATTGAAGTGGGTATTGGAGATTCTGAAGGGACCAGATCTTACATAATTACAATTAACCGATTTTTGAAACCCCAATTACAATCTGTTGTTTTATCTGCCGGAAGTTTGTTCCCTAGTTTTATGCCTGGTGTTTTTATTTATTCAACAACTGTTAATCACTCTGTTGAAAATATAACAATAACACCCACAGTCAGTGGTGATGAAGTCATCACAGTGGGACAAAATATAGTTCAGAGTGGAAGTGAAAGCCCTGCTATTGATTTACAGGAAGGAAGCAATTTGGTGACTGTAAAAGTGTCAAATGTGCTGGAAGTTCAAAATTACACTTTTGTTATTGTTAGAGCTGCTCTACCTAGATTAACCTCTTTAGCTTTATCCACAGGAGAGCTATTACCAGAGTTTAACCCTATAGTCACAAGCTACTCCACCCGGGTAACTAAAGACACAGATGAAATTGATATCACGCCTGTAGGAGAAAGCGGCAGCACAGTAAGAGTGAATAACCAACTTATCACCAGCGAACAACCGAGTGCTTCTATTTCTTTAGTTTTAGGAACGAATAATATCACAGTCAGAGTGTCCAATAGCGTTGGCGATAAAGATTACAATTTAGAAATTGTTCGTATTTCTTTACCAGAGTTAAAGAGTATCACTTTATCCTCAGGGACGCTATCGCCGGTGTTTGATCCAGAGGTGGGAAATTACTCTGCCAGGGTTCTGAACAGTGTAACAAGTTTAACAGTAACCCCTACAGCTCACAGCACTGAGGCTATTACAGTTAATGGTTTTTCTGTAGTAAGCGGTGAAACCAGCAATGCCATCCCTCTGGTAGAGGGAGATAACCTCATCACAATAAGAGTGACAGGTTATGAAACGCACAGAGATTATTTTATCAGAGTTTACCGTATTCCTTTACCTGAATTAAGCGATATAGGTTTATCTCATGGAACTTTATCTCCTGAATTTTCTTCTGAAACAACAAACTACTCTGTTCAGGTCGGAAGTCATGTAACCGATCTCACCATAACACCCCTGGCGCAGCGTGAGGAATCTATTTCAGTAAATGGAGAGCTTTTAGAAGATGAAGTGGATGAAAATGAGGAGAGAAGGCCGGGCAGTGCCGTTGTTTCCTTATCAGAAGGGTCAAATACCATTGCGATTACAGCCTCAAACGGCACAGAAAACAAAAGTTATATTTTAACTGTTGCAAGGGCTTTTATTCCTGAATTAAGTAGTCTTACTTTATCTCAAGGCTCTTTGTCACCTGTGTTTTCCTCTACAAGAAAGAGGTACTCTGTTCGTATTTTAAGTCATATAAGCAGTTTTACAGTGACACCTACAGTACAAAGTCAGAGGACCGTCACCGTTAATGGTGAAGCTGTAGTGAGCGGTGAAGCCAGTCAAGCTATCTCTTTGTCAGAAGGAAGCAATACCGTTACCATTGTTGTTTCTAACAGCATTAATGAAAGTGCAACATACACTATAACGGCTACTCGTGACACTCTTCCCAGATTAAGCATGCTGAGTATTTCCGAAGGAAATCTATCCCCTCAATTTAGCTCAGAAATTACAAGTTATTCTGTGCGTGTTCCAAACGCTGTAACAAGTCTAACAGTAACCCCTACAGCCAAAGGCACTGAAAGAATATATATACCCCGCGAGGTTATGAGTGGCGAGGCCAGTCAAGCCATTTCTTTATCAGAAGGAGACAATACAATTAGTCTTCTGGTTGGATTGAGTTTTGATAACCGAAGATATTATAGGATTAATGTCTATCGCGCGCTTTCTCCCGGTTTATATGGTTTAGGCGTGTCTAACACCTCTATTCAATTTAGGGCAGGTCAGACCATTTATTCGGCCACAGTACCATATAGTGTCAATAGAGTTACAGTAGTACCTTCAGCCTTACTTGTTTTTACTATCATGGTGAACGGTGAAGATGTTGAAAGTGCAATGCAAAGCGATTTTATTGATTTAGATGAAGGGGATAATACCATTACTGTAACAGTCTCTAATGAATTTGACGAAGAAAAAAGTTACACCATAATAATTACCCGCATTCCCTTTCCCAGGTTAAGCGGTATTGAGTTTTCTCCAGGAGGAGATCGAGTTGGTGACTTCCATCTTATAGGTACTTTAACTCCTGAATTTGACCCGGATGTTAATTTCTATACTCTGGATATTTCTGTATCCGTGTTTTATATTAAAGTAACTGCTACAGCGCAGGATCCAGATAGAGTGGTATCACTTTTGGTTAATAATGTCTCTGTAACAAGCGGTGAATTAAGTCAGGATTTTCGCTTGTTTTCAGCAAACCCTACCTTTCAAGTAATAATAGCGGATGCGGAGAATTCAAATACATATAGGTTTACTGTCAGACGGAGAGGTGACCCTTACTTAAATAATATACAGTTATCTCATGGGACTTTATCGCCTGTGTTTGCTCGTAGAACTGCAAGCTACTCTGCTCAAGTAGAAAACAGTGTGAAAAGCATTACAGTGACACCTACAAATAGAGATCGAGAAACTATTAAAGTTAACGGAAAGGCTGTAGTAAGCGGTGAGGCCAGTCAAGCTATCTCTTTATTTGAGGGAGATAATAGGATCACTGTTAGGGCTTTCAACGGTGTCATGAACAAAGAGTATACTTTGAATATTCATCGCACTCCTTTGCCTAGACTAAGAAGCGTCAACATGCCTCAAGGAGTGGTTTTAGAACCTCGTTTTCATCCAGAAGTAACAGAATATTTAATTCTAGCCCCTGGGAGTTTAGAAACATTTAATTTAAGTTTTACAGCTTATGATGATGAAGATATAACAATGGATGGGGCCTCTATAAACAGCGACCAACAATTTAGTTTTTCTACAGAAAATTTAATTGAAAACCAGCCGCTGGTTGTAAGAGTGACAAGCGCAACTGTTATGGGAGAGAGAACCTATAATTTCTATATTACAAATAGCATATTTACTAATATAAAAGTTCTTCTCGAAGGGTTTTTGCAATAAACAAATTGCAAAAAAAACCAGCAGAGGAATGTAAAAGTTCTTATCGAAGTGCTGTTGCAATAAACTTCAGATAGCAAAGCTCATACTTGATCAGTCATAAAAAAGTCCTAACAAAAGGATTAGCTACCCCGGAGGAAAGAACCAAAAAGTTGCGGAAAAACTTATCCTCGTGGAAACGGGGATAATACCCTATGGGTTTAATTCTTCCTCTATAGCAGACCATGTTTGTTCCAGTTCCTTATTGCTAGTGCAATAAGGGGGGAGAATATAAACAATGTTACCTAAAGGTCGTAAGAACACCCCTCTTTGAAAAGCTTTTTTACTAAACTCTTCAGCGAAAGAGGAGCTATACCCTTGGTTCTTTACACGAAATTCCATAGCAGCTATAGTGCCGCAGCCTCTTATATCTATTAGATTTTTATGTCCTTTAAGAGAGTGTATTTTTTTTTGGTGGAAGGATTCTATTCTGCTCCATTCCTTTTTCCATTTTGTTTTCTTTATTTCTTTAATGTTAGCTGCCGCCGCCACACAGGAAATAGGATTACCTGTAAAACTGTGACCATGAAAAAACATAAGTTTTTTTTCGTCAGACAAAAAGCTGTCATAGATTGTTTTATTAGCTACTGTTAAAGCCAGGGGAAGGAAGCCTCCTGTTAATCCTTTGGAGAGGCATAAAAGATCAGGAGTTATTCCCAGTTTTTGAAAAGCAAACAGCTCTCCTGTTCTTCCAAAACCGGTCATCACTTCATCAAAGATAAGATATAACCCCTTTTTTTTGCTTATAGAGCAAATTTCTTTAAGAGCTTCTTTAGGCCACATAATCATACCTCCCGCTCCCTGGATAAAAGGTTCTATAATCACGCCGGCTAAAGTGGCATGATACTTTTTGACCTTTTCTGAAAAATCAGACACATAAGCAGACACAGGGTCACTGGATCGCGTTCCCTGTTTCACTCTAACGACAGAAAATAATAATTTTTTATAGGGGTAAGTGAACAGATTTCGCCCGCTGACACTCATGGCCCCTACAGTGTCCCCGTGATAAGAATTTTTAAAGGAGATAAATGTATTCCTTTGTGCTTCCCCCTTTGTTTGTTTCCAGCTTTGCACAGCCATTTTAAGAGCGGATTCCACAGCCGTGGAACCATTATCGGAAAAAAATATATAAGGTAACTTTTTTGGTAAAATACTTTGTAGTTCTTTTAACAATTTTTTTGCAGGGGGGTGATTAAAATTAGCAAATAAAACCTGATCCATTTCCTGAGCTTGTTTTTGTACTGCCTTTACAATAGAGGGTTCGCAGTGTCCAAGGGTAATCACCCACCAGGAGGAAATAGCATCAATGACCTTTTTTCCATTTTTTAGGTGGATAAGACTGCCTTTAGCAGATATCGCCTCCGGAAGTTCTTTTATTTTTTTCATTTGGGTATAAGGGAGCCAGATTTTAGCTTTTGTTTTCATGTCCCTTATCCTCTATCTGAAATCGTCATCAGCCATTCTTTGACTAGAGAAGAAAAAGCCTCTTTTTCATAATCAAAAAGCCGGGTGGCTCGCTCTTTGAAGTCTAGGTCTTTTTTTTGAATAATTTGTATTACTGTTTTGAGGTGATGGTCTTCTTCCCTAAGTATAGCATTTAAGTTAAACGGGAGTTTATTTGATTTTAGAACTTGATTATAAAGTTCATATAACATGAGAGCACGCTCTTCTATCAGCCATGTTGTGTAAAGATAATTTAATATATTCTTAGAAGGGGAATCAGTTAGGTTTTTTTCTGCCTTATGGTCAATGGCCTGGAAGTAATCTTCGGAGGCGGAGCCTTTTATAAGATAAATATCTTCAAAGGTGGGGCAGTCAGAAGGGGATAGTTTATGGGCCAGGTTTTTGAAATAAAAGGCGTGCCGTGCCTCTTCGCTAATATGTTGGAGTACGAAGTGGTCCAGTTTAGTGGAATCCTGGCTTTTGATTATTTTCCGGGATCCAATATGCTCCATAAAGGCCAATGTATTTAACCAGTGAGTATGTTGTCGTTTATCTTGAACAACAGCTTTTAAAAAAGACAAAAGGTCTTTTTTTATATCTATTTCTTTTTCAGGAGATAAAGGCATCATTGGTTCTTACTTTCTGTTTTTAGTTGTCTCTGAATAAGAAAACTCTTTATATATTTTTTTATGGTTCTTTTTAGTTTATGGGTAGATGCAATTAATACCACACCGGTATCGAATCTGCAAACTCTTAGGAAGATCATTATACGTCCATAGGGTATTATCCCCATTTCCCAGGTGGACAAGCTTTTTCATAACTTTTTGGTTCTTTTTTCTTAACAACCAAGCCTTTATAATAATTTTGTTTGAATTTTCCCGATTGCTTGTCATTCCCGCGAAAGCGGGAATCTCATTCTGGCAGTCATTTGCAAACCCGGTCAGTATAAGTTCAGATAAAAAAACTAATGAGTACAAAATTTACAGTTGTTTGAATTTCTGTAAAAAGGTTGTCTCAGTATGAGATTTTTGAATGAAAATCGCTTAAGTAAAATATTTTTTAATCATTTTTATTATGTTTTTAAGATAATGGCCGATACATTATAGTGGTTGACAATAACAGGAGGTTATAGATGAAGAAAAAATACATACAATTAAATGGGTTTATTATTACTATGTCATTAATGGGGTTTTCTATGTTTTTAGAAGCTAGAGTTACTGTTGAACAACAGCTTCAAAATGCGGTTGAAGGCAATTTGAATAAGTTGGATAAACAGATATATGATCTCACAGTAGGATCGAACTCTGTTTTTCCGGCAATAACTCAAGATTTAAGAAAAATTTTTCAATATTGGGAAGAAGACAAAATGAAAATTAAAGAACTAAGACAACTTTTGAGACAGTGTGAAGAACCAGCTCGCAACGCGTCTTCAAATAGGTTATTAGGGAATTAAGACAACTTTTGAGACAGTGTGAATTTAATCAATAGAGAAAGACATTTTTTCAAAGTAAGGTCTTAAAGTTTCAGGAGATAGCGTATCCAAAAGAGGTAATTCCAGAAGGACAGAAACTTTACCCTTTGTTTCAATATCGTTTTTGTTTTTTTCATGAAGCGGTCCCACCATAATCACTCCCATAATGGGAATCTTTTTTGCTCTTAAAACAGATAAAGTTAAAAAAGTGTGATTCAAAGTTCCCAAGCTGCTTCTGGCAACAATAATGACCGGACAATCCATTTTTTTCATTAGATCGGTCATATCTTCTTTTTTGTTAAAGGGAACCAAAGCTCCGCCGGCTCCTTCTATTACCAAGTTAGAAGAACATCTTGGATAATTTATTTTTTCTTTTTGAATTTTTACTCCTTCTATTTTTGCGGCTTGATTAGGGGAGAGAGGATTTTTTAAAGTGTAAACGGAAGGGTGAATATGTTGTTCAGGAATAAAGCGATTTATAACTTCGTTATCTGTTCCAGGAAGTATTTTATTTAGGGCGAGTTCAGAGGAGGGGTTAGGAACATTTGTAGAAGAAAACGGCATTGCATTTATTGGTAAAGGTGGAGTGAGCGAGGACGACGAAGGGACATTTGCAGAGGAAAGCCGTTTTGCATTTCCCCCCTTTGGGACTTGGTAGCCGGCCTGAATAGGTTTCCAGTAATGAGCCGGCCAAGCCATACATAAACCAGCAGAGACAATGGTTTTGCCCACATCCGTATCCGTTCCTGTTATAAAAACTTTTTTCATTTTTTCATTTTTCCTTTTTTAGAGATGCCTATTTGGTATTGTCCCTGTTCTCCACTTTCGTGAGGACATGTTCCACAGGGACAAGCTTTTTCGTAATTTTTTGGTTCTTTTTTCTTAACAGCCAAGCCTTTATAATGATCCTATTTAAATTTTCCCGATTGCTTGTCATTCCCGCGAAAGCGGGAATCTCATTCTGACAGGAGTTTTCAAACACGATCAAGATAATAACAATTTTAGAACATGGCTTAATTCTTTCAATTGTTTATAAGTATGGTCGTAATGGATGCAGATTCTCAATCTTTCTTTTCCTTTGGCGACGGTCGGGTAACGAATGGCCCTTATATCATAGCCTTTTTTTTGCAAAGCCTTTTCCATAGTGAGAGCAGAGTTGGCACTGCCGGTGATAATAGGAATAATCATACTTTCTGAATCTCCAATATGGGCTAAGTTCTTTATTTTATTTCTAAAAAAAAAGACCTTTTTTTTTAATAATTCTCTTCTTTTATACTCTTTTTTTAAAGTATTTAATACGCATTGTATATGAAATAAGAGAACAGGGGAGGGAGCTGTAGTGTAGATGAAGGAGCGGCATTTGTTGATAAGATATTTTTTTAAAATAGCAGGACCGGCTATAAAAGCTCCACTGGCAGAAATGGCTTTTCCACAAGGATGAATGCTAATGATATGCTCTTTTTCTTTTAATAGACCACATAGGCCCATTCCTTTTGGACCATAGACCCCTGTGGCATGGGCTTCATCTACAATCAACAAGGTTTGATATTTTAAAGCTAGTTCGGATAATTCCTCCAGAGGAGCAAAGTCCCCATCCATACTGAAAAGGCTTTCCGTAATAATGACTTTATTTTTGTGTTTTTCTTTTTTTAATAAATGTTCCAGTTTATTTATGTCTTTATGGGGATAAATATGACATGGTCTGCGGCTGAGACGGCAACCATCAATGAGGCTTGCGTGATTCATTTGATCGGAAAAGATAACAGAGTTTTTACAGAGAGTTGGAATCAACCCAAGGTTAGCCATATAACCAGAACTAAAAAAAAGGGCAGACTCCCTCCTAACATATTTTTTAAATAAATATTCTGTTTCTTCGTGCCAGGGAGTATGTCCTCTAATCAATCGAGAGGCTCCTGCACTTAAGGGCAGATTTTTTTTTAAAACTTGAATCAAAGATTTTCGTATGCCGGCATGGTGAGCTAAAGACAAATAATCATTAGAGCTAAAATCAAGACCTTTAGGTATTTTCCATTTTCTGTTTAGATTCTGATGGGTGAGCTGCTGTAATTCTTTTTCCCATTCGATAAGATAGCGATTAATATTTTTTGTATTCTCTTTTTTTCTCATATTTTTAGCTTCTTCAAACAAAACTCCATGCTTTTAGTGATTCTGTTCATTCTTTTTCCCAAGGAAAAACGGAGTTCGGAGGGCGCAAATTCTATACCGGTTCGGTATAGCCGTTATCAATAGTTTTAACAGAAGTGGTTTTCATAGATGAAAAATCTTTTTTT
This sequence comes from Bdellovibrionales bacterium, assembly GCA_028819305.1. GTDB lineage: Bacteria > Bdellovibrionota > Bdellovibrionia > Bdellovibrionales > UBA1609 > JANQSP01. Next base: position 45,131 of record JAPPLY010000006.1, read on the forward strand.
GTAGAAGCCATTAAACCTAAGTCTTTAAGCATTGTTTTATCATGTGGCAACTCGGGATTAGAAGAAGTAAGTAGCTTTTCTCCAATAAAAATGGAATTAGCTCCGGCAAAAAAACAAAGGAACTGGTCTGACTCTGTCATGCCTGTGCGACCGGCACTGAGGCGAATCATCGCCTTTGGCATAATCAAGCGGGCGGTGCCAATAACACGCACGACTTCCATAGTAAAGATCGGTTTTTGTGTAGCCAGAGGAGTGCCGGGGATGGGAATGAGCTTATTAATAGTAACACTTTCCGGTTGAGGATCAAATATAGCTAATTGATGTAAAAAATCAATTCTATCTTGTTCTGTTTCTCCCATTCCTAAAATGCCTCCTGTGCAAACAGTGATACCCGCTTCCCGAACATTGTGGATGGTTTGGATCCGGTCTTTATAGGAACGGGTAGTAATAATATTGGGATAAAAGTTTTTAGAACAATCTATATTGTGGTTATAAGCATAGAGGCCAGCTTGTTTTAGTTTTTGAGCTTGTAACTTGGAGAGCATCCCCAATGTGCAGCATACCTCCATATCCAGTTTATGAACGGCAGACACCATTTCCAATACTCGATCAAACTGGGGACCATCTCTTACTTCTCTCCAGGCGGCCCCCATACAAAAGCGTGTAGCTCCTTCCGCTTTGGCTTTTTTAGCGGCAGATATAACTTTATCCAGGTTCATCAGTTTTTCTTTATCCACTCCTGTTTGGTAGTGAGCTGACTGAGGGCAATAAGAGCAATTTTCAGGACATCCCCCTGTTTTGATAGAAAGGAGTTTGCTGGTTTGTATTTTATTGGGATCAAAATGTTTTCGATGGGTGTTGTGTGCTCTATACAGCAACTCCATCATAGGTAGGTAATATATTTTTTTTACTGTATGGGTAGATAAGCTAGAAAAGTGAGGTGAAGACATAATTTAACCCGCTCCAGGTTTGATTATCTCAGATTGTGAAAGAGAGATTCCTTTTATATTTCCTGCGAAAGCGAGAACCTAGCTCTGTAAACAAGAAAGCAAGTTGTTGCCTTCCCGTCCCGCGAAAGTGGGAATCTAGCTAAAATTCGAAACTTCAAATACAATCAGTATAACATAATATAAGAATATTCAAGCAGAGTCAGTATAAGCTCCAAAAATGGGTTAAATAAGGGTTTTCCTTTACAAATTTTTAAACAGTCAGTATAAAATATAGAGTTTTTTTAATTTATAAGATATTTTGTCAATACTAACGAGAGTGAGTTACCAACTCTCCTTAGCTGTTTTAATATGGAAGGTGAAGAGTTCATTTCTATTCCACTAGAAAATCTTATTTTTGTAAAGGTAGAGGACACACCTAATACTGTGATGGAGGTCATGACTAAATCGAAGGGATATAAATTATGAAAATTTTTACAGGTAATGCTAATCCTGAGTTTGCGCAAAAAGTAGCTTCTCATTTAGATATTCCTTTAGGTGACTGTGAAGTATCCCGCTTTGCGGATGGGGAGGTACAGGTTTCTATAAGGGAAAATGTGCGAGGTTCAGATGTATTTATTATTCAAAGTACATCTTCTCCCGTGAATGAAAATTATATGGAGCTTTTTATATTGATGGACGCTGTAAAAAGGGCTTCTGCTAGGGAGATCACTTTAGTGATGCCCTACTATGGCTATGCCCGTCAGGATCGAAAAGCGGAGCCGCGAGCTCCTATATCTGCTCGCTGTATTGCTGATCTTTGCCAGGTTTCTGGTGCTAAAAGGTTACTTGTTGTGGATTTGCATGCTCCTCAGATTCAAGGTTTTTTTAATGGTCCCGTAGATAACTTATTTGCTTTTCCGGTCATGGCTGGGGCCTGGCTGGAGAAAAAAAAAGGGGTGCAAAATATTGTTTGTGTCAGTCCTGACACGGGAGCTGTGGAAAGAACCAGATCTTTCGCGAAAAGAATAAAAAGCCCTATGGCCATTATAGATAAACGACGGGATCGTCCTAACGAGGCTAAGGCTTTCCATGTGATCGGAGATATAAAAGGTAAAACGGCTCTTATTGTAGATGACATGATTGATACGGCAGGTACTCTTTGCGTTGCTGTAGATCATTTGATAAAAAAGGGAGCCAGGGAAGTGTATGCTGTTGTCACTCATGCTGTTTTTTCTGGTCCGGCGATGGAAAGAATTGAAAACAGCCTCTTGAAAGAAGTGTGGGTTACTGATACGATTCCTTTGAAAAAGAAGAGTGAGAAAATACATTGTGTTTCTGTAGCTCCCCTTGTGGCGGAAGCTATGAAACGGATTTACTCTAAAGGTTCTGTAAGCGCTCTTTTTGATTGACTAAAATATATGAGATAGGAGGAGAGAGATAAAATGTCTGAGAAAAAACAATTAGAATTTGAGGTTTATTTTAGAAAGCCAGGTAGTTCCATCTCCCGGCAATTAAGAAAAAAGCAACTTATTCCTGCTATCGTGTATGGGCCTGGGCAAAAATCTATTGCTTTATCTTTAGATATTCGTTCTGTGGAAAAGTACGCTAAAAAGGAATATGAAAATAAAATCTTTACTTTTAAATCGGATGAAAAAGATTTGAATGGTTTGAAAGTGCTAAAAAAAGAGATTAGCTATGATAAGGTGACACGAAACCCTTTGCATATAGACTTTTTTTCATTGGATATGGCTAAAGTGGTGCGTGTTAATGTGGAAGTGTATTTCACCGGTAAATCAAAAGGAGTTAAAGAGTCCGGTGGTGTGTTTAATATCATTCGCAGAACTGTGGAAGTGGAGTGTTTTCCATCAGAAATTCCGGAATCGTTTTCCATTGATATAAGTCCTTTGGATATTAACCAGAACTTTCATGTATCTGATTTGAAAGTGCCAAAAAATATTAAGTTGATTACCAGTCCTAAAGCTTCTCTTTGTATGGTGAGTGAAATTGCAGAAGAAGAGAGTAAAGTGGCGGAAGCAGATGGGTCGGCCCCGGTTGTTTCTGGATCTGCGGAGGGTACTGCCAAAGATGGTAAAAAAGAGGATAGTGCAGCTAAAAAATGAAGTTGATTGTGGGCCTGGGAAACCCAGGAAAAAAATATCTTTTAACTCCTCACAATATTGGTTGGATAGTTTTAGATGCTCTGGCTTGTCATTGGGATCTTAAGTGGCGTGCTAAAACAAAATTTCAATCTCAAGTCACTTTTGTTGAACAAGAGAATGTTTTACTTGTAAAGCCTCTGACATATATGAACCTCTCTGGATCTGCCATTAAGAGTATAATACATTATTATAAGATCAATCTGGATGATATTTTGATCATTCATGATGATACAGACCTCCCTTTTTTATCTCTTCGTTTTCATAAAAACCGAGGACCGGCAGGCCATAATGGACTGAAGAGTATCAATAAAGAGTTGGGAAGCCAAAATTATACCAGAATGAGGGTTGGAATGGGACCCAATACGGTGCCCTTTGATGAAAGACAAAAAGAGCCAGAATCGGCTGCCAAAAAAAATACTAATAAAAAAAGATCAGGCTGGTTACCTTCTTTACCAGCTATAAAAATAACCGGTGTGCAGTTTCCTATAAACTCTGGTGCTGGACAAAGACTGGTGTTGAAGCCTTTTACAAAAAAGGAACAGAAACAGTTACCTCATTTTTTAAGTAAATCTATTGAAGCTATTGAGTGTTTTTTATCAGAAGGACTGGAGAAATCCGCCAATCGCTACAATTCCGAAACTTCATAGTAAGGAATGAAGTCGTTTCTTACTATGTATCTCCTCAATAATCTCTTTGGTTCAAGTTATTATTCTTTTGCATAACCCAGCGGCACATAAATACAGCTACTTCGAAAGGAGTAAAAAATTGTCCGAAGGTAGAGAGATGGTTTGTTTCTGTTTAATTTTTATAAATTTTTTCAAGTTCAATTATATAGTAAGTATGTACCCCCATAGTGTTGTGCTGAGGTCAGGAAAAATACATAGAATGTAAGGCCTCTAAAAAAGTGTATAAAATTTCTTCAAAAGTGTAAGTTTTTCACTCTTTGTTGAATTCTATGGTGTTTTGATAAATTTAGATGTAAAACATTTCTCTAGTGATGCTCCTCTGATTTGATCCTCGCTTTCGCGAGGACAGGATTTTCCGGTTTTCATATAAATAAAGTCACTAGTCTTTTCAGGAGAGAATAAGGTGCAAAAGGTTCAGATCCCCATTTTCACGAGGACAGGCATGTGTTTTGCCACAAATCATTTTTCAATTGCTTTTGTGTCAAAGCCGAAAAATAAATAATCAAAGAGGAACAAAATAATGTGTTTTTTTATTTACTCACGATTTTTTACATTATGCCAAACCGGTAGAGAACGGGTATCTTTCAGAGTGATATTTTTAGCTCTATTTCTAGGGACCCTGTGTCTGCCTTTTTCCTATGCCAAGGATTTTTCTTCAGCAGGAGAGGTATTTATCT
>JAPPLY010000076.1 GCA_028819305.1 Bdellovibrionales bacterium
TTTGAGAGATAAAAAATCCGAGATCCGAATATTTAGCCAGATCCCGGGTGAAACAAGGAGAGAAATACAAGGGGCAAAAGTGAGTTCGGTTCTCACTTTCTCGAGGCTGAAAGCCCTTAAAGGGCTTTCAGTTGTATTAACCAACTAGATTCCCGTTCCCCGCTTCCGCGGGAATAACTATTTAGTCGGTTCTGAAAAAGTTTTCTCACTCAAAATTTTGCAAAGAGAGGGAAAAATAAGTTCGGCTTTGAGCACAATGCGACTGAAAATTTCACCTTATGATAAAACAGGATTTTGCACCTTAGGTTGAAATAGAAAAATAAACCCCTTTAAATAGTCGTTTTGTGGCAAAACGCCTGTCCGAAATTTTTTCCTCTTAATTTGCAACAATTTTGAATAAAAGAAACTTTTTTTTATTAAGTTCCCCTTTAAAATAACAAAAATATAAATAAAATTGTTGAAACTTTTTCAGAACCGACTAAATAGCAGAAAGGCACACTAAAAACACTCTTTTTTTTTTAGTTTTACTATTTTGCTGAAAATCTCATCTGAATTTTAAGTTTTTGATTCTTAAAATGAACTCATAAAAGGGTGAATTATTCCTTAATATTTTTAAAGAACGAACCGATAGAATAAGTGATAAGTTTTTTTATGTATAATAAGAAAAAGTTAAAAATAAAAACCCGCGGGGGCATTTACTTAGAAAAATATATTAATATCACCCCCCCCCACTTAGATTTTTTTAAGTTATTTCAATGATTTATAAGTCATTCCTGTTTAGCAAACTCCATCTTCAAAACCAAAGAGGAGTCTCTTTAGTCGAGATCATTATTTTTGCCGGTATTTTCCTTATCTTGGCTTTAGGGACCAATCAGTTCCTAAATGATACTTTACGATTCCAAAATTTTTCTCTCTCTCAAACTTTTGAATTAAACTTAAGAAAATTGCTCCGAGACCTAAACCCACAAGCCTGCATCAATACCTTTTCTGGAAAAAAAATCGGAGACGATATTGATCATATTCGAGATGATAGAGGCATCTCTTTAATATCCAGCCCCAGTACCTTTAAAAAAAATTTAAAGATTGTAAAAATAAAGTCTTCTCCTAAAATCATCACTTGTAGCGACATTCAAGTACAAAGTGGTCAAAACTGCCCTCCTGGTTGCACTAATCCTGGAAGTTTCCCTGGCCCTTGTAGTGGCACCAGCTCCACTTCCACTCCTGGTTATGCCGAGTTAAATATTTTTTTCTCCCGCCCGGGAAGTTTATTTGAAAAAAAATCTAAAACGGGAGCTTGTGACAGCTCAGACCAAAGCCAGTGCCATCAGCAAAGCTGTATTGTGAAACTGAAAGCGCCCGCCACAGGAGATGTAGGAGCTACAGGAGAAAATATTGGAAAATGTGAACTGTTAGACTGTAGTGAAGAATTAGAAAGCTATCTAAACCCAAGCTTTCCTTGTTATACAGTAACAACGGCCGGCGGAACGCCGCCAAAGGTGAGTTTAGTAGGCTGTGGCACTACCCAGGATGTGACAAAAGAGGAAACCGTGGCCTTTGGCTTTGATGCGGGCAGCTCCAGCCTAACAGGAGAACACAATACTTTTGTAGGGTACCAGGCGGGGAAATACAGTACCACAGGAGAGCACAATACTTTTATAGGGTACCGGGCGGGGAGCTACACCCCCACAGGAAAAGACAATGTTTTTATAGGCAATAAAGCAGGAGCAAACAATAATGGAGGAAATAATAATGTTTTTATTGGAAACGAAGCAGGAAAATCTGCTAATAATGGAAATAACAACACTCTTATAGGCTACCAGGCCGGACAAAATAACAAAGGAGAAAATAATACTTTTATTGGCCCTTTCGCAGGAACGGATAATACAATTGGAAAACAAAATGTTTTTATAGGAGCTAATGCGAATCCTAGGGGTTTAACTAGCCAGGACAATGTTTCTATAGGCTCTAATGCAGGACGAACTATAGACACGCCTGCTAGTGGGGTGGGAAAACAAAATGTTTTTATAGGCCAAGAGGCAGGATTTAAAATTAAAAAGGGGAATGATAACATTTTTATAGGCCACAAGGCAGGATATGAAACCCAGGATAAAAAAGGGAACATCTTTATAGGAAGCTATACGGGGGAAAATAATAACAACGAACAAAACACTTTTATAGGAAACCTAACCGGAAAAGCTGCCACAGGAAAAAATAATGTTTTTATTGGCTATTACGCCGCCGCAAACTCTACCGACAATAACCATTTTGTCATTGGAACTATCATAAACAACGAGTGGATCAAAGGGGAGTTTAACACCAATACCTTTAAAATTCAGGGGCAGCAGGTCGCTTATTGGGATCCTGCAACAAATACGGGCCATACTCACGGTCCTTCCTCTTCCCGCACCCTTAAAAAAAATATCAAAAGTTTTAAAAATTTTGATAAGGCCCTGGAGGATATATTAAAAACTCCTCTTTTTACTTTTGAGTTTAAAAAAGATCAGCCGCAAAAAAAACGAATCGGTTTTATTTCAGAAGAGCTTCCCCCCCACCTACAGATAAAAGATAAGCTCTCCCGCCCTGATATGACCTCTATTAGGGGAACCATCCTGGCGGGAATTAAAGCTCTTTATAATAAAATTAAAACTTTAAAAGAAGAATTTAGTTTTCAAATTAAAAATTTAAAAACAGAGATTTTAAAAGAAATGAGGGGAAGTATAAAGAGCTTAAAAACAGAAATAGTTTATCAATTAAAAGATTTAGGAAAAAATTTAGAAACTACGAAAGAGGAGATTTCCCTTGAAATAAAGAAAAAAGAGCAAGTGAGCAATAAAAAGTGGAACAATTTAGTAGAGAAAGAGAAAAACGAAAGAGGCCCGCTTATAGAAAAACTACATAAGACAAAAGAGGAGTTAGATAAAACAAAGGCCGACCTGGTTCTTACAAAAAAAGAGATGGAAAACACAAAAACACAATTAAAAATTTTGGGAGAAAAGCTCCATGCGCTTAAAAAATAAAACAAATTTCTATAGGGAATACTTTTTTAGACACTACGACTTTATATATAAATTAACTAAATCCCTTAAATTTAACAAATTCTTTATTCAAAATAAAAAAGGGGTCTCTTTAGTGGAGATCATTGTTTTTAGCAGCATTTTTCTTATCTTCATTACAGGGACCTCCCGATTTCTTATTAATACCCTAAAGGTTCAAACCTTAAAACACTCTCAAACCTCGGAATTAAACTTAAGCGAAATGCTCAAAGTTCTAGACAGAGAAGCCTGCCTCAATACCTTCTCCGGAAAAAATATTGGGGATGACCTAGATCATATTCGAGATAAAAATGGGATCCCTTTAATATCCAGCCCTAGTCTGTTTAAAAAGAATTTAAAAATTGTAAAAATGAACTCTTCTGCTCGCCCTACCTGTAACAGCATTCAAGTACAAAGTGGGCAAAACTGCCCCCCTGGTTGCACTAATCCTGGAAGCTTCCCAGGCACCTGCCAAGGTATGGGTTATGCTGAGCTACATATTTTTTTCTCCCGCCCGGGAAGTTTATTTGAAAAAAAATCTAAAACGGGAGCTTGTGACAGCTCAGACCAAAGCCAATGTTATAAGCAAAGCTGTATTATAGAACTTACAGGAAGCCCTGTGAGAGGGAATGTAGGAGACTCTATTGGAACCTGCGAGCTATTAGACTGTGGCGCAAGTTTAGACGGCAGTTTAAGCTCAAATCTTTCTTGCTATAAGGTGGAAGACGCCAGCGGAACGCCGCCAAAGGTGAGTTTAGTAGGCTGTGGCACCACCCAGGATATTACAGTAGAGGAAACAGTGGCCATTGGTTTTGATGCGGGTAGCTCTAGACTACAGCTTCCGCCCCCCTCTATCAACCCCAGCTTTACAGAAGGGAAAAATACTTTTATAGGGTACCGGGCAGGAAACAAAAGTATTTTATACGGCAACACTTTCATAGGCCCCGAGGCCGGAGAGAAAAACACCAGAGGTATATTTAACACTCTTATAGGCTACCAAGCCGGAAAAAGTAACCTCAAGTCGGAGCATAATGTTTTTATAGGCCCTCTGGCCGGAGAGAAAAACCATTTCTCATCTCCTACTTATATTTTCCCTTATGAATGGCCCTACCATGTCTTTATAGGCAGCTATGCGGGGCAAAATAATAGAGGATATCAAAACATTTTTATAGGCTATAAAACTGGGCAAGAAAACACCATCGGGAAAGACAATGTTTTTATAGGCTATAAAACTGGACACCTAAATGAAACAGGAAAATCCCATGTTTTTATAGGCCAGGAGGCCGGAAAAGAAAATACGGGTGGAAGAGAAAATATCTTTATAGGATACCAAGCCGGAAAAGAAAATACCGCCGGAGTAAATAATGTTTTTATAGGCCCTCTGGCCGGAGAGAAAAACGAGACAGGTAGCTTAAACACCTTTATAGGTCCTGAGGCTGGACAAGAAAATACCATAGGTAGCTGGAACACTTTTATAGGCTACCAGGCCGGGAAACAAAATATCAACGGAAACCAAAATGTTTTTATAGGTTATAAAGCTGGTTCTAGCTCTAACCATAATAATCATTTTGTCGTTGGAAATGAATTAAACAATGAATGGATCACAGGGGAGATAAAGGCTGCTACCGATCCTAACCCCCCTGTCTTTAAAATTCAGGGGCAGCAGGTCGCTTATTGTACCTGTCCCTCCCCTCCCACTCCTTGTGACTGTAATAACCCTGACCCTATTGACCCTACTAAACTGGGCCATACTCACGGTTCTTCCTCTTCCCGCACCCTTAAAAAAAATATCAAAAGTTTTAAAAATTTTGATAA
>JAPPLY010000064.1 GCA_028819305.1 Bdellovibrionales bacterium
GGAGGTTCCTTTAAAAACGGAATTTTCAAAACTTGTCCTCGCGAAACTTGTCCCCATGAAAGCAGGGAACGATCGGTATAAAAGTAAAAAAAGAAAATTTGAGATCAAGCACTATCACTGCTTTAAGTACTTTATCTCTTCTAAGAGCTTCTTTGAATGGAAGTCCATTGATGTTTAGAACTGCATCAATAAAATTTTCATTTTCACTACTGTATTTAAGATTTCTTGTGACAGTAAGTTTATTTACAGAATAAAGTTTTTGAGCATCGGAATTTAATCCACTGGGAGGAGTAAAATAAGCGACTCTAAAAAGCTTTCCAAAACATTTGAAACCATTACAAAGAATTTTTAAACAGCCTTCATACTCTGAATCTCAAATAATACCTACTCACTGTCCACTTTTCAGGGACAATCCAACAGAAAAAATTGATTGTAAAATATGTTTATTAAATTGCTCAATTCTTTGATTTAAACAATCTAGTTGATTTTCAGCAATGATTTTAAGGTTTTTATCAGAAGGGTTTCTTCTATAAGGTTTCAGCGTGTTTTCATAAATACATCTAAAATTATAATGTATATTACACTCCCATTCAACTTCTATAGATGATTTATTATTTTGACTGTCACGGCATTTTTCCCTTTGTTTATCGTTACACTCGCATAGAGATTTATTATCTTGGTTGCAGTGTTTTATACATTTTTCTGAATCAAATTTATATTCTTTTTGGCTTTGAAAATACACAGCAATTTTTACGATATTTTTATTAAGTGATATATTCCATTTATGAGGGTGTCTCCAACATCTCTTCCAAGCTAAAATTCATAAAAGCTGCTGGCATACCCCCTAATTATGAGGGTGTCTCCAACTTGGGTGGGATTAATTCGCGTAATCAAGAGCTGGCATACCCCCTAATTATGAGGGTGTCTCCAACTGTGAATTTATTAAAACAACTGATTACTCAGCTGGCATACCCCCTAATTATGAGGGTGTCTCCAACGGACGATGTTGTAATATATATGCCAAGGAAGCTGGCATACCCCCTAATTATGAGGGTGTCTCCAACATATCGTTGATAAATTACTATAAGTACAAAATATTTTCAATTTTTAGCTCCAGAAAAATGATCAAAAATTGGTGCTTTTTCATAGTTTCTTTTTTGTTTGTTTAGTCTTTTCTTTCTAGCTCTACTTTTTTGAGAGTGCTTTTTATATTTATCTCCTTGTTCTATCTGTTTATAAACACTACTTAGTGGTTCTGGTACTTTTGAAAAAGGTTTTTTCCATATATCATTGTGCATACAAGCTCGTCTGAATTTTTTCAATTCCTCTCTTATAGCTTGTTGCTCTATTTTAGATATTCGTAGAACTTCATCAAAAGAGGTATAAGATTTTTCTTCTGGTCTTTTTGTTTTATTACTCTGTATTAGCTCTTTTTCCCACTTCAATATGGATTGCATAAGAAAAAAACGCTCTCTATCAGAGTTTTTCTTCAAAGATTGAATAGAAATAGAAGGGCTGACATTTTCTTTTCTATTTGCTTTGAGAGATTGATTCCCAGTAGAAATACTATTATCAAGTAAGGGTAGCACTGTTTTATGGTTCGATCGGTAGTAGGTATCTACTAGTTTCTTTATTCTTTTTTTGCCAATAGAGGCATAATGACGCCACCCTTGTGTTAAAGTGAACTTAATAGATATATTATTATCAATTTTCTTACTTATTATTTGAGCAGATGGTTTTTCATTGGATATCTTTAGTTGATTTTTCTCAAGAAGAGTTGGAATTATCCTTAAAAGCAAGCACACACGAGCACATCTTTCTCTTGAATTTCCATCTCCCCATCCTGCTTTTCTACTATTGGAATCCTCTTTGTCGAGTCCAAAATAAGGAAAAACAAATGAACTATCTCCAGATAATGCACGGACATGATCAAAAAACCTTTTTGGATTTGAACTTTTATTTCTTTCAATTTCTTTCTTTATAACTCTAAAACCCATAGCTACCGGCTTTAAATTGTTTTTTGGATTTTTTTGCTCTCTATTTCTTAAACGAAGACGACAGGCTAAACTCTCAAGCTCTTTATTAGAAAGCTCTGATACTTTCTGTCCCTGCTCTTTCAACCACTCTAAATGGGCTGTTAGCATATCCGTGAATACAGACTGAATACGATCTGTGACAATTAAAGAATCTAAAGTTCCTATATTTTTTTTGCCGAATCCCAAACGTGAAATATTTAACAGTTCTTCTTTTTTTAGTTCTTCTCGTAATATGTCTTTTCTAAAATGGCGAACTTGTTGCTGAAAATCTGTGAACTGTCTTTCATTCATATACTGTTCATGTTTTTTGTTCCAAGCTTCATTAATAAACCCACAAATAAATTGGATTTGCTCATAAAGAGTAATTTCTGTTTTTTGCCAAGAAGAGTATTTTTTAATCAAAGAGGTAATATGTTTTTTAAGTCTTTCTTTTGTTACACCAAAGTTTTTTTGTTCTCGACCTTTTCTTGTTTGATTATTCTTTAGCCATTTTACTACAAAATCGTTTATGTCCATATCCAGGAAATGTGCTATAACAAGATACTTTAAAGTGTGAATACCGAAGTTCGTTCTATAATTATCTCCAATATCCACTTCTACCTCTATGGTATTATGGCGAATCCGCAAAGGGTTCTCCCTACTTTGAGAATAAAAAACTGTTTTTTGCTCTAATTGTTTTAATTCTTCATTTTTTTCTGTACTTATCCTTGCAAACCTAACAGAAGGTAACGCCTGTGTATGCTCTAAGTATAAAACTAACTGTTTTATAAACCATTGATCTTCAGGAAAACCTTCTGATACTCTCTTATTTTCTTTATTATATAGCCCCACAACCTCTAGTCTTGTCCAAATAGCATATCCCATTTCTTGTTTAGATGACAAAAAGGATTCATTCTCTTGCCATTTGCCATTTTGTAGAGTTGTCTTATTATTATAAGGTATTAAAACTCTGTCATTTTGAGATAAAGTCTCTAATATCTTTACTTGTGTCAAATATTCAGGAGATGATTTCTGTAGCTCTTTCCCCCGGAACATTTTCCCTGATAAAAAAGACATTTGTGATCTTGTTAAAAAAGGAGCCGCAATCAAGGCTAATTTTAAATGAATATTCTTATCAGGATATAGAAAGAATGTGTTTGGGTTTCGTTTTATATTATCTAACTGTTTTTTTATTTTACTTTCCATTTTCTCATCTTTATCTAGTTTTTTACCCGTTTTTTGCTCTAAAATAGCAATAGCTTCACACACTAAAAATTCTAATTCTTTATTGAAATCGTTTAGTTTATCCTGTGGCCAATCACTATCATAATGAGAAAAGTAGTTTCTTAATTCATTTAAAAGCTCTTTAAATACATAGGAGGATTTATTATTGTACTGGTAAATTTTCCTAAAATGATGTGTTTTACTTAATATTTCATATTGAGTAGTTTGATTTTCATCTCTTTTTGATAAGATCCAATTAAAAATTAAAGTAAAAGCTGCGTATTGCTTTAGTGTGAAGTTGTCTTTGAAAAAATGGATTTGATTTTTATCACTTTCTTTTACCTTCATCAAGAGAACCTCCTTTAGGAAATTTTTTTATATAACAAAAAAACCTGTGACTTTTTTCTTAGAAGTCAAGAATATAATTTTTATTTTTTTAACTTTTTTGTATGTCTCACTATCATTTTTTAGAAATACATATCCTACCAGATCAATTCCCTAATTTTCGGACTGGAATCTTGTCATAATTTGAGTTCATAATCAGCTAACTTGAATTGAAGTAGTCTCTCTTTCTTGAACTCCAATGGATACTTAACCTTTGCTTTACTCTCTGTATCTGACATCACTAACCCCCTTTCAGTAGAACATATCCTGGCTTAAAAGAATATGCTAATATCTATTAGATCTCAGCCCGGATTATATAGGGGGTTAAAGAGGAATATCAAGAGCGTTATCCTTATATGCCTGAGAGGATGATTGATAATCTGCTTAATCCTGAAGCATTTATTTCCATCACAAATTGGAGTAAAATTGAACAAAATCCAAAGGTATTAAAATTTCTGATTGATGCCATATTTGAAGATAGAATCCGTTGCAATTATGATTTGAGCAGGCAAATGAGACGGCAAAATTTTAATCTTCATTTTAATTTATCTCTAATTTTATAATGCAGTAAAAGCTGCCTCTGGTAAGAGGCCACCGATTTTCTTCTTGAGGACAATTTGAAAAATTGTCCGGTCAAAGTAAGCGACCGAAGTGTTACAAAAATAATAGAGGGAAAGCGAACCAATAAAAGTTAAGGATCTTAATAGATAAAAAAAGAACCTCCCCCAGTAAAGGGAGACATCCTTATCCTATACAAATAAAATAAATAGGTTGTATTTTTTTAAAAACTCCTTTAGTCCTAATAATGAGGACTGTAGAATTAAGGATATTGGAGTATTTAAAAGATAATACAGAGTTAGATTCAAAGATTTGGGAAAAAGCTGAAAAGTTGCTTATAGAAGCTGGGATATTAAAACAAGGAGGGCTTATGCAGGATGTAAGAGAGATTATTAAAGAGAAAGGCCGGTGGGAAGGCGAAAGAGAAGGACTGAAAAAAGGACGACAAGAAGGACGACAAGAAGGACGACAGGAAGGACGACAGGAAGTTGTTTTAAATATGTTGAAAGAAAAAGCGGATATTGCTTTCATTTCTAAAGTGACGGGTCTTTCCGAGAAAGAAATAAAGAAGCTCAAAAATGGTTCTTAAAATCTTTTAAGGTGTCTTAGGCTTATG
>JAPPLY010000044.1 GCA_028819305.1 Bdellovibrionales bacterium
CCCGCAAGTCTTGAGAACTAATCAAAGGCTTTCTCAAAAGCTTTTCTATAGGTATTATATGTTTACCAACTGACTCTTTCATAGTCTTAATTTAACAAAAAAACCCATATATGTAAAGTGGGTCTTTTTGTTTGATATGATAAAGCTGGAAGTTGAAAGTCTTTTTTTTTAGTGGCTTAGAGGGATTTTAAAAAAATTGGAAGGGGACTTTATTTCCAACATCAACTACATCTTAATTATATTTTGTACTTAACTATGCACTTAAGGCAACTTTATTCAGTTCTCTTTGTTCTCTGAATTTACCAGCAAGTATATCTTTAATAGATAATAATTGAATATCTAAGTTTTCCTTTCGCCAACTTGAAGCTCGTTCTTTTGCCTTATTAGTATAACCATTGAGACTTATATATACACCTCTTCCATGCTCCTTTAGATGTAAGTAAAATCCCCGAAAATGGTCTGTATCTCCTATAGGTTTTTTAAATTATTACCTTTAGTAATTTTTTTTGTTGAATATGATTCATCGAGGTCTTCTTTAAGGGAATCTGGAATACTATTGTCTTCCTTAATATCTCGTAGAAATTCTTTTAAGAATTGATCTGATAAATGACTCATTTATTATTTCCTTTCTTTAGTATTCCATATATAAATATAATGTTTTTTCACTTCATTTCTTCTCTTATTTTATATAATTTTTTTGAGATTGTATTTTAATATGCTCCAAGATATTGGCAACTACTCATCTTCTTTTTTTTCTAATAGTTTTTTATATACTTGATACCATTCCGATTGTAATTTTTTTTCATTTGACTGAGAAGCTATATGTAGGCTAATAGCTGACCTGAATAGGTAAGATTGTAAAGAAAGCAAACCTGTTTCCGGTTCTTCTTTTATAGCTCCTATTTTTTTTAATTCAGGCAAACAAGAGTTAGCATATATATTTTTATTTTTTTTATTAAATTCTTTTGCTAAATCAGATTTTGATACTGGCTTTAGCATTAGTGCTAAAACATTTAACAGTTCTTCTCTTTGCCTGACTTTTCCATTGAAACTGTAGAGATTTGAAAAATCTTTGTGTTGAAGCTCCAGAGCTGTTTGTTTTATGGCTTTTGTCCAATCATCCTGATCAATATAATTGTCATTGTCAATTTCAACTAGATTATGACCTAAAACTTGAATAGAATGTGGGTATCCGCCTGATTGATCTATATTATTACTAATGATCTGTTTATCATATTTAATTTGAGCTTGCTTAAAACCTTTAGTTAGTATTTCCTCTGCTTCGTTATTCGGCATTATCTCCAAAGGTAACATATCAAAACTTCTTTTAGCTGAGGGATCACCTTTAAAAAATTTTTTAACTGCTTCAGGATAACTGATAATTAAGAAAGCAATATTTCCATTTCCATTCATATCCAAAGTTGTTATGACACTTCTTAAAATTTGAGCAACACCATCAATGTTTCTAACGTTGTGAATTTCATCTAAAACAATAAGAACTCCATCTCGAGGAGCATCACTTTTTTTCGTCTTTAATTTATCCTCTTCTATTCCCTTAAGAATATTTGTAAGTATAGATATAGCTTGATCTTTAAGATACATATTATCTTCAAGAGACTTTCCTGAATTTTTGTCAAATTCTACTTTTACACCAAAAGCTCCGAGTGAGAATTTGCCGTCTTTGAAAAAACTACCTAAATGGGAGCTAAGTCTATCTATAGCTGACTTGGGGAGTTGATCTGTTAATAAATTAAGAGAAGATTGAAGAACGGAACGAAAAGATTGATCTCTTTCTACAGTATAATAGGTTGTTAAAAAATTTAAGTTTTCAATTTTTTTATCCTTTTTTTGAGATATAAACATTATGAGTTTAGCTAAAGCCGTTTTCCCTATTCCACGCTCCCCAGAAATAACAAAGTTTGAAGGCATTTTATCCCGGATTTGAGACATTTTTCGAACAACGTGGAACACCTGATTAACACGACCAGCAAATAATTGAGGCTTAACTACTGAATTTGGATTGAAAGGATTATTTTTCACAGAAACCTCCTTTTTTAGCAGTTTTTAAGTTTATTAGTACTTGTTAGTAAAGTCAAAATTTTGTTAGTGAGCTGTTAGTAAAGTCTATTTTTTGTTAGTAGCTTGTTAGTGGTAAATTCTGAAGGTAAAAAAATCAAGTAAAATTATATAATTATAGTGTATTCATTACTAACAAGAAAATAAGTGTTAAATTAGCCTTTTTAACTATTACGGGTAGAGTACGACATAAGCCTCAAAATCCCTCTGATTTTAAAGGTTTTTTTCAGAGAACTTTGAGCCACAATAATTAGCCAAATTAAGGCACCTAAATTATTGATTGAAAAAGAATGTGAAAAAAGAGTTTTTAACATCCTACTATCCCTTGATTTTCAACTACTTCAGAATCTACAGGGAAATCAAATTGAATATTTTTTGCATCATAAATTCGTAATACTTTAAACCAAATTTTATTTTTAGAATCCCATTTAAAGCCTTGTGTTGATGCTTTTGCCCTATCTTCATAAGAGACTTTAGCTATTAATTTTATGAATCCTGTTTTTGCTCGTTCGATAATTTTATGTATGTCGTATTTTGAAAGGATCTGCATAGTTGTCCGTATATCAAACACAGCTCTGTGTGCAACTACAACAGAAATATTATGTTCAACTGCTAAGTAATCCAATTTCCTTGTTTTAATGGAGTTAGGGTAAGGAATGTCTATCATAGTATCAATCCAGTATTTTTGTGGAAACTCAATTGAATATTCTTTACAAGCTTTACTTAAGTACTTTCTATCAAACTCCACAGCATTATGACCAACTAAGAAGTCGCACTTTCTGGCCAGGTCAGAAAGTAATACTATAGCTTGTTTTAATTCTATTCCAAATTCATTTAAATAATTATCTCTTATTCCTGTAAGGTTTTTTATTTCTTCTGGTAAAATATCATTGATCTTAATTAGATAGCTACCACATTTTACAGGGCAAGATAAATTTGTATCCCAAATCATGTATCCTATTTCAATAATATCTGAAGAAGATGGGTCAATTCCTGTTGTTTCTAAATCTATTCCAAGTAGATACATTGTTATAACTCCTCTTTTACACTATTAAATTATTTTAATTTAAAGGTAGTACTTATAGTACCAATATAACACTTAGTAGTACTCATTGGGAAAAACAGCAAATTCCTCTCTTTTTATAGGGACACCTTGTACTTTTTGTAATTCTCTTTGATTGATTATGTTTTTTTCTATGATTTGTTCAATAAAAATATCTTTCAACCATTTAGATTCCCAGATTGGTCTGTCTTTTTCATTAGCTACAAGCTTACAAATAGGTTCGCTAAAAGAGATGTTTTCATCAAAACCAATAACAACTCTTTGTAGCCAAATATCTAAATGTCCGGTATTAGGAATTTTTTTGAATTTTTCTCTGATTTGTTCAATAATTTTTTTTTGCCCTTTTGTATTGTTAATACATGAAATTAGTTTACTTATTATGGCAGCTGATATGGGATATGTTCTTGGGTTATGGTAAGAAATGTTAGTAATAATACTAATAAGTTGATATATATATTTAATATTATTTTTACTTTTTAATCTGTCATAAAATTTTCCTAAAGCATTCATCAAGCTACCAGAATTTGGAAACTTCATTGCAAGGTTATAAATAAGAAACAAATGTTTTTGAAGAGAAGCTGTATTTTGTTTTTGTTGTATCCAGTATAATTTATCAGGTTTGATTGATCCCTCTATAATTTGATTGGTAGGCTTTGTTTTGTTTGGGTTTAATGACATTCCAAAATCAATCAATATTTCAGATATAAGTTTAACAATTTTTTCTCCATCTTTTAAGCTATTTGTAAATATTCTGTAATCATCTCTATATCTAATTATATCGTATTTTTTTATATTAGCATCTTTTATCTTTTTTGTCAGTTCACAATCAATATATCCTAGAACCATTTCTGCAATAAAATCCATAAGAGCAGATCCTTGTGGTATCCCATTAGTTTGTCCGTAAGACATATCTCTTAAGTGTTTATCTATAATATTGCCAATTAAATTGTCGTCCCGACGATTTCTTTTTGCTTCCTCTCTGTCATGTATAGCCCAAGATATTGAATGAGTGTAAATAGACCCATAACAGTTAGCAATATCTATATGTGTGAGATATTCATAATCAAGAGACATTTTAATTGATTGTTGTTCGACTTTTTCCCACCAGGATAAAATTTGTTTAGGTCTAGTTTTCTTTTTTTTAGATGAAATAACAGGAATACTCATACATTTGATATGAGAAGTTTTTCTTAACTTTTCAAATCTTTTGCAAATAGTTTCCCAATGCTCTAATTCTGTAATACTGTGAACAAGTGATATATATAATGCAGGGTGAATGAGCTGTATGGGTCTCCACGCATATTTTCCATCTTTGTTATGAAATATAGTATGGTTTAGCTTGTTTTCCCATTGTGGTTGAGATTTACAAAAATTGGATAATTTCTTATTTTCTAAAAACACACTTATATCTTCTAGAATTGGATCAAATAGAATATAGGGAGGGAAATCAAAATTGCAGTAGCTTTCATGTGTTATAAAAAAATTACGGGCTTCTAAACATGATAAATTAAGAATATCTTTTCTTTGGCCACTGTTTTTATTGTTACATGTTTTTTTGATATTAGATTTAGACATTACGGGTCAACCCCCTATTTTTCGGACTGAAATCTTGTCATTTTTGTCATAATCTAA
>JAPPLY010000078.1 GCA_028819305.1 Bdellovibrionales bacterium
GCTCAAGAAAATCAAGTCTCTGCAAAAGCCATTCTCTTTTTTGATTTTCAATTGGGTTATTTGAATCAAGTATATATAGCTGGTTGCTGATATATTTTCTTTCCTGAGAAATTTCATTCAACTCATCCTTTGTCATTGCTTTTCCTTTTGTCCCCATCGGGTATTTTATTTTTCTGTCAATTTTTTGTTCTTTTCTCCGGGGCAGCTAAGCCTTTAAATCTGGAATTTTCAAACACGACTGGTATATATAGGTGAGTTACTTTATAGGTTTAGCAAATGTTTGAAAAGTTGTTTGAATAGCTTTAACACAATACAGCAGATTTATATGGTCATTCCCGTGAAAACGGGAATCCAGTCGCTCTTGCTCTTCAGTAGAGAATAGGATTCAAAAGGGCTTCGGACATGCGTTTTGCCACAAACGGGAAGGCAAATCGTTGCCTTCCCGTCCCGTGAAAGCGGAAAGCCAGTTCCATACCGTACCGGTATAAATAAAACGCTAGTCTTAGGTCCTAAATTCTCCTTAAGTCTTAATTTTTTCTCCTTATCTGTCGAAATGAAAATAAGTAAAGAAAATTTTTCTGCTTAAAGTAGCTGATTTTAAGGGTTTTTATATCTGATCGCATTTGACAATTCAGGGTTTAAAAATCCAGCAACTAAGAAGGAACAAATGATGCCCAAGGGGCGCACAAAACCGCTTTTGTTTTTTAGATAGATTTTGAAGGTAAAAAATAAAAAAGGATGGAGAAGGTTAGATGAATTTCAAAAAGAAAAACAATAATTCTTTTATGCTGAGTAAAAAGATGCTCGGAAAATCCAAACCGAACTGGTTTATTATTGTGGTTTTTTATACGCTGGCTCTTTTTTTTATACCCTCTTGTGGTTTAGTTAATAGCGGAAATAATAGTTTTTTATTAGATAGTCAGGTTGGTGACCCGGGGGATGGAAAAACACCTGTTTTAGGTCCTCGTTTACAAGAAAGCCCTGACCTGGCAGATAAAGAATGTGAAGGTAATGATCGTTGTGAAGAAGCTTGTAGAAAGATATATGAAGATACAGATTCTTATAAAGAATGTTACGAACTGACTATAGGAGAGGTCTCTAAAATAGAGGAAGTATTTCATTTTCTTGTGGAATCAGAAATAGACGATTTAGAAGATATTGATGAAGAAGACCTGGAACGATATATAAAAGTGGGTTTAGATGGCTGGCGGGATAAAGTGATTCAAAAACAAAAAGACGAAGAGGATCGGAATGAACGATTTCAAAATACTTTTTTTTGGATTGTGGATAAGGAAAGAGATGTCATTCCTGTCTTAGAAAAAGAAGACCAGGATAATGAGATTTTAGAAGAGATATTTTTAAGCTATTGTAATATAGGAACAGGTGACACGGCATGTAGCGGAAATAATAATTATCCTTTGGGTACGAATGCGGATGCTTGCACTACTAGTTCTGCCTTATCATTTGATTATGACTCAGGGTCTATATGTGTGCCGGGTAATAAAAAAATCGCTTATATAAGAGAAGAGAAAAACAGAAGCTTATTTTTAGCTTTAGTGGCTGGTGGCCGTGACTTTTTTGAAAGAGCTGCTGAAAATCGTCGCTTCACCGCTTTTATTTTAGGAAATAAACTGGTTGAGAAGGCTTGCTCTAATAGAGACACTACTTCTTTTGATCAATGTGTGGCGGCTTTTTATTGTCACCAACAGCATTCCACACATCTGAATCAGGATTTTTTACGGCGCGACGATATAAAGGAAGGGATAGGAAGAGAAATTGATCTTAAAGGTTGTGATGCCAATAATCTTGATTCTGTTTAAGAACAGAAACCCTTGGTAGAAAGAGATAAGATATGTCCTATTATAAAAAAAATATAAGAAGCTCGTTTTTACGAAATATACATACCGTGTTTAACCTTCGGTCTCTTTTCCACGAGGTTCGGTTTTCTGGTTTATGTAAATTCCTTCCCAAGGGAAAACAAAGGTTGGATTTGGGAAACTCCTTACCAGTTTGGTATAAAGGGGCTGGTTGGTGGTTTAAGAGTATTTGTTTAATCGTACTTGTTTTAAGTCTCTTTTCTTGTGGCTTGCTGGATGGGCTTGGTTCAGCTACACCTAGGTTAAACCTTCAGGATTCTCGTTCAGAGGACGAATCGGCGGGTGTTTTTAATAACCCTTCTGGTCCCCTGGAGTCAGAAAATGTTTGTTTTGATAACTCGGATTGTGTCCAGCTTTGTGATTCCATGTTGAACCGCTTTTCGGAGCAGGAAAAGTGTTACGATCATAAAGAAAAAGAGGTGCAGTCTTTTAGAGATACTTATAATGCCCTGGCTATCGGGAATCCAAGAAAATTAATACAAGTGGATCCAGAAAAAATAGAGAAGTTTCTCATTTTCGGTCCTGAACTCTGGAAGACCGCTATTAATGGATTTGAAAGAGGAAGGATAGAAGATTGTGAAGCAAGTGATCCAGAGAATCCTCCAGAAGACATTAGAAATTATGAAAATTGTAAGTTTGAATACTACTATCAACAAGTGGGATATTGGAGTTCCGGGGCTTCGGCTACTTTAGAGTGGATTGCTAAAAACGATTGGTTATCTAAACTCATCCTAGAGCACGATGACGATCATATTATTATACAAACTCTTTTAGAGGTCTTGAGTAATGGAGGAAAAGGAGAAGCAGAAGATCGAGAAGAAAAAAGAGACGCAGGGGAATCAGGATATGATGGAGATAGTATTTGTGATTTAGACAGTGCTGGAGGAGATGGCAAGTTGGATTTAGATAGTCTTCCTACCGGAGTTCAGGTACCAGGGTCATATCGAGATCATTACCAAGCTTTTGGAGCCAACTGTATTGATGGTAAAAGTTTAAGTTATATGCTTTTAGCTGTGGAAGAGGATAATAAAGACTCTGTTAATTTAGGACATCAGGTTTTAGAGGAGCTTTGTAATTCACAAGAAGCTTGTATAAGGTATTTTTACTGCCGCATTAATGATGTAGATGGGGAGTTAAATAATATAGGAACCGCTCCCACGCCTCCCGCTCCGATACTCACCCCTCTTTTTCTTTATATGAACGACTCGGGCATTAATAACTGGAACAGAGGGTATAATGACTGTGTTGGATTGTTATAACATACTTCTTTTTATATGAACGCTTCTGGAGTTAATAACTAGAACCGAAATTATAATAACTGTATTTTTTGAATTTTCAGGATTCACAGTCGGTATTTTATTCTAAAAACTGGCAAGTTTTAAAATCTTTCTCGCTGTGATTTTTAAAAGAACTTCCAAAAAGATTAAAAGCTTATGAACTAGTGATGCTTAACCTGTGTCCCTTTTTTAGGAACGATCCAAAGAAATCATCTTGTTTATTTTGGAAATAATAGCAGACAGTTTGAGATCAGAAATTTTATTTCTCCTAAGAAAACTTTCCCACCTTATTTTAAGCTGTTCATTAGGTTGGGGAATCATTTTTAATTTTGTATTTCTATGTTTCATGGTCTTATGGATAGCAGTCTTTAAAAGATTTTTGTCCATTATACTTTCTTCAATGAGACGGTAACAATCATAAAAATCTTTCATCCGGCTGTTTGTCTCTCCTAATTGCAAAATAGCTTCTAACTTTTCTGAAAAAATATACTCTGGAGTATAGCTTCTTAGTTTGACGCTTTTTTCAAACAAAGGCTCTTTTGCAGTCATAAGCTTTATCTCTAAAGGTTTAGAAACAAAAACATCTCCTCCCCCAACATCAATAGATACCTTATTTTTAATTTGCCCTAATTGCCCTTGAATATACACACGGTAACTAGGATATTGCTTATGTTCAAAAGGAAGTTGATTTACCTCTACTTGAGAGAAAATAAAATTATCGCCTGTATTTATTGAAGCAATGCCCTCCATTGTTTTTTTGATTTTTTCGATATTGTTTTTAACTTGGGTAAAAAGAAAATCAATGTCTTTTGTTTTTCTGCCTAAATCCAAAAACTGGGCTAAACACATACCACCTTTAAAAATCAACTTGTCAGCATAAACGGATTTCCCAATGCGGACAAGAAACCGCTCAAGGAAAAGCATCTCTAACAATGTATTAAAAGGAGTATTCAATCTCTTTGAAATATCCTTAAGCTTATGCTTTATACTTTGTTCAGTAGATTTACTCATGTTATAAGCGCCGTTATATATTCTTGAACTTTTGAAGCACGAAGTGCTTTTATATACCTATTCAGTTTATTGATGTTTGGTTTTTCTTTTCTGCCTTGAAGATATTTTTTTAGCGCTTTCATAGCTGTTTCAAAATCAAGAAGTCTGAAAGAATCAATAATAGTTCTTTCTTTATCAAAAATTTTAACCTTAAACCCAGCCATTTTTATTGTATTTACTCCTATGTTTATATTTCTCATTCTAACTATCCGACAAAGCGGAAACTTAGCTTTGGAATGACTATTATCAACCGCAATCCAAAATTCTTTCATTATTTCATCTGTCAGGTCATAATATACCAGAGCTGAAATAAGACAGATGGTTCCACCTCTAATATTACTAACAGCAACAGCTAGATCCTCCCATCGTAGATTTTTTTCAGCAGGTTCATAATGAGAAGAACAGTAAATGCCTCTCGCTATTCTCTCCATAGCTCCATTTGCAACATAGTAACTGAGCATACGGCGGGAAACACCTTGTTTTTCGGCTTCCTTTATAGAGAAAAAAGGTTTTTTTGTTAGTTTTTTAATAGCTTTATTCATGTAACAAATAACCCTTAAATATATTAAATGAGGGTATTTTGTTACATTATATATTTATCAGTTAGGTATGTAAAGCAAAAAAGGGTTGCCAAAAAAACAAGGCTTTCATGTAGGAAGTGTGTCAACCCCCTAAAACTGGACAAAATTGATTACCTTTGTACACCTCTCGAACCCACTCTGATAGTGAACGGGCATAGCTACAGTTTAATATAGTAACAATCAAAAAAGAGTCATCAAGAAAAAACTTTACTGATGTTTTAGGTAGAGTGTTCTTCCCCCTAATTTACAGTCTCGCTGTGATTTACTTGGATAGAGCGGGAAACGGCGGGAAAGTCCGGGAAAAAAGCACGGCGGGTTGGTGTTGATTGTACTGGATTATTCCAGTTTTTTACTGTTTTGGGATTTTCCTTTTTTCAGCCTTCAGTCCCTATTTTAAACCAAGAGGCAAAACCCTATTTTATCATAAAGTGAAACTTTCAGTCATATTATGCTCAAGCTTGTCCCCGTGGAAACGGGGAGCCGAACTCGCTTTTGCCCCCCTATTCTCTTCTGAAGAACTTATCTCTATGCTTTATGCTTTGCCTTTCCGTCCTGCGAGAGCCTCGTCCCACGAAAGCCCTGTCATTTCCGCGAAAGCGGGAATCTAACTCACTTTTCCCCTGTAAAGCTTATAAGCTATAAAAAGATAGATTTTTCTATTTTTTTATAGTATTATTTATTTGTATGGATTGGTAAAAGGAGGTATTAAATGGGAGTTAAACAATTAGCGACAAAAATAGATGAGAAAGTTAAAAACGCTTTAGATTGTTTTTGTAAAGCCAAAGGTTATAAAATTAATCATTTCATAGAAAATGCTATTTTGGATAAATTGGAAGAATACGAGGATATTTCCGATCTAGGAAAGTTACGTGCGGAATCTTTTCGTTCTTTTAATGAAGTCATTTCAAAATTAAAATCCGATGGCCAATTATAATATTTTTATATCCTCCACAGCGGAAAAAGCACTTAAAAAAATTCCTAAAAAAGATCGGATCAAGATAGTGCAGCTTATTCAAACATTAGCTGATGAAAATAGGTACTATGTTTAGTTAAACAGTCTAAAATTTATTGTTTATAGCTGTACTACCTTTTTTTTTAGAATTCTCTTGAAAACGAATAAACGATTTTAGTACATTATTTCTATGATATTCTTGTAAAAATGAGGAAAAAATGAGTAAAGGTATTTTATTAAAACGGAACCTTTCAAATAGAGAAAAAAAACAAGCATTTTCATCTAGGACGACAGGGAAAATTGTACGGGTTATGAAAAATACTATAAAAGATCCGAGGGTTAGGAAAGAGGCTGTTTCTATAATCAGAGCTTTGGATTTAAAGAGAATAAGAAACACTTCAAAGACTTAAAAAAACTCTTATACCGACTTGTTTGACTCCCATTCCCCTTTTCCGCGGAGGCAAGGTGTGCGAGGGACAAGAATTTTACACCGGCTCAGTTTACAAACCGCTATCGAGGGTACAACTGAGAGGACCTGCACTCGGGTTTCAACATCCGTCATCTTCTTTAGATTCATTTCAATAACATTAATAAAGAGATATACTTTAGTCTGGACTTTTAAAAAAGCTAGACTTCTGTCGAGAAGCTATGAATTTTTTTTAAGAAAGAAGATTTATTTACCGAACGGAAGTTATAATTTAAGAATTATATAATGTAAAAAAAATATAATACAGGAAGTTTTGATTTATAAAAAAAGGAAGCACAAAGATGAATATATGGAATAAGTGGTTGGCTTATATTTCACCGGTAAAATCCTTTTTACATCGCATCACTAAGAAATATGCAAACTCGGGGCTTTATTTTCTCTTGGGGAAAAAATCACAAAAACTTAGGAAACAGTTTATGTGGAGACAGGGGGCAAGCTCCATTAATATATTTAAAAAATATATAGGGCTTATCTTTATTTGTGTGATGGGGATCTTTTTTGTTAGTTCTTCTTTTTTATCTTGTGCTCCCGGCTTTGACGATCCGGGTTCTCAAACTTCCAATAATGATGATGACGACGACGATGATGATGATGACGATGATGAGGGAAGAAGAAGTGAGGACTGTGAAGCGGATAGCGATGATTTATGTAAAGACGATGAAAGTTGTGTAAGAGTTTGTGAGCATATTTATGCAGATCATGCCGAGGTAACAGAGTGTAAAAGCAGAAGCGAAAGACAAGTGGGCCGAATGGATAAAATTCATGATCTCCTTCTGGAAAAATTTGACAGTGTCAGTGAATTAGAAAGCAATTTAGAAAGTATTTCCGAAGAGGATGGAGATGTGAGTAAAGAGGACTTTATATGTTATCTGGAAATCAGTGGCGACAAATGGATTGATGCAATGAAGGGCGGGTTGGGTAAAAAATTACCGGAGGATGAAACACCTCGTCGTGCCGAACAGGTAAACAGGTTGATGGCAGTTTTAAAATGGTTTATTGAAGAACAAGAAATGACGGAGATTCTTAGAGAGGATATAGATGATGGAGATGATATTTTAGAGGCTTTACTTGTAGAATTAGAAGATCGTGTGGCGAGGGGTTGTATTAAAGGAACATTTACTGTTCCTACTGTTGGTACTGACGATAAATATCTGTGGAATTTAGCTACTTCTGGTAATGACCTTGAAATACAGTATTATAGTAGTGGAGCACCAAGTTCCGGTGCTATTGCTTTTGATACCAGCAAAAATGGAAAGATTTATAATGCTCTTTCCTGCCATTCTATAGACGGACGTTATAATGTGTTTTCTTATTCTGCTTTTAGAGACAAAAATGAGGTTATGTTTGAAATGGCTTTTGAGTTATTGACTAAAGTTTGTGATGTGGAAGAAAAGCCCAGAGGCCAGGAAGATAAAGCCTGTGCCAGAGCTATGATGTGTTGGACAGCCTGGCAGAATGCAAATGGGGGCAGTGATGGATCTAAATCTCCTAGTGATACAGCCAGTGGGGATTTTTGGGATATGGCTGAAAAACACAAAAGCGATTTAGATGGAGATAAAACCAGATATAATAATTGCAGTGCGGAAAATTTTGCCGAGTTCTTCGTATCCGACTAATCAGAATCTTTTTATATTGATTTGCATTTTATAATAATCCCATTCTGACTATAATAGTTGTAAAGCAGAAAGTTTCTCTGACTTCTTCTAATCAAATTAAAGATATAATAATTGTAGTGCGGAAAACTTTACCGAGTTCTTCGTATCCAACTAATCAAAATTTTTTTATATTGATTTGAGAGTTTTATAATAATAATCCCATTCTGATAAGTCCTAATAATGAGGTATAAAACTAACTCTGAATTTTTTAAGGTAGAAATAAAACTATAAGGATTTTTTATGAAAAATAAATTTCAGAAAAGAACAACAAAACCAGCTTTTAGCCACGATAGATTTTTTAAGGGCTTATTTAGCTGATTCTTATCAAAGCCATTTTTTTGGTTTGGAAATTCCACTTACTACACCAGGAAATTGACTGTTCTTTAAATGACTTTCTGTCAAACTCAAAGTTTTATTTGATATTTTTTGTAAATCCTGATGAGCTCTCATAGGAACGATTAAATCTTTTTTATTTTCCGTAGGTGTAATAATTATCACCTTCTTCTTTAACTTTTTTCTAGCAAACCATAGGGGTAATTTTAAATCTGTATCATTTGACAACAAAGCTATAGCATCTACATTTTCCTTGCAACAATCATATGTGATGTGTGTTGCTATATTAACATCTGTTTCTTTTTCTTCGTGCGTAGGAAATTGAACAAGGTTTTTTCTTAATACACTCTTCACATCTTTTAGTTGCTTAAAATCTCCTTTCAAAATAGATAGTTTCTCTATGTGATTTTTTCTTATTTTAATGTATTAAAAGGTTTAGAAGGCATAAATATTTAGCTCTCAAAAAAACGAAAGCGACCTACCTCCCAGTCGAAACCGAAGAGGGAAATCATTACTAGTATCGGTATTCTAAATAAGAAATCAAGCTAAAACACAAAAAAAAAGACTTTTTTTAAAACTCGCTGTGATTTTGCTGTGATTTACTTTGGTTGAGCAGGAAACGGCAGGAAAGTCCGGGAAAAAGCACGGCAGGTTTGTGTTGATTTGTGATGTTTCAAAACATATAAGACATTCGCTCTTCTAAAATTTCCCGACTTCAGCACAACACTCAGGACTGGCCATATTTGGAACAGCCATATCTTTTTTACCTGCTTTTGCTATTGTGGCTTTAGCTGGAGCTACAATCGGATTAGGTGTGGCTCAAATTAGACAATGGCTTACAGATAATTCTTATTTATCAAATATGACAGTAGAAAAACTAATAAAGATTATAGAGAAGCGTTGTTGCTGTTGCCCGACTTCAGCACAACACGATACAACAAATGAATGATCTTATGGAGTGGCTTCTATCTTTAGTTTGTATTAACGATTTTAAAGGTTGTATTTTTATATGGCTTGACCTTTAGTGTTTTGCTTTTGAACTTACTTGGATGTCAAACCTGCATTATATAGGGTGGTCGGAAGGTTTTCTCCTTTCAGTTAAAATTAATTCATCAAATTAAATTCTAACTGAGAAAGCCTGACTCTTTTTAGTCTCACTAGACCTTTGTGTTGTAAATGCTTTTCTATACTAGCTCAGATGACTTATATAGAATATTGTTAAAACTGATTAAAAATAACCCCCTTAAGTTATCTTGAACCTAATAATTAAGAATGGAGTAAATATTGCACATTAGAGCAGTATTTCATTATGGTTGATGTATCGCGATATTAAAAATATCTTCTTAAGCCCAAGCCTAACTCCAATGATATAATATGGTTTCTTCTTTTTAAATAACCGAAACCAGATGTTTGTAAATTGAGCTTAATGCCAAACCGGGGAATAAGAGCAAAATCTTTGGACAAAAATGCCTTTAAATACATTCCTGTACCTATGTTAAAATAGAGTTTAGTAAAAGACTTACCTAAGCCGTCTATGTTAAGAGAAATAGGAATATCTATTCCGGGAATAAAGCTATTTATACCATTGTTTCTTATGAAATTAATTTCCGTTTTTAATTGTAGGTTTAATGTTTGCTCTTGTTCGCTAATCAACCCGTTAAATCCTATTTCCCCTTCCAGAAAACCAGGAGAGGCTAAATTAGGTAGATCAATGACTTTTCCTAAACCGGCCTGAATCATTAAAGAAAATTTGTTGTAGTAAAAGTGAAAGTCGGGCGTGATATAAAAAGTGACAAAACTATTTCTTTTGGCTTTGTGGTAATGAATGACTTTATTTACAAAGAGTTCTGGTTGTTTAATTTCTTCAATTAGGTTTTCCTCTTTTTTAGGTTCCTTTGTTTTTGTATCTGCTGTTTTGTTTACTATTGGTGGAACTGGTGTTTTGACTTGTTCAGCTTCACTCTTGTCTTTTTGAGCTTTGTCTTTTTCTGTGCTTACTGTTTCTTTTTCTGAGGTTGGTTGTTTTGTTTTCTCAGCCTGACTGTCGTTCTCTTTGCTTTTGTCTGTTTCCTTTACCGTTGGCATTGATTGTTTCGTTTTCTCAGTTTGGTTGTTATCCTTTTTAGCTGGATTTTGTTCTGTGCTTGCTTTTTCATTCTCTGGTGATTTCTGATTTTCAGTAGTGGCTTCCGTTTTTACATTATTTGTTTTTTCTGACTTTTGCGATGGTTTCGCTTCCGTATATAGTCCCATACATAGTACATATCCTAGAGATATAATGATTTGCATCTTTGTCACTTTAGAGAATATTTTTTTCATTTTCTAACCTCCATAGATTTTTTATTTCTTTAATATTAGCTTTGTAGCTTGTTTTTTACTATTTTCAAAATAAAGGTTTTGAGAGTTTATTTTTCCAAAAGGGAATGCTTTAATATCAAAAATAGTATCACCTATATTATTCTATGTCCATAAGACTCTAAAAAACAAGAGATTAGTAAAGGCGTAGTGGAGTGGACTTCATAATAATACCAATGGCTGGTGCTCATTTCTCCTTTTCAAGGATTATTCTTTTTGTAGTCTAGTCACTTTAAATTGTGGTTTTCTTTTTTCTAAAAAAGCGCGCATTCCCTCTTTAGAATCTGGAGATTTGAATAATTGACCGAAGGCTTCTGCTTCTTTTTGCAGACGATTTTTTAGAGTTAAGTTATCTTCTTCATGTATCAGTTTTTTTGACTTTATTACACTTAAAGGGCTTCTTTGTTTTATATCCTCTGCTAGTAAAAAAGCGGTTTTCATTAGTTTCTCCGGGGAGGTTATTTTGTTACCCAGACCCATTGTAAAAAATTCCCGGGCGGAATAAATCTTTCCAAAACAAATAATCTCTTTAGCTTTATACATGCCTACAGCTCGTACTAACCTTTGTGTGCCTCCAAAGGCCGGCAGCAGACCGAGGGTGACTTCAGGCAAACCCATTTTTGCAGCTTCACTTATTACAAGGATGTCACAAGCTAAAGCTAATTCCATTCCTCCACCTAAGGCAAAACCGTTTATGGCTGCGATGACAGGAATAGGAAGAGACTCTATTAATGAAAACACTTTTTGACCTTGTTTTGAAAAAGCTATCGCTTGTTTCTGATCGAAATTCACCATTTCTTTAATATCCGCTCCAGCTACAAAACTTTTTCCAGCTCCTGTAATAATTAAAACATGTAAGTTTTTTTCTTTTTTATACTGATCTTGTTTGATCCCCGCTTTCGCGAGGACAGGTTTTGTGGTTTCTGTGAGCTTTTTATCAAGGGGCAGTGGAGTTAGGAATCCGCCATTTTCTGACTTGTTCGATATAATTTGTTCTGTAAAAATTTCTAACTCTTCTAATACTTTAGAGTTTAAAGCGTTTAAGGCACGGGGTCGGTTGATAGTGAGTACGGCTACCTTATTTGATAATTCAAATTGTAAATATTGAAATTTCATATATTTATCTTAACATTGTGTAGGTACACAATTTACACAAATATTAACTATTGCTTTTCCCTCTATATTCTTTTGATGGAGGGTGTAAGTATTCTTTACATCTGCAAGATATCACATTTCAAATCGGATCGGTATAAAAATAGATGCTTTAAAGCTCTTGTAATGGATTTATCCAACCAGGATCGTAGCAAAAATATTGTTGTATTTTCTCCTCTGTGAGCAACTCTACTGAGTTCGGTTTCCACACGGGGGTGCTGTTTTTTTCCAATAGTAAAGCTCTGACCCCTTCAGAGAATTCAGATCCTCGAGCAAAATTAAGAGCTAAAACCAAGTCAGTTTGAAAAACCTCTTTTAAAGTTTTGTTTCTAGCTCTTTTTAATTGTTCGCAGATGATTCCGGCGGAAGTAGGAGACCCCTGGAGAAAAGCTTTTCGGTTTTTCTCCCATTTTTTATCTTTTTCTATAAGGCTGTCATAAAATTTTTTATGAATATTTTTTATACTAAAACAATGTAAAGTTTCTGGTCGTACTTGAGTGTCTGTTGGTCTTATTTTTTTAGAGTTTATAGAAGTAGGTTCTCGTAAAAAAGGAGATAAACTCTCCAGGTTGAGTTTGTTTGATTTTAATAAGGATGTAATGTTATCTTTTTGTTTTTCAATCCAATTTTCCGCAAGTATATCAGCCTGGTTTGAGCTTTCTGGCCTTCTCTTCGGAACAGAAGTCCCCAAGGGAACAGAAGGCTTCTGCAAGGGTGCCATTTTTATATTGGTTCGATATGTGTTCGTCTTTTGAAGTTTTTTTAAAATCAAAGTCATCTCCTCTTTATTTGTAAAAAAAGAGGAGATAAGATTTTGAAGTACTTTTTCTTTTTCTGTATTTTTAAAATAAAAGTTAGCCATGCCCAAGTTTTGAGCCTCTTGATAATTGATACGGCAGCCAGTTAAAGCCAGGTACAAACCTATTCCCTCTGGCAAGCGGCTTAAGGTGTGGCTCACTCCCACATCCGGAAAAAAACCAATATTTATTTCTGGCATAGATAAAGAAGAATCTTCTGTCATTATCTTATGAGAGCTAGCTAGAAAAAGCCCTAATCCCCCTCCCATAATAAAACCATGTCCCCAGGTAATGATAGGAAAAGGATAGGTGTGCATAAGGTAATTCAGACGGTATTCATTTTCAAAAAAAGTTTGAACAGCCTCTCCCGGATCTTTATTGTTCTTTCGGGCTAGTAGAATGGCCGAATAAATATCTTTTATATCTCCTCCGGCACAAAAAGCTTTGTCTCCTTCTCCGTGTAAAAATACAGCCGACAAATTAGGGGTTTTTTTCCATTGATTGAGCTTATTTTTTATCTGTAAAATCATTTCCAGATCTAAAGCATTTAAAGCTGCCGGTCGATGGAGTTTTATTTCCGCCAGGAAAGAACCATCGGGTTTGGCATGTTCTTTAAAAATGACCTTCATTTTATAACCTGTTAAGGAGATAATAATATTGTTTCAAAAACTGGCATGAGTTAAAATAAAATAGGAGTGTTTATGGGTAACAAATATCAACTTAAAGCTCCTAACCTGTAATCTATTCTGTAATTTTTGTAACATATTCCAACACGGATCACACAAGATCGGTATAAATCAGTATATTCTCTTCTAAAACCGCGCGTGAGATAATCACTTTCATTATTTCGTTTGTACCCTCTAAAATTTGATGAACACGGGTGTCCCTCATCAGTTTTTCTACAGGATAATCCTGGATGTAACCATAACCTCCAAAAATTTGAAGAGCTTCATTGCAAACTTCAAAACACATATCAGTGGCAAACTTTTTGGCCATAGCACAATATATATGGCTTTTAGGGTCTTTTTGGTCTAACTTACTGGCTGCTAGTCGAATCATTTGGCGAGAAGCGGTTATGTGAGTCGCCATGTCTGCTATCTTAAATCGGAGAGCTTGAAAGTGAGAGAGAGTTTTTCCAAACTGTTCTCTTTCCTTCATGTATTTTTGACTATGTTGAAGAGCGGCCCGACCAGCTCCAACAGAGCAAGTGCCAATATTGATTCTTCCTACGTTTAAGCCTCGCATAGCTATTTTAAAACCCTCTCCTTCTTTGCCTAATATATTTTCCAAGGGTATTTCTACTGTATCCAAATTTACAATGCGAGTGGGTTGGGTATTCCATCCCATTTTTCTCTCGTTTTTTCCATAAGAGATACCTTTGGATTCTGCTGGTACAATAAAACTGGAGATACCCTTTGTTTTATGTTCACCTGTTCTGGCCATCACTACCAGCACTTCTGTTTCACCGGCGCCGGATACAAAGGCTTTAGTGCCATTTAAAATCCATTTATTCCCTTTTTTTTGAGCTGTTGTTTTCAAACTAGCTGCGTCCGACCCTGATCCAGGTTCCGTTAGACAGTAAGAGCCTAACCATTCCCCTTGAGTCATTTTAGGGACGAACTTTCCCCACAGTTCTTCATTTCCAAATGTATCTATCATCCAGATGGTCATATTATGGACAGAAATATAGGCTGCGATAGAAGGGCAAGCCACAGCCAATTCTTCTAAAATCAAAGTGGCATCCAAGCGTGTACAGGCTATTCCCCCTTTGTTTTCTTTTAAGTGCAGTCCACAAAAACCCCGATCTGCTGCTTTTCTTATAGTGGTTTTGGGAAAATATTTTTTTTCTTCCCACTGCGCTACATAGGGTTCCAGTTCTTTTTTAGTGAACTCTCGAGCAACAGCTTGGAAGGCCAGCTGATCTTCATTTAAACTAAAATTCATAAAAGGATCCTCTTACACCAAGGGTGTTTGGTCCCCTATTCCGATTGTTTCTCTTATTTTTCGCATAAATGGGGCTATTTTTTCCCTAGCTTTTTTTGCCCCTTCTTTTAAAATAGTGTTTATTTTTTTCGGTTCTTTTATTAAAGATTCATACACTTTTCTTTTTTCCGATAAATGCTCTTCCAATAAAAGATATAGAAGTTGTTTTGCCTCACCCCATCCTATTCCTTTTCGATATTTATCTTCTAGTTTTTCTATTTGTTGTT
The DNA here is from genome assembly GCA_028819305.1 of Bdellovibrionales bacterium. Taxonomy (GTDB): domain Bacteria; phylum Bdellovibrionota; class Bdellovibrionia; order Bdellovibrionales; family UBA1609; genus JANQSP01. Next base: position 14,727 of record JAPPLY010000078.1, read on the forward strand.
TTGATGCGAACGCTTTATATATGGAAAATATAATAGATTCTTCCGGGTTTTTAGGAGTATCAGGATCAGAAGAGTCGGTTTTTATTTTCATAACCGCTTTTCTTAAATCTTTTGAAGAACAGAATAGGGGAATGTGGTTTCCTTTACTTTTACTCATTTTTTCCCCATCCAAACCGGGCAGCAGCTTTGTTTTAACTAAAGTTTTTGGTGGTTTTAGTAAATCAGTTTTAAATGTGTGGTTGAACTTGAAAGCAATATCTCTTGTCATTTCCAAATGTTGTTCTTGGTCTGCACCAACAGGTACTTCATCTGCGGAAAACAGCAAAATGTCAGCCGACATCAATATAGGGTAGTTATATATGCCCATATTAATACCCCTTTCCAGGTTTTTTTTACCGGTTAGGTGATTAGCTTGTACTAAAGCTTTATAGGAATGCCCTCTATTCATTAAACCTTTGGGGGTTATACAGGACAGAATCCAATTTAATTCAAATAGCTCAGGAATATCAGATTGACGGTAAATAGTGGTTTTTTTCGGATCCAAGCCGCAAGCCAACCAGGCGGCAGATACTTGATGAATCATCTCATTTAAAGTTTGTGCAGTGTGTACTGTAGTTAATGAATGGTAGTCTGCTACAAAAAGGTAGCTGGTGATGGTAGAGTCTTTCATTAATTCAAGAGCTGGTTGGATGGCTCCAATGTAATTACCTAAGTGGGGCATTCCTGTAGGCTTAATCCCTGTGAGTATGATCTTGGACATTTTTATTTACCTGCTCTTAATGTTTATTTTCTTAACTATACCAAAAATGATACAGGAAAGGCATAAATGCAAACAATCATCCTTATATTAACTTACATAAGAGCTTTTCTCCATTGGTTTTGGTTGCTCATTATTACTCCCTTTTTCGTAATAGTGATTATCTTTTTTGAAATCGTAAATAGCAAAAAAATAAGTTACCAAATGAGCCGCTTATGGGCTTTTAGCCTTCTATGGTTTTGCGGAATCAAAGTGGTTGGTAAAAATAAACAAAATATACCGGAAAAGCCTTTTTTGATGCTTTTTAACCATCGAAGCTATGTAGATATTCCCGCTTTGCTTCAAGTGACACCTGAGAGGCTCCATTTTGGAGCAAAGAGGACATTATTTTCTATTCCTGTTTTCGGATTGGGAATAAAAATGCTTGGGCATATACCTATTCACAGAGAAAACCCCAGAAAGGTATATAGTTTGTATCAATCTTTGGGTACTAGGACGCAGCGGGGAGATTGTTTTGCCTTGTCTCCTGAAGGAGGTCGGCATACTGGTCCAGGACTGGCTCATTTTAAAAAAGGCCCCTTTATTTTTGCTCTCACCTATGAGATAGGGGTTTTACCGGTTCTTATCCATAAGGCAGAAGAGTGCATGCCAAAAGGATCTTGGTTGTTTAATACTGGAGCTTGGAGAAGAGAAGTGATTGTGGAATATCTGCCGGTTATAGAAACAAAAGGAAAAAGCAAGAAGGATATAAGAAAACTACAGGATCAAGTTTATAAAAGTATGGAAGAACATATTACTGACTGCTGAGATGAACGATAGTTTTGGCCAAAATGGAATAATCTTCTAAACAGATACTAAAATTACCCCCCCCTGTTTTTTTAGCTAATTTAGAAATCTGAACACCATAACTTCCTTTTTGCCAATGATGATAGACAAAGAATGTGCGGTCTTCATTTTTTTGAAAGCATTTTGTATCGTCTGGCTCAATGATCACACTCAGTACAGATAATCTTTTATCAGAACCATATACGGACCTAAACTCATTGATAATTTCTTCTGCTGTTACTTTTTTATCCTCTTCATCCCGGTTACTGACGATAATCGCGATAAAATGCGCTTCTTTACGGGTAAGGTTTTTATTTTTTGAAAAAGAAGACTTAAGCGCTTTTAAAGGTCGTACATTGCTACAATAGGGGGGGTAGTCACATACATTTGTGCCACCTCTTTGGTCGCCTGTTCGGTCTGGCCCACGGGTAATGGTGTACATAAATGTATTGAATAAATCACTGACCGTAGGGTCTAGAATTTGCTCACGCAAAATTCCATACCTCCCTTCCAGGTTCATAGCTTTACCGTTTCTTCCTTTAAAGTAGCCGCCAGAACCTCCTTTAGCAAAAATACCATCTGAGTAATCAGAATTGGTAAAAAACATACGCCAATCCATATTGTTTTTGATTAAAGTAGGGATAAAAGACTGAAATCGTTTTTGAAACCGGGTATTGTTTTTCATGGAAGTGAGGTAAGTTAAATAATAATACATGGAGCTATTAGCATTTAGGACAAAGAAAATATCCACAGGTTGAGGAGGAGTTAAATTGTCCTCTTCTGCTCTCCCATCCTCATCGTAAGTACCTATGCCGGTTCCCTCAGGGCATTCGCCGTAAGAATAAACGATATATCCATCTCCTTTACATATATTTTTTACCTGCTCGCCAATCTCTATTTCCTCTGATGCATTCTCATCTGGACTGTTGTTGCCTCTCCTTTCTCCAGGTGAGTCTTCATCTTCTTCAATAGTAACAGGTGAGCAGCTGAATATGAGAAAAGTGATACAGAAAATTAAAAAGATATTTTTTTTCATTATGTTTTCTCCTGTTAATAATCCAAATATAAATATATTATACCATTATAGAAGCCCCCCCTTCGAATCTCTCTTTTTTTGGAAAAAAAAGAAGAGGACCAAAACCTTATCCCCAAGAGACTTGTTTTCGTCCACCGCTTTCGCGGGAGCAAAGTCGCGAGGATAGGGAGTCAAACCCGGACTGATATAAATCCATCTGTACTTAAAAATCTCATCGGCAGGTTTTAGCTTTTTTATTACATTAAAAAAAAATCAGGATATATACTAAGTCGTGCTTACAAGACACTTGTCTTATATTATACCGATCATTCCCTACTCCCCCCCTTCGCGAAAACAAGTTTCGTGGGGATAAGGTTTGAAAATTTCGGGTTTAAAGGCTTAACTAAAAAGGGGACGGGAAGCCACCTAAGTGGTTTTTCGTTTGAGAGCTACGAAAAAATAAAGGTGATTTACACTCTAATGTTGCGCTTTATTTAGGTTGTTTTTGTTCAGTTAAAAAAGGGAGAGCAATACCCCATTTTATTAATTGGTTAATGAGAGTAATAAGCGGAAAGCCGATAACAGCACTTTGGTCTTTGGTTTTTATTTTTTCAAATAAAGCAATCCCATATCGTTCTAAAGCGTAGGAACCAGCACAATGTAGGGGTTTAGCCATTTTTACATATTGCTTAATTTGGGATCTTGTTAGTTTTCTCATCTGCATTTGATTAACTTCCAAGTAGTTAAAAGTTTTTTTTTGATAACGCATATAAAGAGCGGTGAAAAGTATATGTGTTTTTCCCTGAAGCTGCATCAGAGATTTAATGGCTTGTTCAGGGGTGGCGGATTTATTAAATATTTTAGAACCTAAAACCGCCATTTGATCCCCTCCTAATACCAGAGCATCGGGATATTCTTTTGCTACTTTTTCTACCTTAGCTTGGGCAATTTTTTGGCATACTTCTGCTAAAGAAACAGGTTTTTTTTGTTTTTTGTAAAAATCCTCATTAATCCCTGATACTTTAACAGTAAAAATATACGGATCGGATTTATTGAAATTTTTAGTTGTTTTTTTATTTTTTCTTATATCTTCTGTTCTCGCAGTGTTTCCTAAGTAAACTTCTTTGGCTTTAAAACCCAGGTCCTCTAATTGTTGTTTTCGGGAAGCAGAGCCACTGGCCAAAATAATAGGAGGTGTATTGATTTTTATGTTTTTTATGTTTTTCATATTTTCCTACCTTTCTATATGACTTTCCTCGTTATTCAAGCTTTTTTAGAATCTATTTTTAAAGTATATTGATCTTATTTGATCCCCGCGGAAGCGAGGACCTAGTAGCTATGGAGGAGAGTGATTTATTAGTAAATGTGTCCTTCAGTAAAACAGATTTGCCTTTTTCGGGACGGCCCTTGTCTTTCTTGGTAGAAAACCAAGGGCCTTGGACCCTCAACCGGCAAACTGTTTTCCTGAATGAATACAGTTAGACGAGAAGGCAATGATTTGCCTTCCCGTCCCTGCGAAAGCCCTGTCATCCCCGCGGAAGCGAGGATCGAGGGGTTTTATACTGAATGGGGCATAAACAGAAAGAGATAAGAATATGTTGGATATAAAGTATATTCGTCATCAACCTGAAGCCGTTAAAAAGGCTATTAAGGTAAAAAATATCGTTTTAGATCTGGATGAACTTCTTCTATTGGATAAAGAGCTTACAGCGGCTCATCAAGCTCTTCAAGAGCTTCAAAGACAAAAAAATAAAAATGCACAAAAATTTAAAGCAGCTGTATCTAATGAAGAAAAAGAGACAATAGCTCAGACAGGCAAGAATATGTCTCTTCAGATTAGTGAACTTCAATCTAGTATAAAAGGGAAACAATCTCGTTTTCAGGAGCTTATGTTACAAGTTCCTAATATTCCTTCTGAGGATTCTCCCATAGGGAAAGATGACAGTGCCAATGAGGTAATAAAAACGGTGGGAGAAAAACCGAAGAGTCGTTCTGTGAAAAATCATCTGGATTTACTGCTTCAAAATAATTGGGCGGACTTTCAAAGGATTGCTCAAGTGTCAGGTTCACGCAGTTATTGTTTAAAAAATGAAGCTGTTTTATTGGAGCAAGCGCTTATTCAGTGGAGCACTCAACATCTTATTAAAGCGGGCTTTGAAATATTCAGTCTTCCGAACTTTGGGGATCGCAGCTCCTTTATCGGCAGCGGACATTTTCCGGAAGGGGAGGATCAGGTTTATTATATTGAAAAAGATAATATTTATCTAACTGGTACAGCAGAAGTGGTATTAAATAGTTTACACAGGGGTGAAGTTTTGTCAGAGGAGAAGTTACCTCTTCTCATGGGCGGGCTTAGCCCTTGCTTTAGAAGGGAAGCGGGCAGTGCTGGAAAAGAGGTTCGAGGATTACTTCGTGTTCATCAGTTTGTAAAGCTGGAGCAGTATGTGATATGTGAGAGCAATAAAGAGGAAGCGCATCGTTGGCACGCGTTTTTGTTAAATAATTCAGAGGAAGTCTTGCAGGCTTTAGAACTTCCCTACCGGGTTGTAAAAGTGTCAACAGGAGATATGGGAGCTGGAAAGTATAAAATGCATGATGTGGAATGTTGGCTACCATCTTTAAATAAGTATGTTGAGACACATAGCTGTTCTTCTCTTTTGGATTGGCAGGCCCGCCGGACTAACTTAAGATACCGTGGCAAAGATAACAAAGTTCATTATTGTTACACATTAAATAATACGGCTATGGCTTCTCCTCGCCTTTTAGCTGTTTTTTTAGAAAATCACCAAAGGGAGGATGGAGCGATATATATTCCTCCAGCTTTGAGAACTTATTTAGGTACTTCTTTTTTGGTTGGTTCTACCAGATAGAAGAGTAGTTATACTTTTCCTGTTTGATATCCGCTCCCGGGCTTTCGCGAGCTTCACGGGAACAAGATTTTCTGATGGTTCTTTATCTTGCCCCTTTTTTATTCATAGAAAAATGTTTTAGAACAAAATGGATTTTTTTAATGAGGGTGACCATTTATACTTTGGATCAATATAAGAGCTTGTTTTTTTTATTTATAGTTATATACTAACCTTGTTTGAATGTTGTTATTTCTGTCAATTTCTTCCCAAGGATGAACGGAGTTCGGAGGGCGCAAATTCCATACCAGATCGGTATACATTGCAGTTATATGGCAGCATGGACTTATTTCCATAATTTGGATCCTTTTATTATTCATTTTACAGGCAACTTTGGTCTTCGTTGGTATTCCATGGCTTATATCATGGGATTTTTATCGGCCTACTATTTAATTTGTTGGTTAATACATAAAAAGATCACCCCCTTATCGAAGAAAGATGTAACTGATCTTATTGTTTGGGTGGCTTTCGGAGTTATTTTAGGGGGCCGATTGGGTTATGCTCTATTTTACGATCAAGAGCTTTTAACAAAATTTGATTCAGCCTTTCCTTATTGGGAGTTTCTTAAAATTTATCACGGAGGATTAGCTAGTCATGGGGGTATTATAGGCTTGATTGTAGCTGCTGCCTTGTTCGCCCGAAAACGGGGCTTTTCTACATGGCACTGCCTGGATTTATGCGCTTTAGGTGGCATAGGTGTTTTCTTTGGAAGAATAGCTAATTTTATTAACGGAGAGTTATTTGGGAGGGTTATTGAAGGGAAGACTTTATTAGCTGTACAGTTTCCCCAGGAAATGCTTTTGTGGGTGTCTCGAAAAAAGATAGAGTATTTACAAGATTTAGATAAAGCTGTTTCTGTTTTGAAATCGGGCACAAGTGCCGACACCTGGCGAAATTGGATTTATCAGTTTGAATCTACAGGTGAGTATAGAAGACAAATTTATTCTCATATCTATTCTTTGATGCAGGCTTGTGAAGATGGAAATCGGGAGGTGATTCAGGCTTTAAAGGAAGTGATATCCTATCGCCATCCTTCTCAAATTTATCAGGCTATTTTGGAAGGCTTATTGCCGTTTTTAGTGGCCTGGTTTTTATTTGTACAGAATCGGTCTAATCAAAAAAAATATTTAAAACCAGGAATAATCGGGGGTGTTTGGGCTTTATCGTATGGAGTTATGCGTGTATTGGGTGAGCAGTTTAGAATGCCAGATGCGCACTTAGGTTTTCAAGCTTTGGGTTTGACTCGAGGACAATGGCTTAGTGTGTTTATGTTAGTATGTATTGCCGGTTATTTCTTTTTAGTTTTTAAAACTCAAAAAACCAAAAAGTAGCATGTTTGAACCTTTTACACCTGTTTTCTAATATCTAGTCGGTGCTGAAAAAGTTTTCTTACTCAAAATTGTTGGGACTTTTTCAGAACCGACTAGATAATTAATAATATTCTTTGATCTAAAGTAAGGGAGTGAGTTCTTTTTTTAATCGATCGCAGACACCAGCCGGGTCTTTTGATTCATAAACGGGACGACCTATTACTAAGGCATTAGAACCCGCTTTGATAGCTTGCTTGGGTGTAAATACTCTTTTTTGATCTTGCATGGAATGGGGATGGGGGGTAAGCCGAATACCTGGTGTAAGTAGATAAGCCTCTGGATGTCTATGGCGAAGGTGAGCTACCTCCGCTCCTGAACAAACTAAGCCGGTTAGACCGCTTTTTAGTACCATATCTGATAAGCTTTCTACGTGAGATAATAAGGATTGTGTTCGTGATAAGGGGGGCAAGTCTCTTTGGGAGAAACTGGTGAGAACAGTAACCGCTAAAATTTTAAAATCTCTTTTTCTTTTTAATTTCGCTTCCCGTTTGGCTAGGTGTTTTAAACTCTCTTTGCCAGCTTGGGCGTGTACTGTAAGTAAATCCACTCCTATATCAAAAGCGGACTGAACAGCCGATTCCATAGTGGAAGGAATGTCAAAAAATTTAAGGTCCAGGAAAATTTTCCCCTGGTTTTTTAGTTTTGAAATAATAGATGGACCTTGTTTTAAAAATAACCTGGGACCTATTTTAAAACCTTCAACATAAGGGGAGGTTTCTCTTGCTACAAAAAGGGCTTTTTCCTCTGTATCCACATCCAAGGCGACAAATAAAGGTAGTTTTTTCATAATCGTTTTCTCTATTATACTGGCTAATCCAGTGGTGCTGTTTCAAAATTGTACTCTCCGGTACAGCCCCTGACCATCTCTATTATACTGGCTAATCCAGTGGTGCTGTTTCTACAATTTCCAGGCCATATCCTTTAAGCCCCACTCTCTTCTTTTTAGAGTTGGTGAGTAGGCGAAGCTTTGTGACTCCCAGAGCGCGTAGAATTTGCGCCCCCACTCCATAATCTTTTTCATCAGCCATGAGAGGTAAAAAAGGAGAACTCTTTTCACCGGAGGAACTTGTTTGTTTATAATCCAAATAGGACTTTACTCGATTCACCAGGCGATTGGACATACTTTCCAGGCATAGATAAATGAGAACACCCCTTCCTTCTTGGTTTATTTTTTCCATCGCCAGTTTCAGGTACTTTCCACTTTTAGTTACTTGTCCGCCAAATAAATCTCCTGTTATGCAAGAGGAGTGCACGCGAGTTAAAACCGGTTTTCCATCTTTTATATTTCCTTTTAAAAACACTAAATGCTCCAAATTATTAATTTTATCCTGAAATACCTTGAGTGTAACCCCTTCACAAAGGTCAGATTGGAAAGGGGCGGAAACTTTTTCCTCTACAAAACTTTCGTGGGTAATACGGTGATGGATTAAGTCCTCAATAGTTCCAATTTTAATTTTATGTTGTTCAGAAAATTTTTTTAAATCCGGCACACGAGCCATAGAACCATCCGGATTGATAATTTCACATATTACCGCCGCTGGATTGAGTCCGGCCAGTCGGCAAAAATCCACACTAGCTTCTGTGTGTCCTGCTCTTTTCAAGACCCCTCCTTTGTGTGAACGGATAGGGAAAATGTGGCCGGGTGTGATAATATCTTTTTTACTTGAGGAGGGGTCAGCTACGACTTTTATTGTTTGTGCGCGGTCTGCTGCGGAAATACCGGTGGATATACCAAAGGCGGCTTCCACACTGACTGTAAAAGCAGTTTTATTAGGGGAGAGGTTTCTTTCGTGGTCCACCATGAGGGAGAGGCCCAAGCGTTCTACTTGTTTATGGGTTAAGGCCACACAGATCAAGCCTCGGGCATTGAGAGACATAAAGTTAATAGCTTGGGCGTTGACAAAATCCGCCGGTAGAACCAAATCGCCCTCATTTTCCCGGTTCTCATCATCCACGATAATAATCATTTGCCTGGATTTAAGGTCTTCAATCAACTCTGACACAGTATTGAAAGTCATTATATCTCTCTTTGATAGTGGTAGTTTTAAATTTGATACTTCCTATTTTTATTATAGGTATTTGAGCTTGGATCATCAAAAAAATCAAACTATAAAAAAACGGGAATTTAGCTGCTCTGTGATCAAACATGTCCTCCAAAGGGGGAGCTAAACTCACTTTTGGCCCCTATTCTCCACTTAAGAGACATAGCAGACAGATTTTCATGGGTTACATAAATAAAAAAGGCCCCTTCTTTTGGAAAGGACCTTTTACTAATATCTTTTTTATCAATTACTCTTATTCAATAGTGTCTTTAACTGTGCACTCTGGAGCTTCATCTTTTTTAGTTAAAGTATAGCCTTTCGCTGATATACTAACGCCAGGACCACCTATTGGATCTGCAGGAGTACTAGCACGAGCAGGAATATACTCAACCTCTATATGACCTGGTGCACAGGTTTCAGGATTTTTTGTGTTGTCGCATAATACTGAATCAGCTATAGAGACTTTTAGATTATCGAAATTGGAAGTGGTTACTTTTACACACTCACCCGGATTTATTAGAGATACGCTCTTTGTGCCAACATCATTCACCTCAAGAAGGTCATTAGAGTTCTCTTTCTTACTTTTAAGCAAAACAATAAAGAGCTTATCTACACATTGGTTGTTTTCCCATTTTTTATATTGGGCTTCACATTCTGCTTGCGCATCACTTTTTTCTTCGCATTTGTTTTCTTCTTCGTTCCAAGCCATACCTTCTTTTTCTTCACAGTCTTGTTGATCTTGACTAATACATTTTTCCCCTTCGGCGATCCATATTTTTCCTTCCTTTTCACATTTTTGCTTATCACTTTGACAAGCCACGAGAGCAAGTGCAAAAACAGCCAGGCTCATAATTATAAATTTTTTCATTAGTTACTCCTTTGTTTCTTTATAATTTAGATTGCTATTATTTTAGTTTACGGTATCTTTATAAGTTTACTTTAATATCATAAGCTGATAGCAGCTTTTCTTTTCCAATCTTAACCCGAGAATTAATATAAGGAAAGAGAAACTTTATATAAGTCCCATTAGTTACAATATATTATTAAGTAAATCAAATAATTTTCCCTTAAAAATCTCCATTTTCTTAACCTAGAAGACCCTTTACTCTGATTTTGACACAATACAATACAACAAGTGAAGGGCTTTTCATTTTACACTAGTTTTTTTTAATTCAGATCTGGGTCTTTGTTTTTGGAAGTAGAAGACGGATTTTCATGGGTTATATAAAAAAAGCCCTTCCAGAAAGGGAAGGGCTTTTTATTTATGATCTTTTTTAAGAAGTACAATTATTCAATAGTGTCCTTAACTGTGCACTCTGCTGCAGCTTCATCTTTTTTAGTCAAAGTATATCCAATAGCTGGACGCTGAGGGCCTGAAGTACGAGAATTATACCATATTGTATGATGCCCCGGAGAGCAGGGAAGAGAATCTTTTGTGTCGTCTTCATTATCACATAGTCTTATGCCATCTATAGAAATTTTTAGATCCTTAAAACCATCGGTTGCTACTTTTACACACTCACCCGGATTTACTAGAGATACTACCTTTTTACCAACTACATTCACTTCGAGCAGGTTATCAGAGTTTTCTTTCTTACTTTCAAACAAAATAGTGAAGAGACGATCTACACATTGGTTGTTTTCCCATTTTTTATATTGGGCTTCACATTCTGCTTGCGCATCACTTTTTTCTTCGCATTTGTTTTCTTCTTCGTTCCAAGCCATATTTTCTTTTTCTTCACACTCCGCTTGTTCTGTGCTGATACATGTTTCGGTTTCGGCTTTCCATACTTTTCCTTCTTTCTCACATTTTTGCTTATCACTTTGACAAGCCACAAGAGCGAGTGCAAAAACGGCCAGGCTTATAATTATTTTCATTATTTACTCCTTTTTTATATTTTAGTCTTAAAGTAGAAATACTAACAATGAAACTTTAATATTTACAAGCATAATCTTAAGTTTTCCCCGTTAAAGGGCTAGCTCCTCCCGCTGTTAGGGGACGGAAAGCCACTAAAGCGGCTTTCCGTTTCTTTCTAAGGGGTGGGAAGGTAACCACTTACTAATATAGTTCCTGTATAGGGTCTTATCTTGTGTGTTATCCCTCATAACTCACCTCCTTTCTTAAGCTTATTGAGAGCAGCCTAACGCTCCCTTATAAACTCAATTTTGTCAGCGAATTAGTGAGCATTTACAGGGGATGACAGAGGAGGCGGGGATGACAGAGGAGGCGGGGATAACAGTTTCTTTTGCGGGGATCTAGCCTCCTGATTTTGCTATTTAATTGAAATAATATAAGTGATTGAGATCACTTTAGTTTTTAGAATTTCCTGGAAAAAAATGAGCCTATCGATTTTGATCACACATAGAATATCACCAATATCTTTTGAGGTGTCTTTCAATTAAAGTCTTTCTTGCATATTGATTCAAATTTTGTTCGTATATGTTCATTTGCTGTGCAGTCTGAATATTGACATTATAAACAGATTGACAATGATTAAGCTGTTGAGAGAGTTGTTTTAGGTAGCCATCATCTGATGTGGCTTCTTGTAAAGCTTGATGTAAAGAGCTTAGTTCACTTAATACCCATTTTTTGCAGTCCTCTGTACAGAAAATAAGTTCTTTGCTTTTTTTAATTAAGAGATCCAGGCGGGTGGTAAAGGCTAAACTATTTAAGTCTTTTCGTTTCAGGTGTTTCCCTAGTTGGGTGATTGTTTGTTTCTCCTTTTCGTGAACTTTGCTTTGTTATTTTGATAATCTTCTAAAAAGTTTTTGTAATGTTCTCTTAATAACTCTCTTTGTCTTTCGATAGAAGGTGAAGATAAGCTCAAAAGAGCAGTCCCTACAGAAAAAGGCATCATTTTAGTTTTATTTTCCCAAAGAAATATTAAGAATGAAATGGGAAGAAAAATGGAACTGCCAGAAAAAGAAAAAAAACCATCTACAAACAACGGAAGAAAATTAAAAAATATACAATTTCATACACTTGTTTAAAATTTGACAAAGAAAAGGTCAATTATCGGCGTTGCCTATTTCGGCAATAATATGATATTGTCATTAATGACCATTAGCTGTTTTTATGTTTAATTGAAGCTATGAATTGGCATATCGAATACACATTAAAAATAGTAAAGCAGCTAAAAAACAATCAGCTAAAAATGGTTAGAAATAAACCGCTTAAGTCACACCATGAACCTAGATTTAATTATAGAAAAGACAACATGTATAAATTATTATTAAAAATCATCAGAAATAATCCCCTCAAATAGTCATGAACCAAAAATTAAATAGAGAGCAAGGAAAACTTAAAATGCCGGTTTTTGAATATAAAGGTACAACAGAGGATGGCCGTCAGACAAAAGGCTCTATCCAGGCAGACCATTTGCAGCAAGCAAAAACACAATTAAAAAAAGACAATATTTTTATATTTGAGATTAAAAACAAAGAAAATAAAAAGAAAGAAAACTTGAATTTACCTTTTCGAAAAAGTGTGGATATAAAAACCCTCTGTACTATGACCCGTTTGTTGGCAACTTTAATTAAATCCAATATTCCCTTGGTGAACTCTCTTACCACCATTACTCAACAGATCTCTCACCCTGTTCTTACCCCAGCCCTTACTCAGATACGAAATCAGGTCAATGAAGGACAATCTTTCCACAAAGCTTTAAGCCAATATCCTAAAATATTTGATACGTCTTATTTATCTATGTGTGAGGCAGGAGAAAAATCTGGCACCTTGGATATTATACTCATAAAGTTAGCGGAATTTACGGAAAGTCAGGCAGAATTAAATAGTAAAATTCGTTCCGCTGTGGCCTATCCTTTGCTTATAACGGTCTTTACTTTTTGTGTAGTTTTGTTTCTTTTCACTTATGTTATACCTAAAATAACAGAGTTATTTGACGATGATAACCTTATACCCTGGCATACAGCTTTAGTCATATCTGTTAGTCAAAATATTATTAATTTCTGGCCTCAGATTCTTATAGGATTCAGCGTGCTTTTTTTTCTTGTGTATCGGTGGGTAAAAACGGAAAAAGGCAGAAAAAAAATGGATACTGTTTATCTCAAATTACCTATTATTGGAAAAATCATTCGTTCTACTGCTATTTCCCGTTTTAGCCGCACATTGGCGACTTTATTAAAAGGAGGGGTCCCTATGTTAAAGGCTATGGATATTGTGCAAAATGTGGCAAAAAACACCGTGCTGAAACAAGCCATTAAAGAAGCTCAATCTAATATTCGGGAAGGGGAGCCTATTGCGCGTCCTTTGCAGCAATCAGGCCAATTCCCCCCTATGGCCATTCAGATGATAAAAATAGGAGAGCAGACAGGAGAGTTAGAGGATATGCTTGTTAAAATCAGCGATACTTATGATTTTCAGGTGAATACGGAAATTAATTCTTTAACTTCTCTTCTAGCTCCGGCTATGATAATGCTGATGGGGGGTATTGTGGCGTTTATTGTCTTTTCTGTAATGACACCCATTATGCAAATGTACAATCAAATATAATATTATTTTGATTATTTTTTTACTTTTCAGGAGGATATTTGTGTATGAAAAGAATATTAAAAAAATTAAAGTTATTTCCGCGGAAAATGAAAAATTTAAACAATAAAGGGTTCAGTTTAGTCGAGATCCTCATTGTTATTACTCTTATACTAGGGATATCTGCTTCTGTTGTGGTGAATTTAATGGGAAGGCGAGATAGAGCACAGATCAACCAGGCAAAAATAACCATAAGTCGTTTAGAGGATGCTATCAATACGTTTTATTTAGATTGTGGTTATTATCCTTCCAATGTGGAAGGTTTGGAAGCTTTAGTGATCGCTCCGGAAAAATGTGAATCATGGGGACCGGAACCTTATTTACACAAAGGAAAAATACCGAAGGACCCCTGGAAGAATGATTTTATATATGAATACGATGAATCGGCAGGAACATTTACTGTCATTAGTTTAGGCAAGGGTGGAAAAAGAGGTGGTGAAGGTATAGCCGCTGATATTTCCTCACAGGAGTAATATATTTTACTTTGGTCTGTTTTTGACATTTCTGATTTTAGTGATACCGATCGTGGTTGCTTCTCGTTCTCTGCGAGGATCAAATTGGAGAAATGTCAATGATATATAGTAATGGGTCTGGGCAGGGGGTCCACAATAAAGGTTTTACATTACTCGAGCTATTACTAGCCTTAAGCATATTAGTTAGCCTTTTGATAATAGGGGCTTCATCTATTAAAAAAAAAGATAATATTATAAAAAAAACATTTAGACAGTTTGTTGCCCTAAATCGTCAACTAGATCATTTTGCCCGCTTGAAAGGACAGACATGGCGTTTGGTTATTCAAATGGAGGAAAAAGAGAGTACCTGGTGGGTGGAAAGACAGCTTCCTAAAAATCCAATGCCTAGTATTGATGAATCCACTGATTCAGAGGAGCAGCCTCTTCCTTCGGATGGATTTGTTATAGATGTGGCTTTTTTTGAAAAGCCTCAGAAACTACCAAAAAACTTAAAATTTGAAAGTGTGGAATTGAATAATATTCAGGAACTTGTAACTGATGGGAAAGCCTATATTTATTATTTTCCGGAAGGGCAGTTCAGTACGGCAGTATTAAAAATAAAAGGGAAGAAAGTATATTGGTCTCTTTTTGTAGATCGTCTTCGTGGAGAACTTACTGTTTATAATGGAGAAAAACAGCTAAAGGATTTTAAACAATAAGGTTTATGATACTTTCATCATTTATTTTTAGTAAAATTAGTAAAATTTGAAAAATTTATAGAAATAAGGCTTAAAAATCTAAAAAATATAGATTATTTTAAGGTTCATGGTGACTTAAGTTCACTATTAAGGTAGTTAAGTTATTGTTATCACTATAAAAAATAAAATACAATCAGAACATAATGAATATTCAACAAGAAAATTTCTTTTTAGATGATTTTACTAAAGCTGTGTGTATTGAGCTGTCTGAAAAAATTAATTCCCTTTTTCAAATTCCCGTTTCTATTTATGAATTAGCACAGGCGTTCAGCCTCCCTCCAGATAAAGAATGGGGCCACTGGGCTTTGCCTTGCTTTTTTCTAAGTAAAAAATTAAAAAAAAATCCGGCGGAAATAGCTCAGCAAATATCCACCACCTTCGATAACTCTTCTGTTTTTGAAAAAGTGATAAATAAAGGTCCTTATCTGAACTTTTTTTTTCAAAAAAGTTTTTTAAAGACAAATTTGCTAGACCGGCTTAACACAGGAGATACTTTTCGTGTGTCTCCCAAAAAAACAGGTTCTTACCTTATTGAATACTCTCAACCCAATACCCATAAGGAACTACATATTGGCCATACAAGAAACCTTTGTTTCGGCCTAAGCCTGGTCACTCTTTTAAAAAAAAGAGGCTTTCCCGTCATCACCTGCACTTATCCTGGAGATATGGGCACCCATGTAGCCAAGTGCCTTTGGTACCTGGCCTTTCACAATAAAGAACCCTTCCCCCTCCATCGCAAAGGACAATGGCTGGGGGTTATTTACACTAAAGCTTATAAAAAATTTGAACAAACAGAAGGTTCTTTAGAAAAAGAAAAAAACAAAAAACAAGTTACACATATTTTACAACAACTGCAAAAAAAACAAGGAGAGTTCTATGATTTGTGGCAAGAAACTCGCCTGTGGAGTCAAGATTTAATGAATGAAGTGTATCAGTGGGCAGGCACTGAGTTCGATCACTGGTACTGGGAGTCTGAAATGGATGCCTCATCTATAAAATGGGTAAAAAAACTCTTAGAACAAGGAAAACTACAATTATCTGAGTCTGCTGTTGGAATGGATCTAGGAGAAACTTTAGGGTTCTGCCTCCTTTTGAAATCAGATGGAAATGGACTATATGCCACAAAGGATCTGTATCTAGCTAAAAAGAAATTTGAAGACCATAAGCCCGCTAAAAATATTTATGTTGTAGATCAAAGACAAGAAGCCCACTTTCAACAGGTTTTTAAAGTATTGGAAAATATTGGCTTGCCAGAATTAGCTAAAAAATCCTCTCATCTAAAATATAACTTTGTGGAACTAAAGACAGGAGCTATGAGTTCTCGTGCAGGTAATATCATCCCCATCATGAATTTAATAGACACAATGACCGATTATATAAAAGACCATTTTTTGAACAAATACCAAGGAGAGTGGTCGGATGAAAAAATTAAGCATACAGCTTATATCCTGGCCCAAGGAGCCATCAAGTACGGTATGAATGAGCAAGACTTAAACAAAAAAATTGTATTTGACATGAAAGAGTGGTTGAAACTGGATGGGCGATCGGGGCCTTATATACAATATGCCCATGCGCGAGCCTGTTCCCTATTAAAAAAATTAAACTCTTCTACTGAAGACAAAGGGATTAAAATTAACATGCAATCCCTTAGTTCTCCTGAAGAGTGGGATTTGATTTTACATTTATCCTGGTTCTCCCTCACTATGGAAAAATGCGCTTGGCAGATGAAAACCTCTCCGATTTGTCATTATCTTTTTGAGCTGGCTCAAAAATTTTCCCGATTTTATCAAAACTGCCCCATTGGTTCCTTACATAATAAAGAGCAAAAACACTTTCGCTTGTTCCTTGTCCAAGTGGTGAGAAGAACTTTAGAGGAAGGGCTTTCCATTTTATCCATCCCGGCCCCGGAACAAATGTAGTTTTATAACGAACCGATATAATCTAATTTGACCCTGTGTAAATATATCAATCTTGTTTGAAAATTTCAGATTTAAAGACTTAATTACCCAGGAAAGGATCGAAAAGTTTAGGGAAAAGCTTGTTCCCGTGGAAGAGGGGATAAGCCCTAATAGGTGTTCTGGTTTAACGTTGGTAATCTAAACAAGCCCCCTTTAGGATTGTTAAAATAAGTGTGTTAAAGTCAATACCATCCAGCTGAGCAGACTTAGGTAACAAAGAATGTGTCGTCAAACCAGGTAAAGTATTCACCTCCGTTATTAAAGGGGTAATATTGTCCTTTATAATAAAATCCACTCTACAGTAGGTTCCGATGGGTAATATATTAACTACCTGATATACCAATGTCTTGCACTTTGCAATTATTTTTTTATCCAATCGAGGGGGAAGGATATATTGTGTCTTCTTGGATTGATATTTACTTTTATAATCATAGAAGCCCTCGCCTGGGACAATTTCCACCGGTGTTAAAACTTGATCATTTAAAAAGGACACGGCCAGTTCCATTCCTTCTATATAAGATTCCACCAATATTTTTTGATCGTATTGTAGAGCTTTTCTTAAAGCTAAACTCCATTCCTGTTTATTTTTACAAACATTAATACCTAGAGAGGAACCTTCCCGGGAAGGTTTTACAACTAGAGGAAAAGAAAGAGGGTTTTTTTTACTGTTTTTGTCCGATGGAAGGGCTGATGACCCTTCAATAATATCTGAAGATGTATCCCTGCTCAAAAAACTCAAATTTTTTAAAATTAATTCCTGAAGGGAGTGATCTTTTAAATTCAGATTTTGATAATTAGGAGTGGGAATACCCCGTTGGGATATATAGTCTTTAAAAAAACATTTGTCCATGCACAGAGCACTGACCAAGACCCCACTACCTGTATAAGGAATTTTTAAATATTCACAAATACCCTGTAAAACCCCATCCTCCGCATACTTTCCGTGAACAGCCAAAAAAACGCAATCTGGTTTTAAGTTAGATAAGTTCTTCGCTATATTCTCATCCGCTTCGAGTATTTTATATAATATACCTAACTCATTAAAAGCCTTTGCCACAGATTGAGAGGACATGAGGCTCACTTCCCGTTCCGCTCCTAAACCACCTTGGATAAGGCCCACTTTTTTCACTTTTTCTGGGTTCATAGTTTCTCAGCTCATAATACTGTTATCTCTTCCATTTAAAAACCCCTAAATCTTGCCTTTGTATAGGAGGAATCATCTGTGGATTCCGCTTCTAAGGGACAGGCAGGCAACAATTGCCTTCCTTTTTTACAACGACCTACCTTGTCTTCGCACAAGGGAGGGTAACCTACAAATATCATTTTGACTAAAAAAATGCTTAATTTTTAAACACAAATGAAAAAAATACACTCTCTAGCACTACAAGATTTTTTTTTATATATAAAATTAGCTTTTTTCCAAAAAATCGGGTAATAAATATAACTGATTATACACTAATTAGGTATGAACTTTCCAGCTATCATTAAACTGTTCTCGATAACAGATAGTGTTGAAGTTTGGATGTCAGCCACAGGAGGGAAAATGAAAATAGCTATTTTGTTTATCTGTTCATTCTTTTTGTATTTAGTATCGGTCAGTAATTCAATGACGGCCTGGGCTGTTGGATATGATCCTTCAGAGGAAGTAGTTCTTACTAATCCTGAACCTCTTCCTCCTGCTGAAGAAATAATAGGTGTTATAGGTACCCCGGAAGATGTTAATAACAGAGGTGAAGAAATACAGTTGGCACATGGAGGTTGTCAAGACAAAATTTGCGACAACCTTTGTAGCAACAAATACGGAGGACATATACGGAATTGCAATCCTGATATTATTATTCCTGTTCCTAATCCTTCTGTAACAGCTTTTGGTAATATATGTAGAGGTGGCCTGGGGTATTGTTACACCTCTATAGCTATTGTAGGGACCCCTTGTTATTGTACAAGTTACAGCTTGTTTGGCCTGCCTTATGTGTGGCTCCAAGGAACCATATCCACATTCTAAGGCCCTTGTCTAACTTGGTAAAAAAAGCATAAAAAAGTCATAATTTCATTGGCATATAAAGATTCAAAAAAGATGAAAAATTAAAAAGACTGTTTTAAAAGCTCTTCCAAGAAAGAGAGAATAATTCAGTATGAGAACAAAAAAAACAGCTAAAAGCCTTTACTTAAGAGAGACCTTTTCAAAAGAGGATGATACTCTTAAAAAAATTCGAGAATATTCAGAAAAAGAAAATGTCGGACATATGCAAGTTTCCTATTATGAAGGAGGAATTTTACAGTTTTTATGCAAGGCTTTTCAGGTTAAAACAGTGGTGGAGTTGGGCACTCTTTACGGTTACTCTGGTTTGATGATGGCTCGTGCTTTGCCGGCAGATGGACAGCTTTTTAGCTTGGACATAGATAAAAACAGACAAGAAAAAGCGAAAGTTCTGATCCAAAATGATCCTTCCTCTAACAAAATTCATTTTATTACTGGACCAGCTAAAGAAAGTTTAAAAACACTGGAAAGTAAAGCCCCTTTTGATATGGTTTTTATTGATGCCGATAAAGGTGCTTACATGGACTACTTGCAATGGAGTAACAAAAATCTAAAGTCGGGTGGTCTTTTGGCTGCCGACAATACATTTCTCTTTGGGGCTGTGTATGGAGAGCCTGAGAAAGAACAAGATGAGAAAACCTTAAAAGGTATGAAACAATTTAATAAAGAGGTAGCTCAATCTGGACTTTACACTTCTACTCTCATTCCTACAGAGGAAGGGCTTACAGTAGGAATTAAAAAGTGAGCTAATGACGATCGAAAATTTTCCATCTCAAACAATTATTCCCTCTCATAAAAAAAAGCACGACACTAAAATTATCTTTATTCATCATCTAGGGGGTGAACCAGTACATTTAAAACACCATGTTGAATTTTTAAATCAAAATGGTTTTGATGTTTATACTTACCCTGCTTTTTTACATGGAAAAGAAGATTGGGATGCCTTTTTCCCTTTAATAAAAAAATCTAAAAAAGGGATTTTAGAAATATGGACTGAGGAGCTAGAGCAACAGTTGAATCAACTCAATGGCAAAAAAATTATTTTTAGTTTTTCATTTCCTTCTGTGTCAGCTCTTTTAGCTATTTCTAAAAGAACTGACATTAAAGCTTTAATATGTGATGGGGGGCCTTTTTTGGATCTATGGTCCTCCTGCTGGCGTTTTTTTACTTATCATCAACAAATCAAAAGTGTTTTGTTTAAACTATATCTGACTGGTAGAATGTATTTTGCTTTTCAAGCTTTGTCCATACGAAGAAAAATAAAAAAACAGTTAATGCACATCCCAAAAAACTTTCCCATTCTCAGTCTTCAATCAGAACAGGATCAACTAGTCCCTGCTTCTTCTATAAATAAATTCTTCAAACAGATGAAACAAGTACATCTCACCACAGTTCCTTTAAAGGATAGTGCTCATTTAGAGGGATTAAAGAAAGAAAGAGATTTCTATATGAAAAGTGTTCTGACATTTTTACAGAAAGTAACAAAGTGATTTGCTATCGTATAAAATATTTGTGAAGATTTGTCCATAGGTGCAGTCGCATCCTTAACAGACTGAAAAAGCTTCCCACCCTGCTAAAGCTTTTTAAAAAAGAGCTTTGGAACATATAGTTTTTTCTGTTTTCCCGTGCTATGTTATGGTAACATCTATAGGTGGATAGGGGCAGACTTTATTATATGAAAAGCTCAAATATGGTTGGTACAACTATCTTACTAAGGAAATTTGATGTCCTCTTTAATTGAAGTTAAAAATTTATCAGTGGAGTTTAAAACCGACAATGGAAAAGTTGAAGCTGTACGAGATATTTCTTTTAATATTCAAAAAGGAAAAACAGTTGGTTTAGTAGGAGAATCTGGTTCTGGTAAAAGTGTGACAGCTCTTTCCATTATGCGGCTCATCCCGGACCCCCCCGGTTCCATCTCAGGGGGTCAAATTTTTATGGATACAGGTCAGCGTAAAAGCAATCAGGATAATGAACCCACTTTCTCTGAGAAAAAAGAAGATATTTTAAAGTTGCCGGAATCCAGTATGAGGAGAATACGAGGTAATCGTATATCCATGATTTTTCAGGAACCTATGTCTAGTTTAAACCCTGTTTTTACAGTAGGTAATCAGATATCAGAAGCCTTAATTTTGCATCGGAACATGAATAAGAAATCCGCATGGGAACAATCTATTGAGTTACTCAATCAAGTGGAAGTGGATAATCCGGGTGAGAGAGTTAAGTCCTACCCCCATCAGCTTAGTGGGGGGCAAAGACAAAGGGTTATGATTGCTATGGCTATTGCTTGCAACCCTGATCTTTTAATAGCGGATGAGCCAACAACGGCCCTGGATGTGACTATTCAACAGCAGATCATGGAACTCCTTATGAATCTTCAGAAACAATATGCCATGAGTGTTTTATTTATTACGCATAATCTAGGTTTGATTGCTGAAATAGCAAATGAGGTTTTGGTTATGTATAAAGGTCGTATAGTGGAGCAAAATACCACAGTGGATATTTTTAAACGACCTTCTCATCCCTATACCAAGGGATTGATGGCTTGTCGTCCCACATTGGATAAAAATAGCCATCGTCTTCCGGTCATAAGTGATTATATGGATGAACAGGGAAAAGCTTTAAACCCGGGTGACAAATGGGGTGCAAAAAAAATGAAAAGTTTATCCTCAAAAGGCCCCCCGTTATTAGAGGTAAAAAATTTAAAAAAACATTTTCCTCTTAAGAAAAATGTGTTCGGAACACCACAGTCCTGGATAAAAGCTGTGGATGATGTGTCTTTTACTGTGAGGAAAGGAGAAACTTTAGGCTTGGTTGGAGAATCCGGTTGCGGCAAGACAACTTTAGGGAGAGTGATCCTACGGTTATTAACAGCTACGGCAGGAGATATCTTATACCACGGGCAAAATATAATGCTGCTTTCCCGTAAAGAAATGCAGCCTTTAAGAAGAAAAATGCAAGTTATTTTTCAGGATCCCTATGCTTCTCTCAACCCTCGTATGACTATTGGTTCTGCTATTATGGAACCGATGATCATTCACAATCTAGGGGAGGATAAACAAGAAAGAATAAAGAAGACAGAACAATTATTAGAGAGAGTGGGTTTAACAGGGGATATGCTTCACCGTTATCCTCATGAATTTTCAGGAGGACAAAGACAAAGGGTGTGTATTGCTCGCGCTTTGGCTGTGCAACCGGAGTTTATTATATGTGATGAATCTGTTTCTGCCTTGGATGTTTCCATTCAGTCGCAAATTATTAATTTACTTTTAGATCTTCAGGAGGAAATGGAGCTTACTTATATTTTTATCTCCCATGACCTGGCTGTAGTAAAATTTATTTCTGATGAAGTATGTGTTATGAATAAAGGAAAAATTATTGAAAAAAATACTTATCTTGAGATATATAAAAATCCAAAAGAAGATTATACAAAAAAACTACTTAATTCTATTCCTGTTGGAATACCTTCAGAAACTTCTCCCGCTTTATAGGTCCTTGTGGATTTATACTGATGGGATTATAATCCCCGTATAACCCTTGTAAAAATTATACAAATTTGATAAAATAACTACATTAATTTGAAATTTATAGAATAATATCCTATTGAAATGGGTAGTATGAAAAAACAAAATATATATTTACCTGTTTTATGTTTTCTATTAGTTTTATTACACATAAAGGTACAAGCAACCCAAAAGATAAAGGCAGCTCCCCGGTCTCCTTGTCCTTTTGCTTTTTCAAAAGAAGAAGAGTTTTTGAGTCTGGCAGAAAAAGCTGAAAGTTTAGGGTACACATTAAACGCTGAAAATATAAAAACAGACGAGACATTAACCCGGCTTCAATCTGAGATAAACGAGCAAGTCTCTTCCCTATTTGATAAAACCAGCTTTGCGTCGTCTGCTTTACTCAAGTTAAGAGAAGACATTGAAGCTTTAGAAGATGTTCTTAATAAAAAAAAAGAATCATCAAATAGCACCAGGGTAAACGGTGTTAATCACCCTCTGTTTGTTGACGAATTAATACGCGACCCTGCTACTGCTCAGGTAGATACACCTTATCGTATAGATTGGCTTCATCATCCCCATCCAACTTATATTGTTTTTGGCCAAAAAATCATTGATGTATTCTTTCACCCTAAAAAAGACATAAAAACACAATTTGCTATTGTAAGAAAAAATTTAAAAGCTCTACAAGTAGGCTATGCTGGAAAACATGGTGATGCGGGTATAAAAATATTAACCCTTTCCAATTCAGGGAGTGGAAATCGCCTCGCTTATAATAATAGAAATAGAATATTTGAAATTAAAACAGTGGGAAAATTATCCGGGCATATTCGTTGGGGAGGTTTTATAGATGACAATTTCTTATATATTGTTCACTATGCGAACAATACCCATCATAACGGATATAAGCACTCATTTATGATGACTTTATTGAATAAATTACGGGCATTCCATTCTGTAGATGGACCCACCCTATATCGTTGATTCTGAAAAAGTTTTTTTATTCAAATAATAAAATTATATTATGTAGATTTTTATATAGCAAAATAATAGATTCCCACGGTCAAGCCCGTGGTACTCTGCCTAACGGCCACATAGAAGACTTAGGTTCCCGACAAAACGTATCAGAAACAACTAACTTGAAGGTTAAGTATCATTTAGAGTTGAAAAAGTTAAAACTTAACTCCTACTTATTTCCCCTTTTTTCGTTTCTTGATTGCTTCTTCAGATAGGCCGGTCACTTCAGAGATAACAGAAATATCTAACTTTTTTTTCAACATATTAAGAATCACCTCTTTATCTCTTTCCTCTCGCCCCTTTTGCCAACCTTCTTGCTGTCCTTCTTGCCGTCCCTCTTCTCTCCAATAGTCTCGTGCGTCCATATAGCTTCCTCTCTTCATTAAACCCTCTTTTATCATTTCTTCTTCCATTTCCTCGTATAACTCCGGCTTCATCTTATAGCCCTTCAACAAATACTTCATTATATTTAATATTATACCTTCTTTATCTCTTTGCCTCTCCAACATCTCTTTAAAGAGAGAACGTACTTTTTTAAAATTTGACTCTCCTGACCATACTTCCTTTAGTAAATAAAGAACCCCTCGACTCGTAAAACGAAGATCCCTAAACACCCCCTCCCACTTCTTAATCCTGTATGTCTAAAAGCCTTACCTTAAAGTCTAACATATTTTCTCGAAAGGAGAGAGGTAAATTTAAAAAAGCCTGATTTCCTAAAGCTTCCTGGAAAGACAGTTTCCAACTCCAAGGCTTTTCTCCGTGGTAGAACACAACAGGTATAATAGGGACTAAAGGTTTTCCCTCCTTTAAGCTTTGTTCAATAATCAGATATTGGTATCGGAAAAGTTGCTCAAAAAGCTTTACATTGTAGGAGGATTTGTGTTCAAGGAGGATAAATACACGAACTTCGGATTTCATATTGGAGTTTGAATGTTTTGCTGGTTTTATTTGCTCTTTTGTAGTGGGATTTGAGTGTGCTGTTTGTTTTATTTTTTCTTTCAAAGGGTGAGGAGTGAAGGCAGGAGATATTACTCCCCTGGTTTGGTAGGGTTTAAGAGGAAGGGAGAAGACGAGGTCAGTGCTACTCCCATCGGGGAAGGAGTCTTGCTCTGCTCTTAGTTTTGTTAAGTCATAAGCTTTTAGTTCTTCTTCAGAGAAGATAAGCTCAAGTAATTCCTGAGCTAGCTCCGGTTTAGAGAAGAAGAACTTAAAGAATTGATCGTGATGATTGGTATGTATAGCCATTTTACTAAAATCCTGTTTTATATATTTCAGTTACAATGTAGCTTCTATGTTCAAAGAGTCTTGGTTTTTCTCTTTTTTTCATGGTGCTTTTTATATGTGCAAAATAAGGGAAGAGGGAAAAGTGGGTTTAAAGCCTCTTTTGAGAGATAAAAAATCCGAAATCCGAATATTACGAATACTTTATGCAGATATGGTTTTAAGATGAAAAGAATTACATTTTGATACTAATAAGATATTATTACTGAGACCAGAAAGTGAAGATTGGTGTGAAAAGTTTTCACTATTTTTAAATAATTCCAACTGTGTTTTTAAAAATCCTTTTGACACTAAGTATTAGTTTTGTTTTGTTGACTCCTGTTTTGCATATACAGGGTTTCCAGTGATCTGCTTTAGATATTAATAATAAATCAGTTAGGAAATCTCCTCTTCAGAGGTTCTCTTCCATTGGAGAGAAGCTTCCCGTGGGGAGAAAAAAAAGAAACACATGGAACGAACTTTGTCTCTGTGAAGCTTGTCCCCGTGAAAACGGGGAGCGGAGATCAAACCGGATGGGTATAAGAAACAATTAAACCTATAGGGGGTGTAATGAAATTATCATCTATGAATAGTTATCCTATTTTTATAATACTATTTATCAGTGTTTTATGTACTTTGGCTTGCAATAACAGAGGTAGCCATCAAGAGCAAAATAGTCAGAGAGAAAGTCAGGCAGCCCCTCCTACTGTAACACTTCCTGAACCTGGTGTAGGAACCAATGGTTCTCGTTTTAAATTAACAGAATTAGCAGCGGCGGAAAAAAAGATTTTTCAAATAAATGATACTATTGTGTTCACGGGTTTAGAAGAGCAGATGAAGAAACAAAAGTTTTTAAAAGAAGTGCAACTGAGAGTAAAACTACATTGCATTTTTGATACAAAAAAAGTGCTTATTAAGGAATTTACAAGAGAATTACAAACATCCATTCCTCTTATTGAACTATTATCACAAGAAGCCTTGTTGCCTCAAGAAAGCAATTATCCTTCTTGTGGATTTTCTTTTAAAGCTGAGCATAAAGGAGGAGCAGCTCATCACTTTGAAATTCCTCCTCTACCTATTGTGGATTACGATAAGCATCGTTTTATTCAACTATTGGATTCATCAGGAAAAATAAAGGATCCCTTTAATTACATTTTTATAAATGAACTATCCCGTTACTGGATGGACACTGGAGAGCAAGAACCAATGAATGATCTAAAGTTAACATGTAGTGACTTCTCTTTATCTTTACCTATCCGTCCCCAACAATTTATTCCTCTTTCCGCTTTTTCATTTGATAGTTTAGAAGAAAGTATATGGGAAAAAGTAAATAAAGAAAATCCTGTTCAGTTATGTCGTATATTTGGATACAAAGCAGACACATTGGTGGGAGTGTCTTCTGTTTTTCATCTCATGTACCCACAACCTTCTCTTAGAGTGGGTATAGATGATGATTTATTTAAGAATAAAGAGCCATCTTTTTACTTCGCAATTATGGAACCGGATGGCAAAAAAGTAAAGGAACCCCGTCCTGATTTCCCCATTTATACTTATAGTATTAAAAACCCTCAGCCTTATCCTGTACATATACTTATTGAAAACTACAAAGAAAGAGAACTATATTTACGATATTACGGACTATATCACAGAGAAGGAAAAAGTTTTTACTCCAAAACGGAAGAGCTTTTTAGCTTAGGTAGTATTTATACTGTAAAAGGGCAATCAGCTCAAAATAAAACAAAAATGGGTACGGTTATAACACTAGAACCAAAAAGTGAAATTTCTTTTTCTGCATTAATAACAGAACCGTTTTGGCTTTGTAGTAATTCACGTGATGGCACTCTTACTCATTGGTTAGGTACGGTGGTAAAGTTTCCTGATTTAAGAATATATCAATTACTTTCCGATCAAATAGAGACGATTCCTTTATCAAAAAATATTATGTATGAGTTAGACACCCAGGCTGATGAGCATTTTGATATATTAACAGATTATCTTAAAAAGAATTCCCGTGAAAAGTTTCGTAATATCTTTTTTAGGAAAGGGCTTTGTAGCGGAACGATCATAGCGAAAAGTAAAGATCCTATTATTGAACTGTATGGGCCTAAACCAAGACTCAGATGGATTGATTTTACTCCTGTTTATCCAGGTCATTTCAATAATACAGATAGCTCTATTTCCAAAATATTGAACAATAGGTAAGTGCATGATACTTTAAGCTGACTTTGATAGGAGTTAACTTGTTGTTATGACTGTGAAAAATAGGTATTTTGTTGGTTTCCATATTTCAGAGAAGAAATTTGGGGTGTTGACCCATATTGTCTTTTTTTTTAGAATAATGGGACACAAAGTTCCGACTGGTAATAAGAGAGGGGTCAATATGGATATCTTAAGCCCAATAGGGAATATCGTTTTAGGAGCAGGATCATCTATAGTTTTGATCGTTTTGTTTTTCCTAAAAAGTTCTTGGAGAATAATTAGTGATTTTGCAAAATTAAAGGCTGAAGTTTGTAATTTAAAAGAAAATCAAAAACAAATAAGAGTGGAAATAAATCAAATAAGAAGCGAGATATTTCCTACTATAATACAAAAAATAAAGGAATAAAAATGGAAGATAAAACTTTCGTAAAAGAATGGGATTCTGAAAATAAAATGAAAATAAATTTTATTAAAGGAAACGGATCTCTTATAACAATAGAAATGAAAAAGAACACTCCTTATGAAAAAGAAATGGATGAATTATCTAAAATGTTTTCAAATAGAAGATTAGATTCTTTAGTACTACAAGTTTTAAAAGATAAAGGTTTTCAAGAACAAACTTAGTCCATATCCCAGTCATATTTACTTTGATAAACAATAAATATAAGATGCTAAGCTGTATTAGTGCTAGTTATGACTTAATCTTGTCTTGCTAAACGGGAAGGCAAGTTGTTATCTTCCCGTCTCGCTAAAGTGAGAATCTCATTCTGGTCAGAAAGCTCAAAACAACTGGAAAATGCGCCAAGCAAAGCCCTTTGGGTTCATTTGATATATTTTAGATAATGAATGGCTTGTTTTTTCCTGATAAAAATTTTTTCAAACTGAGTTATACCCATTCGATTCTGGATCCTCGCTTTCGCGAGGACAGGGTTTTCCAATCGTCTCTTTTTTTCTCCAAAGGAAACAGAAGTTCCCAAGGAAAAAGAGTCTTTAGAGGGCACAATCTCCTGACCGGTTCGGTATAAATCATCAGAAAACCTAACTTCTTTATAAGAACTATTTTTGAAAATGGTATGAATTTCTTGAAAATACTCTTGGTGATCTGTTTTAATTTCTATAAAAGAGTTTTTTTCCTGAAGCTGGTAAAGTGTTTTAACAAAATCCGGTTTTATTAAACGGTGTTTATGGTGTCTTTTTTTAGGCCAGGGATCTGGAAAGTGAATATAAATATTATTTAGCTCTTTAGGGGCAAAAACATCTCCTAACATTCGAGCATTATACCTGATTGTTTTTGCATTTAAGCATTCACTTTCTTTTATTTTCCGGGTGGTTTGAATCAAAGGTTTATATTTAAGTTCCATTGCTATAAATAAGCGATCTTTATTGTGAGTAGCTATAAAAGAGAAAAAATCCCCCGTTCCTGGTCCAATTTCTAGATCTAACTTTGTGTTTTTAGGTGCATTAAAAACCTGTGTCCTCCACTTACCTTTAAACTGTAAACCATCTTCTTCATCGAAGACCCATGAGGAGTATTTATTATACATATCTGTTACATAGGAACTAGGATGTAAAAGAGACTTACTGTGAACTAATTTAGTTTGGGCGCCCTTGGACAATGTATATTCCTTTGGAAAAGATTTTGAGTGTGCACCTGTAAAACTTTCAAACAGGCTTGCATAATGGAATCTGTATCTATCCCGTGATATTGATACACTTCCCGTGGGCGTCCGCAGCGGGAGTGTTTTCTCACTGCCAGAGATTCATGGTATGTTCCCAAAAGAGAGCCGATATTATCTAGTAAGCCTGGTTCGCCATCGTGTACACTCACTATAGGCGCTGCTGTATTTTCTAAACCCAGCCCTTGTTTTAAATGTATATAGTTATTTCTATGGGCCAGGTTGGATAGCAAAAGATCGGGACTGGTAACAATAATAAGATTAGCGTAAACACCTTTGTTTAGGAGTTTTTTTGAAGCGGTTATAGCTTCGGTACCCAGGGACCCCATGGCAAAAATAAATACGACATTGTCTTCTTCTGTGTAATCGGCATAGCCTCTATAGTTCAAAAGGTAATAAGCTCCATCTAAAACCTCTTTTCGAACACAAGAGAAAATTTCCATATCTGATATACAAGCTTCATTAGATTCGTCATGAGTGCCGTTTAAAGAGAGATTTTTAGGTGTTAGTAAAATATCTTGTCTCTTTTTAAATCTTCTTTGCGTTTTTAAACAGTTAAGAAATGCCTTTTGGTCTGCACCTCTGGTTACAGCCCGGATAAGCACGCCCGTTCTTCCTTCGTTTTCATCTGCAAAATGTCTTTGCAGAGCATCTGTAAAAATCCAATCCATTTCCTGGAGAAAAAAAGGCTCCCATGTAATCTGATTAGGTATTTGAAAATCCGATTTCCAACCGTGTTGAGCTCCTTCAGGAGATAAGGTGACACCGGAGGGAGTGCCACATAAAATAAAACTGGAGTTCCAATAAAGCGCGTAAAAATATTGATCTAAGGCTCTTTTAATAAAAAAATCATATACGGTCATAAGAGGCAATACCGGTACTCCTAAAAGGTCTTTCATCTTTCCGAAGGCGGCCATACAAGATATACTATTGGCTTCAGAGATCTCAAAACGGATAAAGCGATTTTGAAGATTTTGATTACTAACCAAATTAGGGCTTTTTTTATCTTCTAGGTCCTTTTTTAAATCCTCTTGTTTTAACCAATAAGGGCCAAACACTTTATCATTCATGGAAAATCCCAGGTTGGTGGAGGTGCCTACATCAGGAGAGAGGGAGTAGATCAGTTGCGCCGGTGCTTTTAAGTTCTTTTCATGTTCTTTTAGTGCATTATTTTGTTCATTAGCGACTCGTGAGAGACGAGCTGTTATTTGACCTAAAAACCATTGAGTATGAGGGTAGCTCATTTTTTGAAAATCCAAAGATAAACTTTGCGGGAAAGAAGATGAAAAATGTTTATTAAACAAATCTTTGTTATCTTTCTTCATTTTCTTTTGGGATAGAATTTCTTTATAGAGCTTCTCCTTTCTTTTTTTTAAAAAAATACCTTGTTTAGAATTTTCAGGGAAAAGAGGAAAATCAGAAGAACCCTCTTTCAAACCTTCTCTTAGTTGATCTAATTCCGCTTTTGAAATCAGATAAGAGTGATTGCCGGCTAAGCCTGCCATTTTCAGCCCCCAGCCCTTAATTGTATGGGCAATAATAAAGCAAGGTCTTTTAAGGTCTTTTTTGCTTGTTTCCATAGCAGAGATCAAGCTTGAAAAATCATGTCCACCTAAATCCAAGAACGCTTCTTTTAATTCTTTAGTGGAAAGGGAGTTTAAAAAAGGCTTTAATTTTTTATATTTTTGTAATAATACACTCTTTAACTCTTCTTCACCTTTAAGAAAAAGAGCTTGAAACTCATGATCTGTTAATTGCTTTTCAAGAAAAAATTGAAATTCTTTTCCTCCTGGTTTTTGAAAAAGGTTTTTTCTAAGTGAACCGTGTTTTAATTGGATGACCTGCCAACCGTTAGCACACAAAGTTCTTTCGATCCTTTCTGCATCAGAATGCTCTATAATATTATTATTTATCAAACGATGGCCATCCAAGCTTTGTCTGTTGTAATCCAGAATCCAAGTTATATTTCCGAGTTCCCGTTCCGCCAGATCCGGTATGGCCTCCATGAGGGAACCTTCTCTAAACTCAGAGTCTCCTATAATAGACCAAAAGTGAGCAGTGGGTGTTTTATATCCTTGGACTTGTGCCGCTCTATAGGCTAAAGCCAGGTAACCAGCTACTACAGGGGGGATCCCTACTGTTCCGGAAGGTAAAAAGTGATGATGATCTGGATCGTAAGTGGAGTGGTAGGATTGGAAAGTGTATTCATTTTGTTTTGGAAAAGCTCTTAACCCCCGCATAGCTTGTTCAGCTAAAGAAGAAGAGAGGGGTTTTAGTTGTTCATCCAGAAGGAGTCCCAGTAGATAATTATAAGCATGATCGGTCGGGGAAGCATGAGGTTTATTAGCAATATAGTCATATCCTGTTTTAACTACAAGATGTAAAGCTCCTAAAATATGTAGAGCACTGGTGCTAGCGGAGCAGTGCCCTCCGACTTTAGGGTCTCCTTTTTCCTGGTCCTTTCGATAATTGGCCATGTAGATCATCTGATTTAGTATCAGATGAGCTCTTTTAGCAATTTCATTGAGAGTTTTTAATTCTGTTTTTTGCACCATATCTGTCATCCTCATTGGAAGGAGTGATATCATCCCCATTTTTAGCTACCTGAATTGATTTAAAAATACTCCATAAATAACAAAATTTCTACTACCACAAAGCAAGTTCTTTCCTGTTATTAGAGCCTTGCATAAGTGGTAGAATTGAGGGGCATTAAACTATAAATTGAAGATTCATTAAAAAACAATTTTACTCATCGGGTCAACCCCCTAGTTTTCGGACTGAAATCCGGGTCATTTTTGTCATAACAAGCTCATAATCAGCTAAATTAAGCAAAGGCAGGCGTTTTTTAAACTCCTTTATGTAACTGTTAAGCAGAGTACCACTTGATTAATTGTAGCCTGTTTCTTAACTTCTCTATGATCCTATTTAAAGCTCTATGCGACTGTTAGTTAGAGCACTCTGGCTTTAGCTATAGGAATCTATGTTTCTACTGATACCTGATAAAATATTCGGATTTCGGATTTTTTATCTCTCAAAAGAGGCTTTAAACCCTCTCTT
>JAPPLY010000075.1 GCA_028819305.1 Bdellovibrionales bacterium
TTTTAAAATAACAAAAAGATAAATAAAATTGTTAGGATTTTTTCAGAACTGACTAGTTAATTTATTTAAAACGAAAAGAGGGCACCATAAAGCATTTAAAAAGAGGAAAAGTTTGTGAACACAAAGCTCTCATCTTTTTTCAAAAAAAAGGATGGAAGTTGATGACCAACAATCATCGAATAGGAGGAGTAGAGATAGATTTAATAATGAAAAAGGCAGATACATATTTATTGGTAGAGGTAAAATCAGATAACTCATGGAGGAAGGAATATCCTATTAAAAAAAACCAAAAACGAAGATTGCTACAAGCTTTTTCTGTTTTTTGTGAACAACATAAAAAACCGGTGCAAACTCTTCTGGCTATAGTAGATCAAAAAGGAAATGTGCAGACTTTTGATTTAGAGTTTTAATTTTTTATGTGTAATTATTTTTTAGATGCAGCAATAGTTTTCAAACGAGCCGCACGGCCTTTCCGGTTTCTTAAATAAAACAACCTAGCTCTGCGAACCTTAGCCTGTGAAATGACTTCTACTTTTTCTACAGATGGACTGGCCAGAGGAAAAGTTCTCTCTACCCCCACTCCGTCTGAAATTTTTCTCACAGTAAAAGAACGGGTGCTTTTTTTTCCTTGTATCTTTAAAATCACCCCGCTAAAAACCTGTATTCGTTCTTTACCCGCCTCTTGAAATCGTACAGACACATTGACCGTATCTCCTATACGACCGGGGAAATCCATCTTTTTTTGTATTTTTGAAACATAAGAATCTACTATATCCATGATCTATCTCCAGAGTACAAAAAACTAGCATTTTAAATTCATATATGTCAAGCGAGGGGCTACTGTATCAGATTTCACGGGGACAAGCTTGAACACAGCAGAGCGGCTAGATTCCCGTTTTCATGGGACTGAAGGCCCTTAAAGGGTCTTCAGTTTGACCTGTGGCAAAACGCATGTCTGGGGTACTATGCTCTTGACATTACTTTTTCCATAGGTGAGCCTTTTAACCCCTGCTCTCTCCTGAAAAAAGAGACTCTCTTTAAGAAGTAAGTAAGCCATTGGCTTTGAGTTTAGATAAATTTGTCACAGATATTATCTAAAGTACCCATAGATTTTAACGGAGTTTACCAAATAAAACCCCGTGGCTTTGAAAAGCACTGGATTCCCGCTTCCGCGGAAATAACAACACTCACACAGAAATAACAACACTCACACAGAAATAACAGCACTCACACAAGAATGACAGTGCTTTCCCGTAGTTTTAATCTTTAAATAAGTGCAAAAATAACTGGATTTTTCAAACACGATTAGTATAAAAGAAAGAGGGTAAAAAATCTGGAAGTTAATATCGAACTTGCGCGGGACAAAGTTCACGGAGAGCGGGGATCAAAACGAACTGGATATATCTTTGTAACACTTATCTTCGTGAAGGAAGAGAAAAAGATGCAAACTAGCTTATTTTGAAAGGATGATGATTTTGGCACATTTGGATTATTTAAACAGAGGTAACTTGGATTACATTGAAAGCCTGTTTCAGCAATATCGTGAAAATCCCAATCAAACTCCTCCCGAATGGAAAATGTTCTTTAATGGAGTAGAGTTGGCGAAGGGTTTATCCTCCGACACCCTATCTGAAAAAGAACTGGCGGTGTTTCAACTCATTTCTGCCTACCGTTCCGATGGCCACCTTTATGCTAATTTAGATCCTCTGCAACTAAAACCATCTGATAAATCAAAAAAATGGCTTCCTTTCTTTTCTCGCTTTGATCTGGATGAAAAAGACTTAAATAAGAAATTCCAAATTAGCTCTATCTTAGGCATGAAACCAGGAGAGTCTTTGGAGAATATTATTCATTTTATGGAGAAAGCCTACTGTGGCACTATCAGTTTACAAGTAGGAGGGTGTCAACCGGAAATCAGGGAATGGTTTTTTAATGAACTGGAGGGAAGAGGAGACCTTTTGCCACTTTCCAAGGATCAGAAAAAAAATATTTTTTATGAGTTGGCCAGAACAGAAGCTTTGGAGAGTTTTTTACATTCTCGATTTGTGGGAGCTAAAAGATTTTCCATAGAGGGGGGGGATGCCCTTATTCCCATGCTGGAATATCTGGCTGAAAAAGGGGTAAAAACAGAAGTGAAAGAATTGGTGATTGGAATGGCTCATAGGGGCAGGCTGAATGTTTTAAATAACTTTATGAACCAGGCTACGGAGATTGTATTTATGGAATTTGACGGAGGAAAAGCGCTTCAGCATTTTGATTTTGATGGAGATGTGAAGTACCACATGGGCTATTCCTCAGTTAAAACATTTTTTGATAAATCTTCCTGTAATATTTTACTAGCGTATAATCCCAGCCACTTAGAAGCTGTTAATTCGGTCGTATGCGGAATTGCCAGGGCCAGACAACGGGCTTTAAAAGATCAGAAAAAAAGAAAAGCGGTCTTGCCGTTGCTCATTCACGGAGATGCGGCTTTTAGTGGGCAAGGTTCTGTGAGCGAAACTCTTCAGCTTTCTGAATTAGAGGGTTTTACAACAGGTGGAGTTCTTCATATTATCCTCAATAATCAAGTGGGATTCACAACAGATCCTGTGGATGCTCGTTCTTCTGTACACGCTTCTGACTTAGCTAAGGCTATCCAAGCCCCTGTGTTATTGGTGAACGCAGATGATCTTAATGCTTGTATAAGAGCGGTGGATATAGCTTTGCGCTTTCGACAAAAATTTGGAAAAGATGTTTTTATAGATTTAATATGTTACAGGCGGTTTGGTCATAATGAGGGGGATGAACCAGCTTTTACACAGCCCTTGATGTATCAAAAAATCAAAAACCATCCGACGGCCCGGCAAATTTACTCAAAAGAGTTGGAAAAAGAAAATTTGTTAGGTGAAAAAGAGGGTCAGAAGTTTTATGACCAACAAATTCAAACTTTGCAAAGTATTTTAGATAAAACCAGAAAAAATAATAAAGTTATCACAAGAGAAGAATTAAAAGGGACACTGTGGGAGCAGCACAAAAAACCTAGTGAAGAGGATTTTTTTAAAGAAGTGGATACCTGTCCTTTGGATAAGCACTTGGATAAAACTCTTAATGTTCTTACCCAAGTACCGGATCATTTTCATCTACATCCTAAAGTAAAAA
The DNA here is from genome assembly GCA_028819305.1 of Bdellovibrionales bacterium. Classification (GTDB taxonomy): domain Bacteria; phylum Bdellovibrionota; class Bdellovibrionia; order Bdellovibrionales; family UBA1609; genus JANQSP01. The sequence continues at coordinate 3,139 of JAPPLY010000075.1, forward strand.
AGCTTATTCAAAGTCGGCAAAAAAAAGTGAAAGAAGATCAATTAGATTGGGCTTTGTGTGAATTAGCTGCTTATGGCACCCTTTGTTTGGAGAATCATCCTGTTCGTATATCCGGCCAGGATTCCAAAAGGGGTACTTTTTCTCATCGTCATGCAGTGTATTTTGATATAAAAACGGGAACGGCTTACTCCCCTCTTTCCTTGTTAAATCCCGATAAGGGCGAGTTTTGTATTTACAATTCCCCCCTATCTGAGATGGCCGTGTTAGGTTTTGAGTACGGGAATGCCTGTGCCGATCATTCTTATTTCACTTTATGGGAGGCTCAATTTGGTGACTTTGCCAACGGAGCACAGATCATTATTGACCAATTCATAAGCAGTGGAGAGGAAAAGTGGATGCAAAACTGTGGCTTGGTTTTGCTTCTCCCTCATGGTTATGAGGGGCAGGGGCCGGAGCATTCCAGCGCGCGACTGGAGAGGTTTCTTCAGCTTTGTGCTCAGGGAAATATACAGGTGTGTTACCCTACAACTCCCGCTAATTTTTTTCACCTTCTCCGACGACAGGTAAAAAGAGATTTTAGAACACCTTTAATAGTAATGACCCCTAAGTCTCTCTTACGGCATCCTGAAGTTATTTCTTCTAGGAAAGATTTAATTCGCTCTTCTGGTTTTCAGGAAGTGATAGCAGATCCTCAAGTAAAAAAACCAAAGAATGTAGAGGTTCTGATTTTATGTAGTGGTAAAGTTTATTTTGATCTAAAAAAGGAACGGGAACAATCTTCTTCTGAAGATTTAAGCCACACAGCTTTAGTGCGGGTGGAACAACTTTATCCCTTCCCAAAATTAGCCTTGACTCCTTTCTTAAATGGTTACCATCGTTTGAAAAAGGTGTTATGGGTACAGGAAGAACCGGCCAATATGGGAGCGGCTTCCTATATAATACCTCGGCTTCACTCTTTTATGAACACATTGGGTTTGGAAAATACCCCCTTAACTTGTTTGAGTCGGAAAGAGAAGGCTTCTCCCGCTACAGGATCTCCTCAGATTCATAAAGCGGAATATGAGGAGTTAATCAAAAGTCTTTTTATTCACGCAAGGGTGTAGAGATTTACTATGTAAAAAAATAAAAATTGACATATTTATAATTTCCTGAACAATAAGAAAAATATGACCCGCTAGCTCAGTTTGGTAGAGCATCTCCCTTTTAAGGAGAGGGTCCTTGGTTCGAGCCCAAGGCGGGTCACACTTTGAGTTCCCTTCGTCTAGCGGTTAGGATGTCACCCTTTCACGGTGAAGACACGGGTTCGAGTCCCGTAGGGAACGCCATATCTTTTATTAAGTATTGATTTTACTAAAGTTTTTAACTTAAAAATATTTTTTTGCGGGATTTTTACGGGATTTTTCTCAGAAATTCTCAGAACAACTAAAATTACTAAATTATTTTTACTTTG
>JAPPLY010000032.1:0-7427 GCA_028819305.1 Bdellovibrionales bacterium
TCCTTCTTGTGCTCCGGGAGAAAAGTCAAGTGATGTGTTATCTCCTATTAGTTGTAAAGAGGTTATATGATGCGGCATAAAAATTCTTAAAACTTAGTTCAGAACCGACTACTTAGTTCCACACCTTTACTCCTAAGAAACTCAAGCTATACTTAAGCAATGTATGTAAGATGCTCTCTCGATGTACCTGTACTTCCGACTCCCATCGAGCTGGTTCCAGATACCAGTTACTAAAATGTAAGGGAGCACTGATAGGCTGGTTATCAGTAAAAATGGGTATTTCTCCGAAGTGAAAAAGATAAGTAATAAAAGCATAAGCCTCTCTTTTATTATTGATGAGAAGAAAGTTATCAATAAGAGTTTGTTCAAAAACATCCAATAAAGGCTCCAGCTCTCTGGCCCTTAAGTATTGGGAAAAGTCCCTATCCAGATATTCCATTGTGTTCTCTTGGTAGTAAAGGAAAAGAAAAATTTCAAATAAGTCTTTTATAGAAAGTTTCTCATGGGCACTATAGAATTCACGGATGGTAGCTATATAGCTTGTTTTCTTTTTTTCATCTAAGGAAAGCGGCTCTATAAGCTTGGGAAACCCGGCAAACACAGTGGAGGGTAGTTGTAGTAAGTAATCCCAAATACAATCGGCGTGCACATAATAAGCTGAGCTTTTACAACTTTGTTTTTCTCCTAAAGTATATAAAGTGGTCGTCAAAGAAGACGCAAAAAAAGAAAATAATTCCAAAATTTCTTCATCTTGTAATATTCCATCTCCATTGGATCTGGATGTGAGGAAATCACCATGTTTAAACATTTGAAACCCTAATGTTTGAAAGCGTCGCCACTGCATATCCTGGTAAAGAGAAATAGCGAGAGCGGTCCATTCTTTTATCATGGTATTCCACAGCTTTTGATCCACCTGTTTGGCTCTTTTCGTATAAGAGGAGGTGATAAGTTTCATCAACCAGGACTGCCAATTGAGATGGCTTAATAAGGGGATAGGGCTTTCTCTATTTGTATAAAAAGACAGCCGGTTATCTGATGTTACATTTATTTTTCTATTCAGCCACTTGTGAGGAGCTCCAAACAAAGAAGAGGGTCGCTGTCCGCTTTGTATTTCTTGTTCCGTCCTAATCCAGGAGTTTAGGTACTGGCGTAAAACAGCTAAATGCGATTTTTGAATCCGATCACTAAGCCGACCGGAAGGGGATTCATATATTTCTTTTTTGTCTGTTATAGTAAAAGTCATATCAGAAAAGCTCATCTGTACATTTGCTTTTTGAAAATCAACCTTATATTTACACACATTATTATTTGCCAGGGGATGGAGTAAAAAACAAAATGTGGAGCGCAAACTCAGGCGAAACACCGGTCGGGATAAAGAAGGCAGAAACCATAATTGACTCACCAGGTTGTCAATATCTTTTAGGAAAATATCTTTTTCTCCTGATTGTTTATGAGCAAGCCGTATAATATCTAAACCATAAGATATAAAGTACTGTGTGTGCTGAATCACATTGATATTCAACCAACTTTGATTCTCCAAAAACTGTTTATGGTAAAGCCAAAGAGCGCTTAATTGGCCAAAAGATTGTAAGAGAGAGGTCCATTCCGAACTCTTAATAAGATTCTCGGGAGAGGAGAAGAAAATTTTTTTCCACTGTTTTATTAACGACAAAAAGGGGCTCCAGTAAAACAAGCTGTCATTTGAAAAACCTAATGTCTGTAAGTTATATGGTAAGTGCTCCAGAAGAGATAAATCAGAAGATATAGAGAGCTTTGATAACTGGGAACCTAGACTGATTAAATTAGTTGTCATTTCCTCCGTAGTAATAATAAATTGCTTCATCGAAACCGGCTTTTTATTTAGAATTTCAATAATGCCGAGAATAGTCCCTCTATTCATAGCTCTCATTCTTTTTCGAAAAATAGATAGCATTTTTCGGAAAATGGCTACTTCCTTTTTGGTAAGCCTGTCTTGAGAACCTCCTATAAAACCGGTCTTCAGTTGGAGAAAAGCTCTACTAATCGCTTCGGCTTTGATTTTCCTGGCTCCCATATATTGCATAAAACGACGAAGCTCTGTTTGTGTGTAATAGCCTTGATTTTCTGTAGTGGTGTGATTTAAAAACAGTTGAATACTGTTATCCATACAGTCAAAAAACTCTTCTAGTGCTGGGGGAGAAGATAGAGTAGAAAAATAGTGAGAAATAAAGTGGGTGTGATCTTTAAAACAAGTGCTCTCCAGGGAAACAGCAGATACGAAAGCACAACGAAATACGACAAACAATATAAATAGACCGACGATCCCGTTTGAGTTTATCGTCTCTTTTTTTTTTTAATGAAAAAGGGGCTAGGGAGGGCGCAAATTCCATGCCGGTTCGGTATAAAAAATTTAGAAAGCATAACTAATGCCTCCAAAAATGCGGCTTTTATTTGCGTATATATCTATATTTTTTTTTGTCTGTTCAATAGTGAAGGGAAAATCAGAAAAGAGAAGATCTCCGGATATAAAGATAGAAAAGGATTTTTCAAACATTAAAGAGCCGTAAAAAGAAAGCAAAAAATATTCATGTAACAAATGGTAGATAACCCGGATTTTAAATTGGGCAGAATAAGTCTTATCAAAGGCTATACTATGGCTTAACCCCCCACTCACAGCTCTGGAGAATTGAAATAAATCGTCCCTAAAAATTTGCTTTTTTATATCAGGAAAAACTTTTGATGGAATATTCTTCTCTCCTTCCATTTGGATTCGATGAGTGTAACCTATGTGTAAGGTGGTTTCTTCTTCTTGATCTTTTATCTGCATCTCTCCTTTAGCGGAAAGATGCCATTCCCTCTGAGGTGGAAAAAAAAGCCATTTGGCCGTACCCGGGGTATGTGTTTCAGGATGGTTATAAGTGATCGAAGCTTTAAGAAAGTAGTTCGTATTTCCTTTTATATCTGGTGTGGGTTCTGTAGTTTGAATAACAAAACCACCACTTAATAAATGGTGATGCAAAATCACAGGTTCCAAAGGGGTCTTCACCAGATAACCTTCTTCGTGGCTACCTACTGGCTCTTTATATAAAGGGAGCTTGATCGGACTTTTTAATTTTATTTTATTCATAGGCTTATAAGCATAAGCAATATAGGTCCCTTTATAGGAAGCCCGTCCGCCAAAAGAGAGTTTTAAGAAATCCGTTAAAGGAGGATGGGGTGTTTTATATACTGGTACAATATTAGTGGAGCCAATTTTCCCAGGAGGGGGAATAAACCAGGGATTTTTAGATACCAGTTTACCCTTTTTATTTTCAAACGGAGGCGTAAAGTTAGGAATAAAAATAAAAGAACCAAAAAGACCTATTTGTCCACTTTCGTAGTTGAAGTGTCTAAAAACCCCGGTTAGACCCGCCCATTTAGGGCGTAGAGCATCATCCGTATAAGAGGGTTGCCATAGCCCTCTATTCCAAAAGGAATCAGCCCAATCCCATATTTCTCTTTTCCGACCAAAGAACCACTTTCCATCCGGTCGTTCAAACTGGATATTAAATTCAGAAGGACGAAAATAATGGTAATCTTCAGTCCAATTATAAGTGTAATCCGTTTTTATCTGAAATAAAAAACGGCTAGATAAGAATTGCCGTGCTTTGATTTCGGCGCGGGAAGCATACCGATTATGATCTTCGTTGAGGAAGCGTGTAACAGAGCTATCTACAATGAAATGGTAAAATGACTTTTTTGCCTCCACTATATCTTCATCCATCGTCCACGGAAAAGCCGAACTTTCTATAGGTAGAAAAAGGAATATCAAAAGACAAATAGAAAAAAACAGATGGAGCATAATCATTCCTTCTTATCGGAAAACATATAATATAGATAATTTAATTTAAAACCTTATTTATACCGAACCGGTCAGGAATCCTCGTTTTCACAAGGACCTGTTTTGAGCTTCGTTCCCCCCGGAGAAGAGGCTTACAGAAATAGCAAAACTGGTTCCGCGAAGCCAGTCTCCGCGAAAGCGGGGAGCAAATAAGATCAGTATAAGTTCTGATAATTTTTATGAATTACTGTAATATATAATGCTTTTTTTCATAAAACTCAACAGTTAATCGGGAAATTGTAAAATTTTCACTTGGTTACTTGTTTGATTATACTATAATAGTGTGTTTTGTATTTGAACATGATCTTTTATCCTGATCATTTATAATGAATGATCACAGTTAGACCTTTATATCCATCCGGTGTGCGTTTTCCGGTCGTTTCTTTTTTTCTCCCAAGGGAAGCTTCTTCCCAAGGGAAAAGAGAGCTTATGAAGGATAAATTTTCTATACTGGTTCGATCTAATCGTGTTTGACTTATCATCATTTTTTTTAAAGATATGAGAAAGGATTATTTAGAAAAATGTTTACACACCTTTTTAGAAAAATAGATCGAGCCGGTCAGGAATCCCCGCTTTCACGGAGACCTGTTTGCGAACTCTGTTCCCCCCGGAGAAAAGGCTTACGGAAACCAAAAAACCAGTCCTCGCCCCTCGCTTTCGCGGGAGTAGGGTCGCGGGGAGCACACAAGATAAATATATATAATATATTGTTTATTGTTTTTTTTCTACCCAATTCCTGGGCTGAGTTACACCGAACCGATACAAAAATGGCGCCCTTACAGAAATCCTTTTTTCCTTTGGTGACTTCTGTTCCCGTGGGAGAAAAAAAGAAACAACCGAAAAGCCTGGTCCTCGCTCCTGATTCCGCGAAGGATGATTTTGCGGAAATTAACCGGATGGATATAGATATTTCTCTTAAATATTCCGGATACATCACACCTATTGATTTAAAAGGACCTTTAAATCATTACATGGATATGGGCCTGGACTTCAAACACTATAGAAATCTAAAATCCTGGTTTTACGGAGCTGAACTATTATCTCTCATTTCTTTAAATGAAACCAGCCAAAGATACTTATCCATCCCTGATTTGTTTGTGGGGTATAAATGGTCCCCTATTACTTTAAATGGCTACAATTTTAGTTTTGTTTTAGGGCGATATAAACAGCTACATGATACACAAATGAGATCGGATAAAGAAAACCCCTCTTCACTGGATGCTATAGGGGCATGGAGCTTTATGGATGAAGTATGGAGCTTAGGTTTATGGCAAGGCAGGACAAACTGGGATTACTTACAACCGAAACCAATGGGCTTGATTGGTTCTTTTTTCACCATTGCAAAAAATAAATGGCTGTTCACTCTTTTTTTATCTGGCTTGTTTTTGCCAGATCACAGTCCTTCCATTGAAATCGAAAACGGCAAAATCAGTTCCGTGAGTCGTTGGTTTGTATCTCCGCAGTCAAAGTTCATTGTGTTCAACCAAAAATTTCAATCTTTTTACTGGTTGAAAAAACCTTACCTAAAAAATGTTGTTTTAAATGACAGTGTAGCTGTACGGTTCCGTTTTGGAAGCCAGGATAATCAGTGGTTTAATTTAGCCTATACGTACAAACCAATAAATCAAACTTACTTTAAAGTAGATAATAATTTCTCAATAAACAAAAAAGCAATTGATACTATTATTTATTACCAAGCCTTTAAACATTCTCTTATATCTATGGATTTTGGGCTAAAAAAAAATATTTTTACTTCCGTATTATCCGTTATCCAGGAGTCACCTAATCAACCTCATATACCCGAAAACTGGATCGCTCCTATTTTACCTAGAGGTTTGTTTTTATCTTCTTATTTTGCACTCAACTTAAAGCCCTATCATTTGCCGATTGAGCTATTAAATTTTAACTTCCTCTATTCCCTGTTTGTAGATCAAAAAAGAGTCGTTTCTAATGGAGGGGAACACCTTAAGTTGGATATGAATATCAACCGTTTCAGATTATATCATGGTTTTTCTGTTTCTGCTTACAGTAGAAAATTTCAATGGAAAAACCAATCTGTTTCCTTAGGCTTAAGTTATTGGTATTCCATTCCTGAAAAGGGAGGATGGTTGAGTGCGTCTATTAAGTGGCACATAAAACCCCATTTAATTATAAAGTCTGGAGTAGATATTATAGGCCAGGACAGGGGGCAAAAACAGGGAGGTTTTTTTGATCTATATAAACAAAATGACAGGATCACCCTCCAATTGGTTTATGTTATTAAATAAAAGGAACAAGTTGTGTTTGTGTGGAAAACTGAAAGCCATTTTGATGGTGTTGGTGGAGGTGATCATTTCACCTTCAAACCCTTGAAAACACAAAACTTTTAAATCCCATATATAACTATGTATAATCTTGGTTCTATAACTCTTTAAAACTCGGTAGACTGAGTTGTAAAGCTATTGCTTTTTGTAGAAAAAGCAGATCGTTTTTACCTCTGCAAGGCTGAAGATCTTTTTCTTTTTTCAAACCAAACAGTTCTATACCAGAAAAACTAATCTCATTGTCAATTAAGAAACGGCTTAAAGCACTTAAAACACTCTGTTGATCAGGGAGTAACGGGAGCGTAAAAAGGCAGTGATGATCTTCGCCTGGAAAAATCCCTTTTTCCTGAAAAGCATAGTGAAGCATTTCATGCCCCATAATATAAAAACCTAAGCCCACCATATCTCTTTTCACTCCATAAGGATCATTTTGATAGTAGGAAAGAAAAACTCTCTTTGGGTCGATTTGTATGTAGTTGGTATTGTCATAATGATAAGCCATAAAACGTTTTGGAAAAGGCAAAGAATTCTCTAAAAAATCTGCAATCCACTCAGGAGTGATTGTTGAAGGACTGTTTTTTTCATAGCGGATATACTCCGTCCAAATGAGTGAGTTGTTTTCAATCCATTGTTTTTGCCAAGCTATCAGCTGTTGATCCTGTTTCTGTTTTTCAAAAGGGAAAAAATAAATAACTGGGGAAGGAACTTCAGGGGGAAGATTTACTGTTCGTTTAATAAAAGCCCAAATGGAATTAGATTGTTCCTGCAGATGAGGAAACTCAAAGAAAGGGACATCTCCTCTCAAAGTTACAGAGGGAGTCTCATGCTGGGGAAAAGAGGAAGACGGTAAATCACTTTCCTCATTGACAAGGTTAGAATACAGTCTATCTTCTGTATAAGAGGGATGAGGATGGATTTTAGTGAGGTCATGTCCATAAGCGGAGCAAATAAACATTAGGAAAAAATATAAAAGCAAATTTTTCATAAAAAACATATAGAATGAACCAAGTTAAATAACAACCATTAATTTTATATGCCACTTGTCAAGTAGATTCCACACCATGTGTAGTTTAACCTGTAAATTAGAAATTAAGTGAATTTTATTAAAAAAACAGGCCAAAGGGCTATTTATTGAGAAGCTTGGGAAACTTTAAAAGCCGTTTAGGCTTTTGAAGTGGTGATGGCGGTAGGATTCGAACCTACGACCCACAGCTTAGAAGGCTGTTGCTCTATCCAACTGAGCTACGCCACCCTTCTTCTTTACA
>JAPPLY010000032.1:7527-38780 GCA_028819305.1 Bdellovibrionales bacterium
AACAGATTTTCTGCTCTATGTATCCTGCTCCTTAAAATCGCAGGCTCCACAGAGCGACTTTTCTCTCAGTGTCTGATAGAACGACCCTACAACCAAAAAGCTTAGAAGGCTGTTGCTCTATCCAACTGAGCTACGCCACCCTTCTTCTTTACATCCCTAAGCTCTATGAGAAAATCTTAACAGATTTTCTGCTCTATGTATCCTGCTCCTTAAAATCGCAGGCTCCACAGAGCACTCGCTTAAAAAATAATATATATTCATTCCTCTTTCAAGGAACGGCTCTCATCTCCTGATTCCAAAGGACTACCAGAAAATAAAATAAAGGTAATACCTGTCAACATAGCTAGTAAAGAAGCTAATAAAATACTGAGCTTAGAATAAACAGCCAGTTCCGGATGGGTAGGAAAACTTAAGTGAGAAATAAATAAGGCCATTGTGAAACCAATCCCCGCTAAAAAACCCACCCCTGTCAGTTTTCTCCAGTTAAAATCCTTCGGCCAGATGGCTAACTTTAAACGAACAGCGAGAAAAGAAAACAAGACAATCCCAATAGGCTTTCCTAAAAAAAGACCAAATAAAATACCCATAGATACAGGGTGGGAACCAAACTCCATAAAAGAAAATCCAGATTGAAGCTTCACTCCGGCATTAAAAAAAGCAAACACTGGCATAATAATCCAAGCTACATAAAAATGCAGTTCCTCAATTAACCGATGAGCGGGAGTGTGTAAGCTACTTATCATCTGGGTAAGCTTTTTAGCTGTTTTATAAGAGGGAACCCCCGATGAAGAAAGAGCTATCATACTTTCCCATTTCTGAGCTTTATTCTTAATTCTTCCCGCCGGACACATCAAACCTAAAATAACTCCAGCGACCGTCGCATGAACTCCACTTTGTAAAACAAAAAACCATAGACTAAATCCACAAACAATATAAAAAAGGAAGCTTTTTATACCTACCTTTTTGGCACAAAAAATAATAAATATAACCCCTCCAGCAAAAGCCAAAAAACGACCGGAGATTTCCTGAGAATAAAAAAAAGCAATAACTAAGATAGCCCCCAAGTCATCTACAATAGCTAAAGCCAGTAAAAACACTTTTAATGAAAAAGGGACTCGTTTAGACATAAGACTTAAAACCCCTATAGCAAAAGCAATGTCTGTAGCCATAGGAATACCCCAACCCATTTGGCTGACACCCTGAGGATTAAAAATTAAGTAAAATAAAGCCGGGATAAACATCCCCCCTAGAGCGGCAAAAATAGGTAAAGCCGCTTTTTTAGGGGTCGCCAACTCACCCACACTTAACTCTCTTTTTATTTCCAAACCAACAACAAAAAAGAAAATCACCATCAAGGCATCGTTAACCCAATGATGAAGAGAAAAAGAAAGGGAAAAAGCATCTAAATGGATCCCTAGAGGATAATGTAAAATTTTATAATACACTTCAGACCAGGGAGAATTGGCCCACAGGAGAGCTAACAAAGCACAACATAAAAGCACAACCCCTGTACTGGCTTCTAAAGAGAAAAACCTTTCTATCGGCGAAATCCATTTTCTTACCATTTTTCCAGAGGAGATATTTAGCATGTGTCAAATCCTTTTGTAATAATTTATTTAATCCTAGAATGTTTAAACAATCTGCAAAATTGGTAAATGCTCACCGCTTAGGGTCAATTTAAATCACCCTTTAAATTTGTTTTTTGTTTTTTTAAACGCGAGAACTTCGTTTCTATTTCCTTTGTCCAATTTTTATAGTTATTAAAAATAGTTTCTGTATCTGCCGGCTTCTGTACCGGCCCAACATGCAAATACATTTTTCCTGGTAAAGGAAACATCTTCCCTTTTGGCCATAATCGTCGGTTTTTTTGCAAATAAAGAAATAAAATGGGAGTGTTTGTTTTTGTAGAAAAAAGACTCACCCCGCTCTTGAAGGGCCTTAGAGAACCATCCTGTGATCGAGTGCCTTCAGGAAACATCACTATCCATATTCTTTTTAAGCTTATTAAAAGATTGATACACTTTTTTACCGAGTCTGTGTTTTGCGCTTTTCGATCTAAAGGGATAGCTCCCAAAAAATATTTAGAGAAAAATCGTAAAAATCGGCTACTAAACCAATAATCTTTGGCGGCTAAAATATAAAGATCCATCCAATGGGAAAAAGGAATAGAAGTTAAAATAGCAGGACCATCTAAATGACTAGCATGGTTGGAGATAATAATCAACTTCGGATACTTCTTGTAAAAGCCCCTAAAATTTCCTTTCACCCTCAGACGTATATAAAATTTAAAAACCAGACGTAGAAACAAAGCCCATAAACCACGAGTAAATAAGTGACCGGAGATCTTTTCATAGTCAAATATATTATCCCATACCTTTGGCTCATCTGATAGAGGTATTTCCTGATTTTTCATTTCTGACATATTATCTATCCCCCGCTTTTTTATTTCTATATAAACTTGTTAAGATAAAGGACTTGACCTATTTTCAAATATTAGCTTTTTTCCGGCTTTAGAAAAAGACGATTTTCTCCTATTCTGCGAAAATTCCAACATTTAATTCACTGAGAAATCACCCATTTATACCCATCCGGTGGATTCCTTGCAAAGCTCGCGGAAGCCCGGGAGCGAGGATTGGATTTTCCCGTCGTCTCTTTTTTTCTTTCAAGAAAACAGAAAAACGAGGAAGCCCGCCCCTTTTTTCTATCCGATTCAGTCTAAAATGAAATTATAATAAAAGTTTATCTTGAGCTTAAAACCATTTCGCTTTAAAAGATTTTTATGAAATGTATATTATTAGAAGGTATTCATAAAATCGCCGGAGAGCAATTAATGGCTCAAAACTTGCAGGTGGATCATATAAAATCCGCCCCCGGCACGAAAGAGCTTTCGTTAAAAAAAAACTGTCTGGCTTTGGGGATTCGATCCCGAACCCGTATTACAAAAAATATTCTGGAAGCTCTTTGTCCATCTCTTAGATTAATTGGGGCTTTTTGTATTGGCACAGATCAAATTGATTTAAATGCCGCCCGGCAGATGGGAGTGCCTGTCTTTAACGCTCCCTACGGAAATACGAGAAGTGTCGCCGAATTGGTGATCTCGCATATCATTGCCCTATCTCGTCAGAGTTATCATTTTAACCAAATAATGCATCAACGAAAATGGAATAAAACAGCTCAAGGCAGTAAAGAAGTGCGTGGAAAAACATTGGGTATCGTAGGATATGGCCATATTGGCACACAAGTCAGTATATTAGCGGAATCCATGGGAATGAAGGTGATCTACTTTGATATTATTGAAACACTACAAATGGGAAATGCTCGTCCAGTAAAAAACCTTAAAGAACTAATGAGTCTTTCTGATTTTGTAACTTTACATGTACCTCAAACCTCTGCAACAAAAAATATGATTCAGGAAAAACAACTGAGATGGATGAAAAAAGGTTCGTTTCTTATTAACACCAGTCGCGGCACGGTAGTGAATCTGGAAGACCTAAAAATCTCTCTCCAGGAGGGCCATTTAGCCGGAGCGGCCTTAGATGTTTTTCCAGAAGAACCACAAGCAAAAGAGAGTACCTTTATTTGCCCTCTACAAGGAATGAAGCAGGTTATTCTCACCCCTCATATTGCTGGCAGTACAGAGGAAGCACAAGAAAATATCGCTAAACAAGTTAGCGCTTCCCTCCTAAAATACCTTTTTCATGGAATATCCGAAGGAGCGGTTAATTTTCCTATTTTAAATCCTCCTATCTTAGATCCTACAAAGAAAGGACAAAGATTGGTAAATATACATAAAAATGTTCCTGGGGTGCTGGGTAACATCAATGGTCTCATGTCTCGTTTGAAAATTAATATTCAAAGTCAATATCTATCTACAAAAGAGGATATTGGCTATTTGATTATGGATATGGAACATAAAAATATAAAACCGCTTTGGGACGCTATTGACTCTTTAGATACCTCTATTCGCACATATATCTTGCCTTTTTCTACAGACCGATCATGACCAAAAAAAATGGACTCCTTATTTTTTTTCTCCTGTTGATTCTTACAGGAGGCTTTACAGTCTCATGGTTGTTTTTGCACCTTAACCACCGTATTAACAATAGCTTAGAAAAAGGCTGGCACCGGCCTCTTGTGGAATATTATACAGCCTCTGAAAAAATCATATTAGGAACCACTCTATCACCAAAGGACTGGAAAAAAAAATTACAACAAAGATATTACATTCCACTTCCCCATACAGATCATCTGCGACCCGGATATTTTTTATATCGTAAAGACAAGACCTGCGGAAAAAAGGAGCGGGCAATACAAAAATCGTTTCAAAATGAATTTAGTAAAATCAACATAGAAAAAAGTAACGCTAAAGAACATCTAAATGAAGAAGGAATAGAACATAGTTTATCCTGGCAAGATTCAAATACAGGTGCGCTCTTCTGTGTTGGCTTTAATAATAATAAAATAGTCTCTTTGCAAAAAAATCATAAAGAAGTGGAGCTTATTACTCTTAAACCTTTTATCTTTGCCCAGTATGAAAACGGAGAACCCATTTTAAAACAATTTACACCTTTAAATGAGTTTCCTTTTTACTGCTTGCAATCCGTGTTAACGGCAGAGGACCATCAATTCATTACTCATGAAGGAATTAGTTTAAAAGCCATAATAAGAGCTATGGGGAGAAATCTGAGGGCCGGTCGCTTGTTAGAAGGAGGAAGCACGATTACACAGCAGTTAATAAAAAATATTTTTTTTAACCAAAAAAAAAGCTTTTGGAGAAAATTTCAAGAACAAATTATGGCTCTCCTTTTAGAAACAAAATTGAGTAAAGATGAAATCCTAACAGCCTATTTGAATATAGTTTATATGGGACAAAGCGGTCTATTTCGTATTCATGGTTTTAGCTCAGCGGCACGGTACTATTTTAGTAAACCCTTATCTCGTTTGGATTTAAGCGAATGTGCTCTCTTAGCGAGCTTAATTAAATCTCCCGGTCGCTATAAACCTTCTGCTAACAATAAGTCTTTATTACAGAGGAGAAATCACATTTTAAATAAGTTACACGAAAAGCGCATTATAAATGCAGAAGAATTAAATATCAGCAGATCTCAGGCTATAAGGGTGAATATTCAAAAACAGACTCCCCCTATTTATTTCACAGACACGGTTTATAAAAAAATAAAAGAGCTTAATTTACCTTGGAAAAAAGGCTTGAAAGTCTTTACTACCCTCTATCCAGATTTTCAGGATAAAGCAGATCAGTCCCTTAAAGAAGGGCTTAAATGGTTAGAGAAAAATCGCCTTAAAAAAGAGCTAAACCCAAAGGGTTTTAGAGGGTCGCATATCCAAAGGAATCAAACAAGGGAAGAGATACAAAAAGAAGCCAAAACCACCACCAAAATAAAAACACATTCCCTGCAAGCCGCTTTAGTCAATGTGGATGTGGCTACGGGAGCAGTGCGAGCTATCCTGGGGGGACGTAACTTTAAGGTCAGTCAGTTTAACAGAGCTATCCAAGCTAAAAGACAAGTCGGTTCTTTAGTGAAACCGGCGGTGGTTCTTGCCGCTTTAACAGAGAACCCGAACTTAAATCCTTTATCTGCTGTAGAAGATAGAAAGTTTACACATAAATATAATGGCTCCAGGGCCTGGAGTCCCAAAAACTATAAAAATAAATATAAGGGGGATGTTCCTTTATATCAGGTGCTCACTTTTTCTTTAAATGCCGGTGCCGCTAGCTTAGGTCTTAAAACGGGTCTTAAACCTCTTATACAAATTATAAAAGCTTTAGTTGGGCCTTCCACCCCTGTTATTCCCCCTCATCCTTCTTTGGTTTTAGGGACCTTAGAAATAAGCCCCTGGATGGTAGCACAGATGTTTTTGACTATAGCAAATATGGGAACCTATAAAAAACAGCATATTATAAAAAAAGTGACAGATTTAAAAGACACGATCTTATATGAATATAAGGATAAAACAAAACCGGTTATAGATAAAACTAAAGCAGCGGTTTTAGTAGGAATGTTAAAAGAGGTCACCAAATCCGGTACAGCTCGATGGCTGAAAAATTTTGCGGTGCCAGCGGCTGGCAAAACAGGTACCACTAATGACGAAAAAGATGCCTGGTTTGTGGGCTTTACTCCTGAGTCTCTGACGGTTATATGGTTGGGTTTTGATAATAATACACCTCATTATCTGAGCGGGGCAGAAGGAGCTTTACCCCTTTGGGAGAGTTTTATGAAAAAAATACTCCCTTACCTTTCATCAAAGAGTTTTGATTGGCCGGAGGGAGTGGTTCATCAAACAATCCAAATACAAAAGAAAGATTCTAAAAAAGATTTTCCTATAAAAAATAAAAACCCTAAAGAAGGGGAAGAAGTTCAACTCGTCTTTGAAAGAGAATCTCCCAGATAACACTTGTTTCTTAACAGGAGCTTTAACATGAAATTCCCACTTTCGCAGGACGGGAAGGCAACAAAATGGCCCTCCATTTAAGGAAGTAGTCGGTTCTGAAAAAGTCCTAACAACTTGATGTTATTTATAGTTTTGACAAGAAAAAAGCGTCTTTCGTTCAAAATTTTTCCGGACCGACTACTTACAGCCACGATAAGATGGAATAGGTTAAAGAATCTACATTCCCTTTTCGATAAGAAAAATATGAAGTTTTTATATCTGTTCCTTTTTTCTTTAAGTCTCTTTTTGATTTCTTTTTTCGCAAAGACAGAGACAAAAAAACCGGCTTCTTTATCTAATAACAAGCCTTTAGTATTGCAATGGGAAGTTTCTCACTCCAGAAACACGGATCAAATCTCCCTTATCTTTAAAAAAAAATCTGTAGAGTTAGTAACGAACACCTCCAGCTATCAAAAGGGCCGGGTGGTCCGTCTAGGCCGATTTGAAGCCTCCTTAGATCAAAAGCTAAAAAAGCTTAAAGATCAGGTGACCCGCCATTATAAACAATTAAGAAAAACAGTACCGGTATCATCTTTAATTAAAGACTCCCGAATTAAACCTCCCGTGGATCCTCACGCTCCTATTTTGCATATTAATGAAGAGCAGATAAAATACGAACAAGCTCATTTTAAAACTATAGCTAATATTATTTATACAGTGTGGGAACACAAATGGACCTGCATAGAATGCGCTTTATATGATAAAAATAAAAAATTTATTTTGCGCACAGTAAAAAAAAGAAAATCAGGACCAGAAAGCGAAACTAAAGACAAAGCAAAAAAGAGGAGTAAAGTGAAAAAAAGAGAAGAAAAAACCCAACAACAAAAATTCTTAAAAAAATTGTTAAACTGCCTCCCTAAAGGAAAAACCAAAGTGGAATGTATTGATCCTCAATTTGGTATATTTGAGATATGAAACTGTTTATGATGTGGGTTACTTTCTAGAAAAGGAAAATGATACCCCTCAGGTATTGCCTTTCTACCTCTTTTTCGGCGGTTCCTATTAGTAGAGGGATTTTTAAACTTTGAGTTTTCAAATATGATAAGTCTATTTTCAAAATTTGTTTTTACAAAAATCTGTCCGAAGGCGGGGGTATTTTATATCTTGTATTGCCTTTTTTGCGGACTAACGAGCTTTTATGTTTTCGCGGAGGAAACAGAAAGATTCCCTGACTACCTTTTTCATTTCATCGGTGTACCAGATCCCGATAATCCTGCTGAAATAAGTTTAAAGGGAAATGAAGTGGATATGTCCTCTGCTCTTTCCGCTTTGGAAAGAGTTACAAAGTCTCCTTATGACTATACTTCTGATATAGATTCTATTGTTTCTGAAATCTCAGAAACAGTAAATCTCTTGTGTGGAAAATCCCGGACTTCTGAAACTTGTAAAAAAAAAGCGAATACCGAATTAAAGGACACTCGGGATAAAATATATCAATACATGGAAAATCAATTTTTATATCCACTAGATTACCAACCGATAAGTGAGACGAGAACATCTCTATCATTTAAGAAGAGTATGAATACATTGGATTCCGATTGTCTGGAGAAGTGCAATAATAATCATTTAATTCTTGCTATACGATATAGTTCTCCAGAAAATTACTCTCAACTCTATGACAAAATAAAAAACCAGAATGAGAGATGTCAAAAAAATATCTTGAGTGGATTGGTGGCAAAAGAGCTGGAGTATGAAGAGTTTCCTAAAAGATGTCTAAAAGAAGAGAATAAAAACCACCCTGTTTGTAAATCCATGCTGAAAGATATAAATATTGTCCGGAATCGTGTTTTAGATATAGCAGAACTGGCTTACGGCCCAGAGCCTTTAAAAACCACCGAGGCGGCAGCTCCCTGTCTGGATTGTATAATTAAAGAGGGAGAAGAAAATGAACCTTTAAACCTTTTTAGTGATTTGATAGGTGATATTCAAAAACAAAGTCAATGCCATGAACTTAAACCAGGGCAAGAAAAAAGAGTGTATTCTGATACAGGACTCAATAAATCATATAATGTGAAAAAAGAGTCGGATGGCACTTATTCCATCTCTTTAAATTTGAATTTTTTTGCGGATGAGGATTATGACGGGAATGTACCTAAAGGTCAGGTACCAGCCCATTACATGAAATGGGTGCAGGAATGTATGGATAAGGCTAATCAAAAAATGTTGGGCCCTAATGGTGAAAAGCTAAAAATTGTTATTAAATCCCCTAAAAAACAAGACCCTCGCTGTAGGGCTGCTGACACAAAAGAAATTGCTATTGGTTCCACGGATCATCGCTCTAATGCTGGAAAATACGAAGCAGATATTGATTGCCCCATTATAACCCATGAGGTTTTGCATTTACTGGGCTTATGTGATGAATATAAAGAAAGGTCTCGTGGATATTATGTTGATGCTCAGACAGGAGAAATAGAAGCTAATGTGAGCAATGTTTTTAATGAAAAAGAGGAAATAAATCAAAAATTCCAGGATAAAGAAGCTTATCAATTTAAACCCGCTTATGATTGTCGTGTTACAACAAGCAATAGTATTATGGCTAATTCAACACAGAGATGGTATAATGTTTTTAACTTTGGCAAAAATGATTCCCTTCTCAACCCTGGGCAATTTAATGCTATTTTATACGGATCTTGTAGTGAAAAAAATAAAATATTTAATGAATGCTCTCAGCTAGCTTATGAAAGTTCAGTTATAGAAAAGGATTGTATGGAAAAAAAGCAGCAATGTGAGGCGCAGAACTTTGCAGGCTTGAACAAGGGAGAAGAAATAGAGAAAATTAAAAAGAAAATAGCAGAAATAGAAGATGATCTTACAGAGTATGAAAAGCCCTATAATAAAGGCTCTTATCCTGACAGAGCAACACAAGACTTATCTCATTTAAGAGAAAAATTAAAAATAGTGGAATCCTGGCCGGACACAAATGAGTGAGAGTATAGACATACTGAATCTTGTTTGACCCCCACGACCCTGCCCCTGTGAAAGAGGGAGACGAGGAGTTCCCCGCTTTCGCGAGAACAAGGTTTTGTGCTTTCTGTAAGTTTCTCCCCATTAAACAGAATTTAGAGTGTGCAAATTCCTGACCTGTTTGGTACAGTGTGAGGTAAAAAAAGAAAAATGGAAAAAAAACACAAATTACAACTTCCAAAAACAGATTTCCCTATGAAGGCCAAGTTGCCGGAAAAGGAACCAAAGCTAATAGAGTTTTGGCAAACAGAAAATATTTATCAAAAATGTCTTAATAAAGGTAAAAATAAAAAATTTTTTAGTTTCGTGGATGGACCTCCCTACGCCAATGGAAACTTACATGTAGGTCATGCTTTAAATAAAATTTTAAAGGATATTGTAGTCAAATACAGTAATCTCTCTGGCAAATATTGCCCTTTTATTCCTGTATGGGACTGTCACGGCCTTCCTATTGAATTAGCGGCTCTTAAAAAAATCAAAAAAGAAAAAAAATCCTCCCCATCCTCTCCGTCCCCCACAGCCTCTCTGTCTCCCGCACAAATAAGGGAGCATTGTCGAAAAGAAGCCCGATTTTGGATAGATAAACAAAAGAGGCAATTTAAAAGACTGGGTGTTTTGGCTGATTGGAATCAAGCCCTCTTAACCATGTCTGCCGAGTATGAAGCCCAGGAAGTACGCGCTTTAGCCCAAATCGCCAGGAAAAATCTTCTCTATAGAGGTAAAAAACCCGTGCATTGGTGTCCCGCTCTTCAAACCGCTATTGCCTCCTCTGAGGTGGAGTACCACGAACACAAAAGTCCTTCTATTTATGTTAAGTTTCCCTTTTTTGAATTACCAAAACAGGGGAAGTTATCCCTCCCCCCCCATAAGCCCTGTTCTTTTGTGATATGGACAACCACTCCCTGGACTCTGCCTGCCAACCTGGCTATTTGTTTAAAAGCGAGTTTTACTTATGCTGTTTTTGACACAGGGAAAGAGTTTTTTATTATAGCTGAAGATCTACAGGAAAATTTTGAAAAAAAGACCGGTCTAAAATTAAAAAAAATCTTCTCCTTTAAAGGAAAAGAATGGGAACATAAAAAAGCCAGGCACCCTTTTATGGATCGAGACTCTTTGATTGTTTTGGGGGACCATGTAACCAAGGAAGAGGGAACAGGCTGTGTGCACACCGCCCCTGGACATGGACTGGACGACTTTATAGTGGGAAAAAAATATAAGCTTCCGGTTTTTGTTCCAGTTGATGAAAAAGGATGTTTTACTTCTGAAGTGCCGCAGTGGGAGGGCCTTTTTATCTTTAAAGCCAACCCTTTAATTATTGAAAAATTAAGACAAAACTCCTGTCTTGTAGCGGAAAAAGAAATTGTGCATAACTATCCCTTTAATCCTCGTTCCTCTACTCCTTTGATTTTTAGAGCTACCGATCAGTGGTTTATAAAATTTGACAATCCCGAATATTCTATAAGAAAAAAATCTCTATCCGAGATCAATAATAATATCCAGTTTTACCCGGAATGGGGAAAGCAAAGATTAAGTGCCATGATAAAGAGCAGTCCCGATTGGTGTCTCAGCCGGCAAAGGAACTGGGGTGTGCCTATTCCTGTTTTTTACTGTCGTCAGTGTCAACATACTCTTATGTCAGCAGATATAATGGAAGAAATAGCAGATCAAATGGAAAAATCAGAAAAAGGCATTGAATATTGGTTTTTAAATTCGGCAAAAAACCTTTTATCGAAAAACAGAGTTTGTCCCAAGTGTCAAAATACGGAGTTTGAGAAGAGCACAGATATTCTGGATGTGTGGTTTGATAGTGGTATTTGTCACGATATCTTTAAAAAGAAATACGGCACTCAAACTTTTCCGGCTGACCTTTATCTGGAAGGAAGCGATCAACACCGAGGCTGGTTTCAAACCAGCCTTAACTCCTCCATTTGTATTAATGACAAAAGCCCTTTTAAATCCCTTATCACTCATGGCTATGTGAACGATGCAGAAGGATATAAAATGAGTAAAAGCAAAGGAAATGTCGTCAACTTAGAAAGCCTTATTCAAAACAGAGGGGCAGAAATTGTACGGCTTTGGGTATGCAGTGAAGATTACTCTCAGGACTCTCAATTTACCGGGGAAATTTTTGAACGGATTAGTGAATCTTATAGAAGGTTTAGAAATACTATTCGTTTTATGCTGGGTAATCTTTTTGACTTTGCACCGGAAAAAGATGTGGTTTCTTTCTCCCAAATGAAAAAAATAGATCAATGGATCTTAGGACGGTTAAAAGACCTGGTGGACAAGACTCAAACTCACTATGAAGGCTTTGTATTTCATAAAATTTATCAAGACTTAAATGTCTTTTTTACTAAAGACCTATCTTCTCTTTACCTGGATCTTTTAAAAGACCGCCTATATACTTTTAAAAAAGAGGGCCGGGAAAGAAGATCAGCCCAGAGTGCTATTTACCTTCTCTTGAAAAATCTTTTATCTTTGATGAGTCCTATTATGACCTTTCTTAGTGAAGAAGCCTACCGATACCTCCCGGGAGAAAAAGAGGAAAGTATCCTGCTCACTTCTTTTCCCTCTTTGCCATCAGAATGGCATCAACCAAAAATCCGGGAATATTTTAATACCTGGCTAAAGCTGCGGGAGGAAGTTTATTCTCAAATAGAACCCAGGAGAAAAGCAAAAGAAATTGGTTCCAGTTTGGAGACACGAGTTATATTGAGTGTGCCAAAAAATTTTTTAACTTCTGTTGAAGGGCGTGCAGAAAAAGACATTCTGGATGACTTAAGGGAGTTATTTATTGTATCTCAAGTGGAATTACAATCTGGGGAGGAGGGATATGGGAAGGTAGAAGTGCAAAAAGCGAAGGGGGAAAAGTGTGATCGGTGCTGGAATTACAGTGAAGAGTTGAATAATCAAAAAATATGTCTTAAATGTATAAGTAACCTGTCATGAAAACGTATTTAAAGTATTTTTTATTTTTAACTATTTCTTTTGCTATTGTAGCTTTGGATCAAGCTACCAAGATGATGATCCATACCCAATTTAATTTAGGTGAGAAAAAAGTCATTATTCCCGGATTTTTCAATATCACCTATGTTAGAAATACAGGCGGGGTGTTTGGTCTTTTTTCTGAGAGCAATGATGTTATTCGTATGATATTGTTTATTATTTTGCCGGTCTTAGCTTTCGTTTTGATTCTTTCTATTATACATAAACTGGATATTAAACAAAAATATCAAATATTAGCTTTCTCTTCTATCTTTGGCGGGGCATTGGGAAATTACATAGATCGCATTCACTTTGGATATGTGGTGGATTTTTTGGATTTTTATTATAAAGGGCGAGCCTGGCCAGCTTTTAATGTGGCAGATATGTGTATTGTTATCGGGGTTTTTTCCGCTATCACCCTTATTTACATTACAGAAGAAAAACAAAAAAAGAAGGCCCTTCTTCTTAAGGAAACTTAGATATTATACAGTGAGGTCAGAAGAGTAGGCAGACTCTTCAAGGTGAGAAGAGGTCGAACGGGTTTGCTCCCTTTGTTGATGACGGTTTATCAGGTCCATCTCTATGCGCACCGTTCTCATCTGTTCCAGAAGTTGATAAAGCTGATGCTCATTTTTAGATAGAGCTTTTTTTAGGGAGTCCATCTCTTTACCATAGCTTTGAATAAACTGACTATTGCGATGCATTAAATCCATAACTCTTCTTTGATCTTCTTTCCTCTGTTCTGGTTGAACCCAATTTAGTATTTTTTCTTCCCATTTCTGAAAAGCCTGCTTTGTTGTGGAATCCAGTTCTTTTTGCTTTTCTGATAAGGAAGACAGTTTTTCTCGTATGCGACTAAGCCATTTCATTACCTTGGAATAAATGAGATCTAACTTTTCGTTACAAGCTTCCACTTGAGCTTGAGTGCGATCCAGACGAGAGACTAAGGTTTTCCAATCTTTGAGAGAAACATACATGACATCGCTATCCTCTTTTGGAGAAAAGTTTTCTGGAGGGGGAAATAATTTATCTATTATTTTTCTAGCCATATTTCTTTTTAGTGAGGACCCTATTTTTTACTATTACATTTTATATTTTCTCTATAAAAGCAAGACCTGAAATTAAGCAGCATATTTATTTTTTTCAGGTGAATAAAAAATAAAAAAATCACTCGACGAAAGCCCTATTTATAATTTATCCTTAGGTTATGGCATCTGTCACTGATTTTAAACAGTACCTTTCAAAAAAAATTCCGGAAAAAAAAAAGGAACACTGGGTTATTTATAATTATCTGAATTGTTTCTGCGATGCTGGAGAACAGTTAAGTTTGGATGTGTTCACAGAATTATATAAAAAGGTGCTTTTATTTCCCTACTGGCAAACTCGTTTACCCTCTTTACAGCAAGTTTTAAAAGAAGAATTAACAGCCTTCGGAAAATTTTATTATTCCTCTCAGTTGCTCCACTTAGAAAACTTAGTTTCTACCGATCAGTGGCAATTGATTACCATACAAAAACAATCAGATCTGATACATCTAGTGGATGATTTTTTGCAAAGCAATATTTCAAAAGGAGATAGGGTCCATGTGCTCCCTTTAGATAAAGAAAGAGTCCTGGGTTTGATATTAAGAAGCAATAAAAATTTGGATGTTTTAAGTTTCAGTCCTTTAGCTATTATGAACCAAGGAAAACTAGAACCCCTATCTCCTCTTTCCGAGTTATACTACTCAGATCAATATGAACTAAGGCCGGTCTATCGGCAGATCCTGGAAGACGGGAATCTCAATTTTATTCATTTTAGCATGAAAGGGCCAGTAGCTACAGGTTATCAATGCCAAGGTTTTTGTTTTCAACAACAAGGGCATTTTAAAAAGAATCTAAAAGAAGTAGAGAGTCTGTTTTGCCTATTAAAGCAGATAGAAAGCCAATTTATTCAATCTAAATCAGACCCTCATTATAAGCAACTTATTCAAGCATTACATAATCATTATCGTCAAATTCTAACAGCGGCCCTTACTCCTCATAATAGGTTGGAAACAGAACAATTATTATCTCAGGCTACAAAAGCCCTTAAAGACCTTTATCCTCAGGATAGGTTGTTATTTTTGCTCACAGCTAATATAGATTTTCATTTTAGAAAAAAGGAGCATGAAACAAAGGGGACTGTAAATACACTCCGATAGGACAAGTTTCATAATGTAATTATTTCATCCTTGTTAAGTTTTTCTTGTGATTACATTTTTTCTAAGCTATTAGGAAGGCTACAAATATTTCAATTAAAAATTTTCAATAGAATCCCACTTTTTTCCTTTACCGGCATAACAAAACCAGGGCGAAAATAATTCACGATATAATATGAGGTATTGAAATGTTTTTTATAAAAAAGGGTCCCTTTAGAATCTTTTGCTTCCATTGGAAGTTTCTGTTCCCCTGGGAGAAAATAAAGAAACGACCGGAAACCATGTCCTCGCGGAAATGGGAAACTAACCATACGGATATAAGAAAAACAAAAATTGTTTTTCTTTGGCTTTGTTTGGTGTTTTATATGCAACCCTTATCAGCGGGATTGTGTATCAAAGCGTTTAGAGACACTTATTCTCACTATAGGATAGATTTAAGTACTCCTTCACATATTAAGAAAGTAAAAAGGATGACGAGCTTATCAAATGAAGAGATTAAAGATGCCGTCATTCTGGATGTAGGGAGTCATTTTACCTACGATTTTGTGGAGTATGCGAGGATAAATCTAGGTGCAAAGGAGGCTTTAGCGGTAAAAACTTTTACCGAAAGACCTCCTGGTGTGGACTATACACTCTATGATATACCAGAGTACCGGCTCCTACGAATGCACCCTTTATTGGAAGACCCTCTGCCAGATGCTCCCATGAAAGACCTTATCTTACCTTATCTGATGACTCCTGTGAAAATCTTTCCTTTTAAACCTTCTGAAATAAAGGAAAAGTTAGGAGGTACTTTTGCAGATATTACGATTTCCCTGTCCGTAATAGGACAATTTAATTTAGCGAACATCAAATTATGGATGGAGCAATTAACAAAAGTGACAAAGCCAGGAGGGATTATTATTGTTGATTTTGGGAAACACTATAGCAAAAACTACCTTCACCGGTTAAGTGCTTCCGACTTTGAAAGAGTTTTATCGCAAATGAAAAATCAGGGGCTTATTGCAGGGTACGCGTCTCAACATACGAACCACAGAATAACCAGGTTCATTGACAGGAGGTTTCCTCACACTTCTACTACATATAGAGTGATAAATGCTTATAAGAGTCAAAACCTCCCTTAAAATAAACGGATTGATCAAATTATACTACAGTGATAAATGCCTACATTATCTGAACCAATCAGGAAAAAAGGATGAGCTTCAGAAGTTGTTTTCCCATCCTGTGAAAGCGGAAATCTAGTTGTTAAGAGGAGAGGGATTTATTAGTAAATGTGTCCTTCAGGAAGGAGACCTAACTGAACAAAAGGATATTCTAATGGAAAGAAAAACTCTTAGGCTTAACCATTTTTTATCATCTTGCGGGCTGTGTTCTCGTAGAAAAGCGGATGATATCCTTAAAAGTAAAAAAGTGACAGTCAACAATAAAAGAGTAAAAGACCCAAGTATGAAAGTGGATCCGGAAGGGGACCAGGTTAAGCTAGATGGGAAACTCATTTATCCTCCTCAACAAAAATATTACATAGCCTTTAATAAACCTAAAAAAGTTATTACTTCTATGAGTGATCCTAAAGGCCGCCCATGTATAGCTGATTACTTTAAAAAAGCAAAAGACAGAATCTTCCCCATAGGGAGATTGGATTGGCATTCGGAAGGTTTGATTTTGCTCACTAATGATGGGGATTTTTCCAGGAAAGTGTTACAAAAAAAAATACCTAAAACTTATCTCGTAAAACTAGATGGACGACCTACGACAGCTCAGCTTTTGAAATTAAAAAAAGGAGTTTATACAGAAGTAGGAAGATTAAAAGCAGTATATATAAAGGAGCTAAGAAAAAAAATGAGTCAACACAGTTGGGTAAAGGTGATTTTGACCGAGGGCCGAAATCGGCAGCTTCATCGTATGTTTGAAAAAATAGGATTTCAAATTAAAATACTGAAACGAACCAGTATTGGCAAATTAAAATTAAAATCTCTTAAGCCAGGAGAGTATTTTTTTCTTTCTTCTTTGGATATAAAAAAAGTTTTTTCGCTCCCTTCTGAAATGCAAAGTAAAAAATCCCGTAAAATACCAGAGAGGGCAAAGTAGTGGGATCCTTTTCTTAAAATATTAAAAAGCTTTTTAGAAGAACTCTCTTTTTTTGTAGGGGGCTTTGACCGAACAGGTCAGGCATTTGCAGCCTCTGAATTTCGCTTGCCCTTGGGAAGAAGCTCACAAAAACCACAAAACCTTGTCCCCGCAAAAGCGAGGATCAAATAAGATCAGTCTAAATAAAACACTCACCTCGTTTTTTTCATAGCTCTTCGGGCGGCTCTATCCATTTCTTTTCTTTTAACAGTTTCTCTTTTGTCTCTTTTTTGTTTCCCCTTCACTAAAGCCAGCTCCATTTTAGCACGGCCGTTTTTAAAATAGATTTTTAAAGGAACACAGGATAAGCCTTTTTGGTGTAGCTGCCCGAGTAATTTTTTTATTTCCTGTTTATTTAATAAAAGCTTCCGTTTTCTTTCCGGTTCATGGTTCCGGTCCGCAGCAGGTCTATAGGGGCCAATATGAGCTTTTTGAATATAAGGTTCTGACCTTTTAAATATAACATAGGAGTCTTTTAACTGACAGTTTCCGTTCCGGAGCGATTTCACTTCTGAACCTGTTAAAACAAGCCCTGCTGAAAAAGTTTCTAAAATGGAGTAATCAAATCGAGCCTTACGATTAACAGCTACTATAAAATCAGAGGAGAGGTTTTTTTTTGAAGTGGATTTTTTTCTCATATACCCCATCCAGTTTGCGTTTTCCAGCCATTTTTTTCTTCCAAAAGAAGAGAGGGTTTCTGAAAATCGCGATTTACTGACTTGTTCGGTATAAAAGGATTCTCTATTAAATATTTAAGGAGAACACAAGCTAGAGCTTATAAACTAAAGTTGGGATAAGCATCTTCAAAAATAAAACCCGCCTTCGAGAAAGCCGTGCTTCGCAAGCCACGGCTCGAAGGCAAGCCAAAGGGTAAAAGGGTAAAAGTCCTAAAGGCTTACAAAGTCCTCACCAGGCGAAACCCGATATTGAAGTGCCTGAGATCCGGGTAGTAGTTGTAACGATTCGCGGAACGCAAGTACTGAGCCCTATTGATCCAACCACCGCCACGAAGAACAGGGTAAGACCCGCTCTTATTTAAAGGATCCCTTCCTCCCGGTAACTCCTTAATCCACTTATCCTGTACCCACTCCCATACATTTCCATAAACATCATATAAACCATTCCTATTCGCTTTGAGTCGCCCCACCTCATGGGTCTTTCCTCCACTGTTTCTGCCATAATGAGCATACTTTCCCAAATTTGCTGGATCATCACTAAAAAAATAAGCGGTCGTCGTTTTCCCTTTTACAGCCCATTCCCACTCCGCTTCCGTCGGCAAACGATAACATCCCCTCTTACTATTAGGCGTCCCATCACAACCCGTTAATCCCAGTTCAGTATTTAATTCCCTTATATAATCCTGCACATCATCCCAAGAAACCCGCTCTACGGGGTGATTAGGGCACATCTCCACTCCCTCTATAATCTCATAGTTATGGCAATCTCCTGACTCTTTAAACTCCGAAGGGTTTTTCTTCTTTAAAAGAAACCACTGCTTCTGGGTTAATTCCTTCTCCATTATTTCAAAAGCCTTTGTTATGGTAACGGGCACGGGGCCTTCGTCAGACTGTCCATACTTTTTACCGCCATCAGGGCTTCCCATTTGAAAACTCCCTGCATCAATTTTACGAAAGGGAACAGAAAAGATCCAGTGACCTGGGGCTTCAGGAGTTTGAGTTGTGGCCTGAACCGGCTCCTCCTGCCCAGAGGCATCACTGCTCGTAGGTTCTCCATTGGTTTTAAGTTCTCCACTTTTCGGATTTTCGTCATCCTTTGAACAGGAACCTAAAACTAAACCTAAAATCATTAGCAGCTTATACATAAATACTTCTCTTTTAGAGTGAATTATTAAAAGATACTACAAAACTCGGGATAAAAGCAATAAATTTTGTATGCGTTAAAATAGTAGATCAAATTTAAAAGGAAGGCCGCAACCTCCTCTCCTTACTTAATTGATTAGGTTCATTTAAAGGTATTTAAATGTGAGAATATCAAGTTGTGCAGAGGTTATAGCTTTTAGTTGATAAGATTTGAGAGTTTGAGCTTGCGTGTGAGTTAAAGCTTGCAATTGTTCAGGCAACAGAGCTTGAATCTGCGAAGGAAGAAAAGCTTTTATCCACCAAGGTCCCATGTTTTGTATTTGTTTAGGTGTAAAAGCTTGAATCTGCGAAGGAAGAAAAACGGGGATTTGGCCAATAGCAAAAGCTTGCATTTGCTCTGGTGTAAGGGCTTTTAATTGGATGGCTGTAAGAGCTTGAATCTGCTCAGTTGAAAATGCTGCTAACTGTGCGTTCGTAAAAAAGGGTATTTGTTTAGGTGTAAAAGCTTGAATCTGCGAAGGAAGAAAAACGGGGATTTGGCCAATAGCAAAAGCTTGCATTTGCTCTGGTGTAAAAACAGCTATTTGCTTTTGAGTTAAATTTTTAATATCTGAAACAGACCATCTACGTATCTCTTTCTTTGTTATCAAAGATATAGTGTTAAGGAAAATATGAGGCATGTGAGTCCGAATAAACACCGAAGCAATAAATTCATCTTCACGCTTTAGGAGTCTAACTATAATACTATTAGATTGAGCAGCTGTAAAAAAAGGTATCTGTGATACCAGAAGCCGTTCAGTCGGAAACACCTCTATTTGCTCAGAGGTAAGAGCTTGGATTTTTTCCTCTGTCAGTTTCCGTACTTCCTTTCGTAATAGATTTTGGACGACCAGTGGAGAAAGCCCACGAAGCGCATCAGCGCTTAATTTATCTACATCTATAAAGTTATTGACGCAGGAAAAAGCAACGGGAGGGTAGGCATAAAAAAAGATAACTATAAAAGCAATGAAAGGTGCCTTTAACATAAGGATTTTTATATATAATGCCTTGCAATATATATCAATAAAAAAAATATCAAAAGAGATTTTAATTACAATTAAAAAAACGGCTGTGGAAGATGATAATATCTCGTTTCTATAAAAAACTCTGTCTTTGTACCTCTTTTATTATTTTTTGTACGGAAATTTCTTCTACAAATACGCGGCCAGATCCTTTCAGGAATATAAAATTTACACGGTCTTTATTAACTCTTTTTTTATCTTGCAAAAGAAGTTCGGCTAGTGTGGGAAGGGGAATTTTTCTGAAATAAAAAGCGAGTTTTTTTTGCTTTTCTATAAAAAAAGACATCTCTTTTAAAAAGAGGGGAGAGAGGGTAAAACGACGATGACTCCAGTGAGTGGCAAAAGTGATACCATAGAGCACAGCCTGTCCATGGGGTATTTTAAAGTAAGACTCCAAGGCATGTCCTAAGGTATGACCTAAATTTAAAAGGAGGCGGAGTCCTTTTTTTTCATAAGGGTCTTCTTCCACTATTTTTAATTTAGAAAGTATAGCTTGAGGTAACAAAAGCCATAAGTCTAAATGGCTGAATGATTTCTTTATGAGATATTTTTTCAGTACTTCTTTATAAAAAGTCCCTCCTACGATAAGGGCTATTTTCACTAGTTCTCCTTCAGCCGATTTCTTTTCTTTTTCCGATAAAAAGGGGAGAGTTCCCTTTGCCTTTTCTATTTGTTTCTTTTTTTTTTCAAAGTGGGTAGAAGCTTTGGTAAGCCCCTTTTCTCGACCGGTTTGGTATAAAAGCTTTTTTACAATAAATACCGCTTTAGGAAAACAATAAGAACCAATGATGTTTTTAATTTCTTTAGTGTTGAGAGCGGTTTTTCCTCCGTGCGCCGAATCCATAGCGGAAAGCCAGGTACTAGGAATATGTATCAAGGGCACCCCTCGTTTATAGACACTAGCTATAAATCCAGTAAAGTCCCCTACACTCCCTCCCCCTAGGCTAATAAAACCGGATAGTTTTTTATGGGTGCTTATTTTTAAAATTTTATTTATATGTGTTGGAAAAAAATCTATATTTTTCAGCTTTTCCCCAGCAGAAACAAAATAAACCGGATAGTTTTTTAACCAGGTATTTACTTCTGGATACTGTTGTAACTTTCGATCACAAATCACTAAAGGAGAAACTTTGTTATTATACTGAGCGTGTTTGCTCTGCTCTTTCCAAGAGGACAGAAGCTTTCGGTTGATTTTCTCTTTCTTTCTAGGGGAAGACGACTGGAAAGATTTGGAAAGGTCCATAATTCCTTTGGATGTCGTTTTTTGAATATTCAAAATTTTTGAAATTTGAGGATGAGAAGGGAGTTTTGTAGAAAAATACACTCCTTTTTTTTCCAGTTTTGTTTTTAATGTTTTCATTACTTATTATTTTTTAATAAATGCAAAAGTTTTATCCACTTCTGGAATGGTTTGATATATCTTGTTAATCGGTGTCAACTTCGGATGGCTCCCATAGTAGAACAAAATGTCTTGAGTCAAATCCTCCAGAATATTTATTGCAAAAAGAGAATATCTTGTGTCCTCTAAAGGAGCTATAGCTTTACTTGATTGAAAAGAACCATCAGCCTTTGAAAACTGTTGCAGTTTTCTATGAAGGGATTTTATGCCTTCAACCAGTTTGTTAATTTCGTTCTTTTTTAAGTCAACCTTTGAATAAAGAAAATCCAGACTATAAACCAGTTGAAATATCTTATAGGAGTTGAGTTTTGGGTTCAAAAAGAGTAGCAGGTATATAAGCCACAAGCTGGTGTTCACAGGTGTTTTTTCAAGATGGCTAAGTGTAAAACAAATCTTGAAAAACCCATCTAAAGTTTTTGGCATGATTTTTAAGACCTTCTCTTCATCCAAAACCTGTTGAAGAAGATGTGACAATTCTTCCTTTTCTTTTTCAATAACTTCATGTTGAAAGTCTAAAATTTTATTTTTCTTATCTATCAGGTCACAGACAGTATTTAATTTTTTGTCTTTTTGAAGGACTTTTGTAAATTTTTCTTTGGAAACTCTGAAAACAGGTGCATTGCCCCAAGCCGGTGCGACAGTTTCCTTTGAATTATTAGCTATCCAAGAAGGCTCTAAAATAGCAAATTCACCAGTTGGTTTGATGATATATAAAATTTTTGTATTTGTTTTTGGAACTCTTTTTTTTAGTTTTCTATCTTTTGGTGCAACTTTGGAAATCTTAAAATCGTAAGCCTTTAACTCCTCTTTTGCATACTGAAATTCTATGTATTTAGTTTTCTTATTGGAGTATTTAATAATAAAATCTGGTTCCCTTGTAATTCCACCCTTTCGTAAAAACCATATAAATTTATCTCCTCCAAATTTTTCAACACGAGCTTTTTTATCTTTCTTTTTGATTTTGCCTTTCAGCCAAGGCAGAACTTCAAGTTCTGCGATGGCTTTTTGTTTCATATCCTTGCGATATTCCAAATAAGTTCTGGATTTAATATCGCTTGATTGAGCATATATTGTTTTTGTATCGGATTTCATTTTCAGTTAAACAAATAATCTGTTTTGATAGTTTCTTAAATTGTTGACTGCTGATTCAGAAATTTCCGGTATTATTTCATACCCCACACTGTTTCTTTTTAAATCCGCCGCTGCTTTAGAAGTTGTACCACTACCTAAGAAGGGATCCAATACAGTTTCACTCACATAAGTAAAGGCTTTAATAATTTTATAAGGTAACTCATAAGGAAAAGGAGCTACATGGGAACGTTTGTCCCCGCTTTTTTCCGGCTTCATTTTCCAAACATCTGTATTTTTAATACTCAACCAAAAATCTTTATCCAATTTTGAAATTTCTTTTTGCTGTTTTGTCAAATGACCGTATTTATTAAACCCTTTTTTATCTGGTTTATTAAACTCCAGAATAAACTCGTGCATATTGTTGATTAAAATGCCACCAGGATAAGGATAAGTTCCGAAGTGGGCTTTCACTCCATTTGTTTTATGCCACACAATGTCTCTTTTAAAAATAAATCCAACTTGCTCCATAACTTCTATTGTTTTACCAGTCAAGTTTAAAGTCTTAAACCCCTTTCCATTTCTCACCGGTAAATTCATAATATTGATAAAGGCTTTTCTTCCCGGTTGAAGTACTCTGAACACTTCTTTCCAAACCTTACCAATTTTTTCAAACCACTCATCAAGATCATGGACATTCCCTAAGTCCTCTTTGACAGGTTTTTTCGTGTACATTTTTGCATTAAAGTAAGGAGGAGAAGTGACCATTAAATGAACAGAGTTATCTTTCAACTCTTTCATATCCATTGCATTTCTTATATAAACCCTATGTGAAGTCTCATTTATATTCAACACTATTTCTTTTAGTGTTCTTTTTTTCTTTTTCTGTTTTGTTTTGATTTTTTTTTTCTCAAAATATTTTAAGTCTCGTATGTTAAATCGCTTTTGGCCGCTGGCAGCGATAATGCTTTTAATTTTCCTCTGCTTCACTAAGCCGTGCAGAGTCTGAACAGTGATTCCAAGATACTTTGCCACTTCTATTGAAGATAAATATTTTCTTTCTTTATAATCGTTCATATTGAAAAAGTTCCATAATAAGCATTTATCTCTCTCTGCAAAATTATACCCATCGGGTATTTATTATGTTTCCGTAATTTTCAAACGGGAAGCTACTTTGGTGGCTTTCAGCCTATTGGCAGCCAAGCCTCTCTATCCGGAATTTTTAAACATGATAAGTATAAGTTATAGAAGATTTATATTACAATTTATTAGCATGTATGTAAAACAGCATCAATAGTCATTCTCTCTGTGTTGAGGATAGATATATCTGTAGGAAATGCTTTATGCATAGCATTAAGTAAGTAGAATTATTCTTTTCAGATCTTTGGCTACCTTTAAAGATCCCTGTAGATATGTCATTCCCGAAAAGCTTGTCATTCCTGAAAAGCTTGTCATTCCCGAAAAGCTTGTCATTCCCGAAAAGCTTGTCATTCCTGTATGTGTTCACTAATTCGCTGACAGAATCACTTCTTCGCTTTCTCACAAATACCATTCATTTGCACGGGTGTCTTCTGATTTAATCCCTGGTGGAGCCTTAACTCATTATAATATATCAAATACTCCTCTAACTCCCTCTTAAACTCTTCCAAAGTCTCAAATGTCGTACCCTCTATTAAATCCTCATTCATACTCCTCCAAAACCTCTCCACCTTACCATTCGTCTGCGGCCTGTAAGGACGCGTATATCTATGCCTTATGCCCAACTCCTTTAACATCCTCTCAAATGGATGCGATAACTGATTATTGCGAGAAGAAAACTCCGATTACCTTCCATCTAGGCCCTCTCTTACGCGGAACAAGACTCTCCTCTGTAGGGTGGCTTAAATAACGATGATAGTACTTTAAAAAAGTCTGACGGTTAGTCTTATGGAACTTATAAAAATCACTCACAAATCGAAACTTTGGATGTCTCTTCCTCTTCACCAACTCATAGTCTTTTATCATATACTTCCACTTACTAATATAGTTCCTGTATAGTGTCTTATCTTGTGTGTTATCCCTCATAACTCGCCTCCTTTCTTAAGCTTATTGGGAGTTTTCTAACGCTCCCTTATAAACTCAATTTTGTCAGCGAATTAGTGAACATTTACAATCCCGCGCAAGCGGGAATCTAGTTAATGATAATTAGACCCCCGTTTTCGCGGGGGTGACAACATTGCTTTCGCGGGGGTGACAACATTCCCGCGAAGAAAGAAAAGTATATACCGTACCGGTATGGAATTTGCACACTTCATCCTCTGTCCACCCTTGGAAAAAAGCTTACAGAAACCACAAAACTTTGTCCCCGCAAAAGCGGGGAGCAAATAAGATCAGTATAAATACTGTAAATACGACCATCCCTCTGCTACAGTCAGTAAATGCACTTTAATAATGATAAAATCACTTTTTCTCCCTCTGATATAGTTCGTTTTTTTGAATCCGAATTTGCCTCCTATATGGATCATTTTGAAAAAGTCGCTTCAGAAGAAAAGCAAAAAGAGCTAGGAGTGCATCGAGATCCCTTTGATCCCCTCCTGGATTTAATCAGAAATATGGGGAACCAGCATGAAGAGGATATTATCCAAAAAATGGAACAAAGCACTTCCGTGCTGCGTATTGAAAAGGATAATCGCACAGAGGCCATTCAAAAAACTCTTTTAGCTTTAAAAGCGGGAGAGAACAAAATTTATCAAGCAGCCATAGGAAATGATACCCTATTCGGTTATGCAGACCTATTGGTAAAAGAAAAAGGACATTCTGAATTAGGTGATTACTATTATGTGCCTTATGATTTTAAGATAGCCAGGCACCCTAAACCGACAGCTTTGATTCAGCTTTGCTGTTATTGTGATATATTGCAGTCCATTCAAGGAGTGTTACCTCCTTCTTTTGTTGTGGTTACAAAAGATAAAAAATCCCATTTTTTTAAAACCACTTCCTTCTTTTATTTTTATCAGCTATTAAAAAAAAGTTTTTTACATTATCATTCTTGTTTTTCAAAAGATCGTATTCCTATCCCTGATAAAATGGCAGAACATAGAGATTGGAGTATCTTTGCCAGGAAAAGACAGCATGTATTGGATGATATTTCTTTAGTAGCGGGTCTGCGTTCCTCCCATTGTACTATCTTAAGGCGGGCAGGTATCAACAAGCTTTCTGAACTTCCTTATTTAAAAAAGGATAATTCTTCTATAAAAGGGATTCCCAAGATTACACTAGAAGTTTTAAAAGATCAGGCCAGAATGCAGTTAGCTTCCGTAGGCCAGGACACACCTAAGTTTAAGGTGCTTTCTCATTCAGGAGAAAGACAGAGTTTAGAGATGCTCCCTCCTGCCAGTCCGTTTGATGTTTTTTTTGATATGGAAGGGTATCCTTTACTAGGCTCTGACGGATTAGAATATTTATATGGCAATGCTGTTAATGAAGACCCAAAATATATATGCTTCTGGGCTACTAAAGAGGACGAAGAGGTTTATGCTTTTAAAAAATGGCTTAAATGGGTGTATGAGCGTTGGCAAAAAAATCCTAGTTTACACATTTATCATTATGGGCATTATGAACCTTCTACAATAAAGAAACTAATGGGGAAATATGGAGCAGGAGAAGAGGAGATAGACACCCTTTTAAGAAATAAGGTGTTTGTGGATTTGCACAGAGTTGTCACCCAAGGTTTAAGAGTGGGCACTTTTTCTTATTCCCTAAAAGAGGTGGAGCAGCTTTATTATGGAAAAAGAAACACTTGTATTAAATCGGGAGGGCAGGCAGCCTTTTATTTTTTTAACTTCCTCAATACTAGTGATAAAAAAGAAGGTTCCTCTTTTTTAGAGAAGATCAAGTCTTATAATCGGGATGATTGTTTTTCTACAAAAGAACTTTGTAAATTTCTATGGGATTTAC
The DNA here is from genome assembly GCA_028819305.1 of Bdellovibrionales bacterium. GTDB lineage: Bacteria > Bdellovibrionota > Bdellovibrionia > Bdellovibrionales > UBA1609 > JANQSP01. Next base: position 33,517 of record JAPPLY010000032.1, read on the forward strand.
AAAAAAAAGAAGGTATCAAGTACATAGCCTCTTTTACAAAAGATCAGGAGAAAGAATATCGTCGCTCTGATATTAAACCGAACGGGTTTGAAAATTCCGGATTTAAAGGCTTAGCTGCCAATAGGAAAGAACCAAAAAGTGACGAAAAAATAATACCCTCCGGGTATAAAGAAAGTTGTCAGGAAAAAGCTCAGGTTCTTTTAAATTTAGTTCCGGTACAAAAAAGAACCTGGCCTTTATCGCAAATGAAGGGAGAAGAGCATCTTTATACAGCCGCTCTGCTAGCTCATTTATTGGAGTTTCATATAAGAGAGGATAAACCTGGTTGGTGGGATTACTTTTCCCGCCTGGACATGAACGAAGAGGAGATGCTGGAAGATAAGAACACCCTTACTTTATGTCGGTGGGCAGCTTCTCAAGATAATAAACATAAAATACAATTTGAAAAAGAGCAGGAGGTAGGTTTTAAAGAGGGAGATAAACTGATTGTTTTAGAAAATACGGACAACATCAAAGATACTTACACTGTCTGGCGATTGTATTTAATAGAGGGATTTATTTATCTTAAACCGAACGGGAAAAACAAGCTTCCAAAAGAAAAGCCTTTTACTTTAGTGCCGGAAAAAAACGACTTTTATAAAAAAAATCTATTTCAATCCCTTTTAAAAACAGCTTATGGCTTTTTACCTGAAGCTCCTTACTTTGGTTTAAAAAAATGTATTTATGATTTACTTTTAAGAAAGGCACCTGACCTAAATCCAAAGGGTGTTGTTTATACGAGTCTCCTAGAGGGGCTACCTGAGGAGGAGATAAACAAACAAACAAACACTTCAAACACTATCAAAACATCTCCCCATAAAAAACCATTAATTTTAAATAAAGATAATCTTTTAAAAGAAGCTTCTCATCAAGTTTTAAGTTTAAATAATTCTCTTTTATGTATTCAAGGGCCTCCCGGTTCTGGAAAAACATATACAGCGGCTCATGTTATTTTACATTTGATTAAAAATGGGAAGCGGGTGGGAGTGACGGCTAATTCTCATAAAGCCATTTCAAATGTTTTAAAAATGGTATTTGAGCAAAACAACAGCAAATGGGTTTTTCAATGCCAAAAAGTAAAAAATTCCAGAGAAGGTACAGATGAAAAAAGTTTTCTATATCCCTGGTCAGTAGAATTGGTGAAATCCAATGAAATCAAAAGCAGCACTCAACTTGTAGGTGGCACCACTTTCTTTTTTTCAAGAGCAGAGGAAGAATCTTCTTATGATTATTTATTTGTGGATGAAGCCTCTCAAGTTAGTCTTGCCAACATAGTGGCGGCAGCCAGGGCTACAGACAACATTATATTATTGGGAGATCAAAATCAGCTAGATCAACCCATTCAAGCTTGTCATCCTGGGGAGTCTGGCCATTCTGCCTTAACTTATTATACGGATGGAAAAACCACTATTTCCGACGATAAAGGCATCTTTCTTCCCGTATCTTATCGTATGCATCCTTCCCTTTGTCGTTTTATTTCGGATTATTTTTATAATGGAGAACTTAAAAACCATCCTACGACAGATCATCAAAAAATTCTTTTACCCCGATCTGGTTTAGAAGTTTCCCGGCCCGTGAAGACTAACACAACGGAAAGCCCTCTAAGGGCTTCCCGGCCCGCGAAAGCGGAAATTCAGACTCCTTCCCTCATCTCTGGATTACCAGAGTCCGGTTTGTGTTTTATTCCGGTGGAGCATTCCGGAAATGTGCATGCTTCTATTGAAGAGGCTGAAGTTATTTCTCTTCTTTATAAGGAATTATTAAACTCCAAATGGATAAATAGAGAGAGCCAGATAGCTCCTATAACGAAAAAAGATATTTTAATTGTAGCGCCCTATAATTTTCAGGTGGCTTGTATAGAAAAAGTCTTAAGTATTAAAGGGGCTAGAGTAGCTTCTGTAGATAAGTTTCAGGGGCAAGAAGCCCCCGTGTGCATTCTTTCTTTAGCCGCCTCTACGATTCAAGATGCTCCAAGGGGGATTTCCTTTTTGTTAAATAAAAATCGTCTAAATGTAGCTTTGTCTCGTGCCCGTTGTTTGTCTATTATTGTAGGTTCAAAAAATCTAACAGATAAAAATGTTTCTTCTATTCCGAATATGGAGCTTATGAACTTATGGTGTCGAATAGTCTCTCGCCATTCTGTGGTCTCTCGTTAAAAGTGTGTTTTTGGCGATATACTACCCTATCTTGACATAAACTCCAGTCTTCAGTCCTAGTGTTAATTGTACTAAAATCACCGAATTTGTTACCATTAAAGTAGGTACCCCATACCGGTGCAGTATAAAAACCCTATTTATAAATATGGCAAAAATAAAAATTATACTTTTTATTCTTTTTTTAATCAGCTTTTTAGCTGGTTTTTTATCCAGCTGCTTACCCGAACAAACGGAAAGACGATCCAGAAATAATACAGAATCACATTACCTTTCGGATGAAGATGAAGATTATTCAGAATCCTTATCTGACCTGGAGTTTCAGAAACGGGCTATTCGTGAAGCTCAGGAAAGACAAATGGCCGAAGGTCAAAGAGCGGTTGAGCGTAATATTCAATACCTTAAAGAGTTAGAAAGAAACAACGAGGTTATTGATAAAAACAGAGAAACGGAAACAGGTGAACCGATTGTTAATGAAGACCATATAAAGCAATTACAAAAAGAAGCTAAAGATCGTCATTTTGAAAATTTAAAAGATTTATTAAACACAGAGGGCAATGAATAAATGAAATGACTATCGTATTTTTTGGCTATTTTGAATTTATTAAACACGAAAGGAAGTGAATAAATGAAACACATAATAATAATATTTATAATATTTATTTTGATGGGATGTTCTGCACGCTCCGTTATCACGAATCCTCAACCCACAGGCGATGATACTAAAGATATATATCTTCAAGAATGGATCACCTCTTATAATGTAACTTTTTGTGAAAAAATACGAGATGTGGAATACTATCTGGATGGATATTTTTGTAGGGAGACAATGACAGATAATAAATATTATATTCCTAAGAGGGAATGGGACAATCATAATCTTGAGTTGTTATTTTTACGTGTTTCCAAAGCTCAGGTAAGAGCTAAAATGGATAAGGATCAAGTATTAGAGAATTATTTATGTAATAATTCTAATATGGATTGTAATCAGTTTGGACAACCAAATATTATGTCTGAGCTTCAACCCTGGAAAGAACAGTAACTCATGGCCTTGGCCATTTCCTGAGCCTTCAATTTATAGGTGATTTTAATAATATATCTAAACTGGGGCTAAAGTGGATAATCACCCATATAATGGCACCAATCAATAAAACAAATAAAAACGGCAGTTCGTTATCCATGACTTTATTATAACATAAAAAAAAAAGGAGTTTTTTTATGTATTTACGGAGATATGAAAACCAGCATCATTAATTGTTTATTCTTTTTTGGTAATTTTAAAGAGGTATTGTTAGAGAGTTTCGACATCAAGAGGAAAGTTTTTTTTCATTGATATTAAGAGCTTTGGCTAATTTTTTGGCTATAGGAATAGTGATTTTTCTGGAACCACTTTCGTATTTGGAAATGTTACTCGCAGGAATACCTGTTATCTTCTCAAGTTTTTTCTGACTCATATTCTCTCTGGTACGAATTCCTCTGAGGTAAACCGCTCCTTTAGGACGGGTCTTGGCAATTTCCTTATATACAACTTCGGCAGTTTTATTCTTTGAGTAGTTGGAATAGTTAATACTTTTCACAATGGCTAAAACAGCTTGAGCTTCTTTATGTGGAAGTTTAAATATCTCTTTTCCAACAGATATTTTAATAAGGGGCTTTTTCATGTGTGCCGACATAATACACCTCAATAACTTTTTTGTTTTTATCTAACATTCGCCAACAAGCAACATAAGTAGGTTTCCCTTTTTTTAAATGGCAATGGTAATTGGTCTTCCCCAGTTTTGAAAAATTAGGCCAATCTCCTCTGATAGGGCCTCTTTCTTTAATATCCATAACCAAAGCTAAAGCAGCATCTCTTATAGTTACCGGCTGTTTTTTTAGCTGCTTTACTGCTTTTGATGTGTATTCAATATACCAATTCATATATTTCAATGAAACATAAAAGCAGCTAATAGGTCATTACACTATATCACATTATGTCAAAATAGGCAATGCCAATATTGACTTATATTCGTTAAATTTGGAGTAGCCTCCATTTTTGGCTCGTATTAACAATTTTAAAGGCAGTATTTTTATACGCTTGACCTTTAGTGTTTTGTTTTTGAACTTACTTGGATGTCAACCCTGCATTATATAGAGAGTCGGGAGGATAGTTAATAGGTCAACTTTTCTAAAAGCCATACCAGCTTATAGTATAGCCCTTCCACTTTTAAAATAGTGGCAAAAGTTGAAATATTTTTGATAATTGACGATATAATAATAATATGTAATATTTGTAGATAAGTGGGGTTTATCAAATATGGAATATTTTGGTCCCTTAGGTAAAATTTATAACTTCTCTTTACTCAGATGAGGTTTATCAAGTATGGAATATTTTGGTCCCTTAGGGGTTTTATTTACATTCGGGGTTTTACTGTTGGCTTTACTGAGCTTCTTATTAGTTATAATAAGAATATTTATTAATACAGCCGCGGACCGATTAAGAGTTTCTATTGAAGAGATAGAGGCAGATATCAAACAATTAAAAGAGTCGCAAAAAAAATATAATAATGATATACGTGAGTTGGAAAAAGCAGTTGAGTATATCGCCGGACAGATTAGCAAACTCATTAAATAATAGTTATTTTTTCTTTCAGGAGGAGGTATGGCAAAGAGAGTTGGCATGACCACGGATTTATATGAAAGAAAAAGTTACTGGCAAAACCAGTATCCTTCTTTACATAATTGGACAGTAGTAAGTAGAGGATTGACATACGAACAAGCTCAACAGAAAGAAGAGTATTATGAGATGCTAGGTTATATCCGTGGAGCAGGTGGCCAGTATGTATCTGGGTATGTATGGTCTATATATACCTTTGAATATTGATGTAAAATGTATTAGTATGTTAGTTTTGATTGCATCGCAATTTCCTGAATGATAGAATGCTTCTTTTATTTTTTAGAAAATCTTTACGGTTTTGATTGCATCGCAATTTCCTGAATGATAGAATACAACAAACCTTGTTGTGTCGGTGCTCACTGTTTTGATTGCATCGCAATTTCCTGAATGATAGAATGCTTCTTTTATTTTTTAGA
>JAPPLY010000032.1:38880-43936 GCA_028819305.1 Bdellovibrionales bacterium
AAATCTTTACGGTTTTGATTGCATCGCAATTTCCTGAATGATAGAATACATCACTAAAAAACCCCTGAAATAACAGGGGTTTTTTGTTTTTCTACCTTAAAAAAGCACCAATTGTTTATTCTTTTTTGGTAATTTTTCGTCATATTTTCCACGAAAACTCACAATATTTTCGAACTGTTTATCTGTAACAGTTAATAAGTGGATCGTCCCTGAAAAACGGACAGTGAGTAAGCATCATTTTAGGAGTCACGAACATTAGGACACTTGCAGCTCACAATCAGGAAGGATTTTTTCCAACAATTCATAAAGCCGGTCAATCGTAAAATTTTCTATTCTGTATTTGACGATCCAATTTACTCTGGAACGATCTACTTTCAACTGTCGTGCTAATGCCGCTTGAGTTATATTTTCTTTTTTTATATAAGCAACAAACATTTTACAAAGCTCATATTTGATTTTGTCAATTTTAGGAGCTTCTAATGGAATAACTTGTATAAAATCAGTATCTTTAAGCTCCCTTAAAACCTTTTTAATATCCTTGGTTTTTGGATATCTCATTTGCCCCTCCTATCTCTATAAGCAGTGATAACACCAATATATAAACAATCTTTCTCCAAAAGCCACACCAGTTTATAGTATAACCCTTCCACTTTTAAAATAGTGGCAAAATACGAAAAACCATCTAGTTCCTTCTCAGAAAGAAATATCCCCTCATCCAGTTGCCTAACCATTTTCTTTATTAAATCATCATTAATATGGTCTGCGTGTTTATCCACATGAGGGTCAATAATCAGCTTTTTAATAACCTTTCCATTTATTATTATTGGGTCTATGTTATATTTCCGCCTCATTAAAATACCACTTTAATATATGTTATAAAATTTTGCAACATTTTTAATTAATATAGGTATCATAATAAAATTTCCATATCTAAAAAACCCTTGAAATAAAAGTAGTTTTGTATATTAAAATAGTTAAGCATAGCATTTACACCTGTTTTCTCTGCATCTCTTTTAAAATTTTTAGTGAATAAAGCTTTCCAGTATCTTCTAGCTCCTTGAGCTTCTAAATTAGAAGGATCCCCCACTTTCACCAAAGATGACATGCGAAATAACGCCTCATAAGGTAATCCGTATTCTTTTAATACAGCAGCCTGGTTTTTTAGTTTGAGTTGAACAATTTGTTTCCATAGCCTTTTTTTTAAAGGCTTTTTTATACAAAACTGAGAGCGCATTCTCATACTTTGCTTACCATTTCCCACTATAGGTAAAATTAAAGTTTTAGGGATAAAATTAGAACCACAAATAGATACCGGGATATTTCTATCTGTTAAAGCAGTTAAAACATGAGAGGAGTGAGAACACCCATGTCCAGTAATAACCAGACCTAAAATATCATCTAAAGGGACTTTTCCTAAAAATTCTTTTTTTTGGTAAATTTGTAAAAAACCACGATATATACTTAAGTAAATATTGGGTTTAGAAATTTCCACAAACTGACCAAAGCTATACCTTGACAAATTTACTGCACCTGACTTTGTTTTTTTAGTTCTTTTATACTGATATTGTTTGAATCTTGTGATGCCTGTACACTTTTTCCCAAGGAGGAACGGAGTTCGGAGTTCGCAAATTCTGTACCAGTTCGGTATAACTTTAAAGTAAAAGGGCTTATTTTTACTACCCCACAAGGACTAATATCTACCCTTTTTGCTTCTACTTTTTGTAAGGCACCTACACTTTTTGTTGTGTATTTATAGGATTTGTTTTTATCTTTATTTCTTTTATCCACATTAGCTTCAAAGTGTTCTGAGAGGGTGATTTGCTTACCACTTAACTTCACAATTCTCCAGAACTTGTTATTAAAAAATAGCATATTATTTATCATCAATCTGTGTTTATTAGGTATCGGTTTAAATGATTTTTGATTGGCCGTAAAGCGATCAATAACCAAACCATCCCATTTGCCATTTTGTTTTTTAAAAAGCCTCAAGGCATGATTACCATCTCCATTAAAAGCTTTATATATTTTTCTGGATTTATTTTTAATGGGTATCACTGTTCGTTTTTCTATGATACGGACTCGTCTAATGCCTGTTTTTTTATGATAATTTATTAAAAATTCCTTAGTTAGTTTTTTATTTTTTTCTATTTCCTGAAGAAAGTCATTTTTTATCTTCTGACTAACAATTTTATTATTTACTTTTTTCTGATCCATACCATTGAATGATAAAATGTCCATATAATGAATAACATTTATAGCTTTAGAAAAATCAGGAATATCCTTACTACTTAAGAACCCATAAGCTGTTTCATTATGCAGCTGACCTGTAGTCTGATTGCCCGATGGGGATGTTATTTTTTTTCTTTTTCGGTGGGACACAATAATTTGATCTATACTGGACGGAGCCTCTTCTTTAAAAGACGGCCAAGGTAAAATCTCTCGTTTAATAGCTTTTCCTATATTTTCCAGTCTCTCTTTATTTTGCTCCTCTATATTGTTAGCAATGTTACTAACATGTTGAACAAAAGAGCGATCCATCAACCCTATAACAAGAGCATCTATAGCGTGATTTCTATAATCATCTCTATTTTTCTTTCTATTGTATAGTAAGTTTCTTAAAATAGAGGTCGTTTGTCCTCTAACAGTCCACACATCATCACAAATACACTGTAAATAATTTTTGGCATATTTAGAAATATAACGGGTGTCATTTAATTGCCTCTCTAAAAAACTCTTTTCACCTTGTAAAAATTGATCTAAAGCATCTTTGTTAAATCTCCATTGCTTATTTTTTGGAAGCTCTTTTACTCTCTCTAATATCTCCGTCCAGTGAGTGGAATCTGATGAAAAATACTCAAAAGGGATTTTGTTATTTTTATTTTGGTTGGATGATCTATACACTAAAGCTTTGTTTGAAAAACTGTCATCCAGAGTTTTTGACCAAGGCAGTATATGATCTACCTCTAAATCAGATGTATAGAGTTTGCACTTTGAAATTTTATTACCAGAATATAAACAAGTTTCTTTTTGCTCTTTCCACAGGCGATATCTCAACCGGTTTTCCCTATTATCTTGTTGATTAAACTCTAAAATAGCTTCACGGGCTTCATCATTTTGGGCTTTATTTTTTTTATCTCTCTTTTCTAATTCTTTTTTAGTTATTGCTCCTAAAGGGAGGTCTCTAGCCGTTTCAATAACAATTTGCAGAGGTTTCCCATGCGTTCTTATAATGTCATTTACTAAAAGACGTAATTGGTTAAAAGCAATATGAACGGTAGGGTTGGGAATACGAAATGTTTTATATTTGGAGTGACCTCTATGTTTGTCTTCTTGTTTTACCGGTTTTAATCTCATTTCTACACAATGATTAGATAAGACATCTTGGTATCGAGGTAACCTGCTCAATAACTCCTGTTGTTTTTGTTCAAAGCTATCCTCTAACCCTGCTGACAATAGAGCGTCAAACTCTATTTGCCCTTCTTCCAAAAAAGGAATAATTTTTTTTATAGCCTTTTTACTATACTTACCATGACCACTAGGTAATGAATTTAACTTATTTAAACACGCACCTAATTGCTTATCAGATAAAGCCAGATTGTGGTTTTTATTAAACTGTTTTAAGTTTTTAAGCACTTTATCATCGTCTTCCATGTAGGGATCATCTGTATTTTCACCTTCTAATAATTCAATAAACTGATCTTGCAATGTTATTTCCCATTCATACCACTGAGGAATAATTTTAGCTATAATAACACTCGTTTTATCTCCTTCTAAATCATCTCTATTAAAGGTATTTAAGTTAAATGAGGAAAAGTTGTTTATATTTGTAAAGAGATTTTTAAAGGACTTTTCTATCTGTTTAAAAGTAATTTTTTGTTTTTTTAAAAAATGATCTGTGATCAGTTTGTCTCTAAACTCTAAACCTTTTTCCAATTGAGTAATAAAGTAAGATTGTCCTTTATTATCTATGTAAGCTAAATTATTTAATTCTTTTAAAATTCTAAATTTTTGAAAAGAGGGCAAGGCTTTATGTATTCTTCTTTCACCTGTGAGTGTACATTTTCCAACGATAGGGGATTTTAAGGGCCTTTGAGTAAAAATAGCTTTAAAAAATTTATCCTTTATATTTTTATCTTTTAACTGTTCGTGAAAACGAGATTGACAGTCCCATAGAGTATTAAATTCATTTTTTATCATTTGTCTGTTAGCATAAACAATGTAATTGTCTTTAGCAGCTGCTCCAATAGCCCTTCTAGCTAATATCCAATTATCTTGTTGAGAACCTGGTTTTTTTTTGCTTTCTTCCATTTTCTGTAAGCGTTTCCATAAAAACTCACCGTAGGTTCTGGATTCGTATTTTTTCATTAATTCTTGTGAAACTTTTACAGATTTGTTAATCAATCCATCTTCTTTTACATCCCTTGATTTTCTGTTACTCTTGAATCCTCTTTTTTGATTAAGATGAAATAAAGCTCTCCCAAAATGATATATATCTAACTTTTCATCAAGGCCCTTAGCTCTTAGATGATATGGATTTAAAGTTTTTAAATTTTTAGCAGAAAAAGGATCTTCTGGAATTAATCCCTGTTTTTTAAGCAAAGAAAGTAGATAAGCTCGTCGTTGTAGGTACCGATCCCTTTGTCGTCTTTGCAGCCTTTTTTGCCTTCTTGTTGCATTTAATGTTGTTTTATCTTTGTCGTTTCGACCGGAAGAGAAAATCCTTACACCTGTAGCATTAATTTTTATTGGTTTTGGTTCTGTGTTTAACTCATAAATAGCCCAACCTATAGAGTTTGTACCAATATCTAAAGCTAATCTGGTATTATTTGGCTTGTTTGAGGACTTCATACGGATGGTATTAGTTTTAGTATTGTCCATTATATTTAACTCCTTACTTTCTTTTAGGTTGATATTCTTTTTAAGAACTTTTCTTTTTTTATTGACTTTTCACATAGCAGGGTCCAAGGTTCTTGGCTTTCTATCAAAAAAGACAAGAACCGCCCCGAGAGGCAAAGCCCCGTAGAGGCAAAGCCCCGTAGAGGCAAAGCCCCGTAGA
>JAPPLY010000083.1 GCA_028819305.1 Bdellovibrionales bacterium
CTGGTGAGGACTTTGTAAGCCTTTAGGACTTTTACCCTTTTACCCTTTGGCTTGCGAAGCACGGCTTTCTCGAAGGCGGGTTTATTTTTAAGCTAATATTAGCAAAAAAATTTCTTTCACTCAAAATTGTTGCAAATTTAATATATTTAATTCAGGAAAACAGTTTGCCGTCTGAAGGTCCAAGGGCCTTGGCTTTCTACCAAGGAAGACAAAGAACCGTCCCGAGAAAGGCACATCTGTTTTCCTGAAGGACATATTTATAGTAAATCACTCTCTTCATAGTAATGAGCTTCCCGTTTTCACGGGACGGGAAGCCACTTTGGTGGCTTTCAGTTTAGCCAACTAGATTCCCGTTCCCAGCGATCCTGCCCCCGCGGAAGCGGGGAAGCTGGCCGATAGGTAGGATAATCCCCCTCCACCAATACCCTGCCCCCGCGGAAGCGGGGAAGCTTCGCGATTGTAAATGTTCACTCATTCGCTGATAAAATTCATAATAAAGAAAATTTGTATTTTTACCGATAGAGTGAATCTATGAAAAAAATACTCCCTTTTCTATGTATTGTTTTTTTTGTCAACGGATGTAGTCGTATAGGTTTTTACTCTGAGCAAGACTCTAAAGGTCTGGTTATAGATCATAAGCTGGATGGTCCCTTGGAGTGTGATAATGATAAAGTGGACTGTATAACCAAGGGAGAGGAAGGAAATCCTTTTTTACGAGCTAGATATGAAGATACCCCTGGTTATTTAGTGGAATATTTTGAAATTTCCGGTCGGGAAGAGTTGGAGTTTGTTGTAGTTTTAGACGCTTCTCAATCTATGGATGATAATTTGAAAAAAGTGGGTGAAAACCTGCAACCCGTTTTGTCTTATATTAGTGATAAAAAATGGAGAATGGTTTTTATGACGGCTGATCATGGAGATCACACAGGAAATACATCAGATATCTGGGAAAGTTATCATGGGGATCAAGCGCGTTTTGGAAAGTTTATGAGACTAGAAAAAAGAGGAAGTATTTTAGACCAGCTTATTTTAACAGACACCACTCCTGAATATGAACAGATTTTTAAAGACACTCTTACTCGTCGAAGCCCTTCGGAATGCGACCTTCCTCCTGGCTGTCATGGCCCACATGAGCAGCCTCTCCGCTCCCTTAAAGCGGCTTTTAGTCGTTATGAAACAGATCCTTCTCATAAAAGCTTTTTTCAAGCTGATACAGATACCATTTTATTGATAATGACAGACGAAGACGAAAGAAGACAAGACCCACAAAGCGCTACAACTGCCGAGGAGGTGATTCACACTTTTAAAAATATGTTCAAAGGAAAAAGAAAACGTTTATTTGCTTTCAGCCTCAGTATTCAAGATGAATCCTGTTATGAAGAAGAAAGAAGAGGAATATTTTCTAAAAAAACGGCGGCTTATGGGCATATTATAGGCCGACTAGCCGAATTAACAGGGGGACAAAATGTATCTCTTTGTTCAAAGGATTATGGTGCCGCCTTAGCTCGTATATCTCAAATCACAAGGTCTCTTATAGAGTCTGATTTAGTTTTACAAAAATTGTTTCTACTTCCTGAGACAGTGCGGGTTTCTTTAGATCCGATTCAAGAACAGGTTTCATGGAATCTTTTTGGAAGAAAAATACGACTATCTGGCCCTGTCCAACCTGGCACTAAAGTGAAAGTCAGTTATCAATATGAAAAATAAGTGTAAAAATCTATAAACTGAGAAATTTATTTAATACTTCCGTCTGAATATTAAACCGGAGGGCTGTTATTTTAGATAATTTCACTTATACTTTTAGTTTGAGAGATAACCGGGCATTGTGAATAAAAAAGAACCCCGGGTGATATTTATGACCAAACCGGTATCAAAAAAGGTAGGGCAAATGAGATTTTCTTTTTTTTTATTTATTTTTATTTTATTTTTGTCTTGTCGGTCTCCTCTGGATTTTGTTGGTGATGAAGAGGAAGCTTCGCCGAGTAGAAGCTCATCTGGAGGACAGGAAACATCCTGCTTAAAGAAAATGGTGGAAGGCCGAGAATTATGTGTAAAAGAAGTAAAGGAAACTTTCCATATAAAAGGTGTGGAGAATAAACCTGTCTATTTTCTGTTTATTTTAGATGTATCCAGTTCTATGACAGATGATTTAGCCCGTTTTGGTCAGGCTTTTGAGGATCTTATGTCTCAAATTCATAATAGCAATTGGGTCATGTTTTTTACGACAGCGGATCACGGAGATCACATCTCCTGGTCCCTTCCGGGAAATAGCTCCCCTGATGAAGATACATTTACTCAGCAAAAATGGGAGGATTATAAAGGGAAGGAGCCTCATTTTGGTCGTTTGATGGACTTAGAACATAAGGGAAAGCGTTTAAATCAGCAGCAATTAGATGTGAATACTCCAAATTATATCGAAGTGTTTAAGGACACTTTAACCCGTGGTTCAGGAGATAGCTGTAATTTAGCACCTTACTGTCAGGGTGATATGGAACAGCCCTTAAGAGTACTTAATTCCTGTCTGGAACGGTGGGCACAGGCGGAAACTCTATCAAAACACCCGGAGGCTGATATTATCAGTTTTATTGTAACAGATGAAGATGAGAGGAAAGAAGATCAAAAGCAGGCTACGACGGCCCGAGAAGTGATGGATAATTTTGAAAAACTATTCCCAAAGCGATCTCTTTATTCTTTTTCTTTGGTTATTCAAGATGAAGAATGTCTGAGACTTCAAAAAAAACACGCGGCGGGATCTGTGTATGGAACAAAAGTGTCTGAACTGGCAGAGATCACTCATGGAGACAGTATTTCTATTTGTGAAGAAAATTATGGTCCTCGTTTAGAAAAGCTATCTCATATTTTACGAAGTTTGATTGAGAGTGTTGAGTTAAAAAAAGAACCTGTTTTAGTCGGAGAAACTAAAGTGAAATTTATAGATGGAACAGATGAAGTAAAGTGGGAGTTGAGAGGAAAAAAGTTGGTGTTTAAAAAGGCCCTAGAACCAGGATCTAAGATACAAGTGTCTTACTTTGTAGAAGTGAAGTGAACAAAATAAAGTTTTAGATTAAGGATTTTGAAAACATCTATTTTTTTTCTGACTTGTTCTTCCGTATTATTTCCTTAAACAAAGACACGAACTGCCCAGGAAATAGCTCCTCCGCTCTTATAGAGGAGGATAAATTCATCTTATCAAAAATATCCCTAATTTGCGATTTTTCTTTAATGGTTTTTAATTGACTTAGAAGAAATTTTCTTCTGTGTGAAAAGCATAATTTTACAAAAGCCAAAAAGGCTTCTGAGTTAGGAATAGAGTGTGGTTTTTTATAAAAAACCAAGACCTGACCGGCCACTTTCGGACGAGGGTAAAAGTCAGAAGTAGAGGCTTCTATTAAAAGGTGTCCGTTCCAAAAGCACTGAGAAAGCACACTGAGAAGGCCGTAGTTTTTTGAACCTGGTGAGGCTAAAATCCTTTGTGCCACTTCTTTTTGGAACATAAAAACCAGGGCTTTGATTTTATCCGGCCCTGGGCAGCACTGAACCATCAGGCGACTGGCAATTTGATAAGGCAGGTTACCTATTAAAACCGAACCAGGTAAAAGCAGAGAGGGCCAGGACACTTCTTCTATACCCATCTGGTTGACCTTTTTCGATCCTTTCTTTTTGTCCTCCCAGGAGAGAGAATCTCTGAAGAGAGCCTTTTCCTGACCGGATCGGTATATGTTGGTGGAGGGAGAATTTTTCAAGTTCATATAAATAAAACCTTTTAGGTTTAAAACATCTCCTTCCCATACATTTACTCCTTTTTTTCTCCAGTACTGACATAAGAAAGCATCTTTCTCGAGGACATAAAGGGGTGGGTTTAGAGAAATATATCCATCCGGTGGATTCGCCCCTTCCGCCGGGGAAGAGAATTTCTGAAGCTCCCCTTTTTTTCTATGGTTCGGTATAAAATGATTTGTTAAAGCTCCAAGCCCTGGTCCCACTTCCATAATCAGGGAAGGTTTTAACTCTGCTACAGAGTTTATTATTTTTTGAATGATTATGGGGTTAATTAAGAAGTTTTGACCCAGGGATTTTTTCGGGGAAAACCCCATTTTCTTTATTTTGTCTTTTATGGATGGCATAATAGGCTGGCCTTTTTTCTATACCGATTCGGTAAGATATTTACCTTGAAATATTATTTGTTGTATAGTTTTATACTAAAGTCGAAATAAAAAGAAATAATTAAGAAGGGATATTTAGAGCATTTATGCTCGAGGGAGAAGTATTTGTGTACAAGCTATCCATAATGATTTTAATTTTAAGTTTAGTTTTAGCTTCCTGTAAAAAGG
>JAPPLY010000088.1 GCA_028819305.1 Bdellovibrionales bacterium
AGAAAAAGGACGCTGGGAGGGAGAAAGAAAAGGACGACAAGAAGGACGACAAGAAGTTATTTTAAATATGCTGAAAGAAAAAATGAATATTTCGGTTATATCTAAAGTAACAGGCGTGCCAGCAAAAGAGATTAAAAAGCTAAAAAATGGGGCTTAACGATTTATTCCTAACCAAAAAAACTCCTAATTGGAAATGAAAGAGCATTGTAAAAAAAAACTTTAACTTGCATCATATTTACAGGAAGCTAAAACTAAACTTAAAATTAAAATCATTATGGATAGCTTGTACATAAATAAGCTCCTTTTTCTTTCTAAGATTAAGCCTTTAAAATAACAAAATCAACTAATTAGTCAGTACTGAAAAAGTATTCTTAATGTCATTCCCGTGAAAACGGGAATCCAGACAAGATAAACAGGGCTAGATGCTCATGCTTTCGCGGGCATGACAGTATAAGAAAGCATGAGACAGTACAAGGTAGGGCTATAGCCCCGTTTTCAAGGGGCTGAGAGCCTCTTAGAGGGCTTTCAGTTTATAGCCAACGTCCACACTCAGGTAGCACTGTCGTGGCTGAGAGCCTCTTAGAAGGCTTTCAGTTTAGCCTCTTATTTGCAACCATTTTAAATAAAAGAAGTTTTTTCTTGCAAATATTATCCCTTTAAAATAACAAAAATATAAATAAAATCTAATCGTTAGAACTTTTTCAGCACCGACGATATAGAATAAAAAAGAAGCAGAAAAAATTATTGGAAATTTTAAATAGAGTCAGTATATATTGATCTTGTTTGCATTTTATGGTGTCTGGAAGCTTCTTCCCCATAGAGTAACGAAGGGCGAAGGGCGAAAATAGGTTCCCGTGAAACTTGTGCTCGTAAAAGCGGGAAACGAGGGATTCCCGGTCTGTTCAGTCATATATTGATGAAAATAAAGAGGCTCATAACGAAAAAGCATACTCTCCCCTTTTTTTAAGGAAAAACATGAAAATCGCTCTAGCTCAGATCAACTCTTTTACCGGGAATATTCTATTTAATGAAAGAAAAATTCAAAACTATATAAAAAAAGCAAAACAGAATAAAGCCTGTCTTATTATCTTTCCCGAAATGGTTTTAAACGGTTATTCTCCTTTGGACTTACTAAAGCGAAAGTTTTTTTTACACCAAATTGACCAATCTCTTAAAAAAATTCATAAAACCATGCCAGAAGATATAGCTGTTTTACTGAGTGCGGCCGGACCGGGTGTGCCTCCTAAGATCTCTGCTTTCTTGTTGGAAAAAAATAAAAAAATAAAAATTTTCTCAAAGAAAATCCTGGCCAACTACGATGTTTTTGAGGAAGAAAGATATTTTAAAAAAGGACCTGTACAGGATAACTTTTTTATCCTAAAACCCGGAGGAGAAAAAAAGAAACGACCAGAAAACCTTGTCCCCGTGAAAGCGAAAAACCACCAGACAGATATAATACAGATCCTCCTTTGTGAAGAAACCTGGCATAAACCCCATTTACAAGCTCCCCAAAAACCATCTCTTATTATTAGCCTCAATGCTTCCCCTTTCCATTTACAAAAAGATCAAAAGCGAAAGCAAGTGGCCAGAATGTGGATCAAGAAATACTCCTGCCCTTTTCTTTATATTAACTCCGTAGGAGGACAAGAAGAGCTTATTTTTGATGGAGGAAGTTTTATTTTAGATTCTTCTGGAAAACAAATTCACCAAAGTCCTTTTTTCCAGGAAGATCTATCCTTCTTCTCTTTTCCTACAAAAAAAAAGCCCCTTCCCCCTCCCTCCAAACAAAAATCGCGTTTTTCAAAACAAGAGCAAATCACAAAAGCTCTCACTTTTGGATTAAAAGAGTTTATTCAAAAAAATAATTTTCAGCAAGTGCACTTAGGTCTCAGTGGCGGAGTTGACTCGGCTCTTACAGCGGCTTTAGCCTGTGAAGCCTTAGGAGAAAAAAAGGTGCGGCTTTTTTTTCTGCCCGGTCTGTTCACCTCTTCTCTTTCTAAACAATGTGCTCGGCAAATGGCTCATAAATTAAAATGTTCTTTAAATACCCAGTCCATTGAAGAGGTTTATCTGCTTCTTTTAAAAAAGTTTTATATACCAGTTCCGTCTGAGTTTTCCCGTCGTCTCTTTTCTTCTTCTCAGGAAAGAGAGTCTCAGAAGCCTTCCCTTTTTTCTACACAGATTCCGGATAAAAAAGGCTTTTTAGATGTGACAAAACAAAATATCCAAGCCCGTCTAAGAAATATATGGCTCATGGCCTATGCTAATAATCATCCTGAAAGCCTCCTTCTTGGTACAGCCAACAAAAGTGAGCTAGCTTTAGGTTACGGTACTTTGTATGGTGATCTTGCGGGAGGGCTTTTACCTATTGGAGATCTATTTAAAACCGAGGTCTATCAGCTTGCCCGTTACTTAAAAGTTCCCTCTTCTATTATTACAAGAGAAGCCAGTGCCGAACTCACAGACAATCAAAAAGATACAGACGATCTGCCTCCTTATAAAAAATTGGATCCAGTTTTACGAAAGCTCATAGAACAGGAAAAAGACCCTGAAAATCCATTTGAAAAACAAATATTACAGTGGATTATAAAAACCGAATTTAAAAGAAGACAATCTCCTCCCCTTTTAAAAATCAAAGCCCGCTCTTTTGATAGAGGGTGGAGACTTCCCCTTTCTATAAAATATCCGATCTATACCGAAAAGGTATAGAAAATCCCAAGGACAAGCCCGGGGGACTCTGCCTGACGGCTACTAGAATAAATATCCCCTTCAGGAGAGAATAAGAGTTAAAAGGCTCAAACATGCGTTTTGCCACAGAGCGGCTTGCAGCCGCTACTTGTGTCAAAACCGAACTCGCTTTTGCCTCTTATTCTCTCCTGAATGAAAACCCTCTATTTAAGATAATAAGAATCAAAAAGTTCTATGAATAAAAAATCATCAGAAATAGAGAGTTTTACGAGTTCCTTCCCCAACTCTCCTTTTTCTTATTCAAATAAAGAGAGTTGGTGCGCTTTTAAAGGAGGAAAGCGAAGTTCTTTTTTACCTGTAATTTGATTTAATTTACTAAAGTCAAAGGGTCCATTTTCTACTGATTTTATTCTACTTAAGATAACATTAAACACCTCACCACAAGACCAGGCGTCCTGTTCCGCTCTATGAAAATGAGATACAGGAATTTTTAAATATTCCACTATGGTGGAGAGTTTATAATTACTCAGTCCTGGAAAAATTTTCTTAGAAAGAAGATAAGTATCAAAAAGCGGCCCCCTAGGGCCTGTAAAGTAACATTTTTCCAAAGCCACACAAAGAAATTGAAAATCAAAGATAGCGTTATGAGCTACAAGAACATGCTCCGCACAAAAATTAGAAAAATCTTTTAATACATCTGCAATGTCCGGTTGGTCTTTTAACATCTCATCCGTAATTCCATTTACACGAGAAGCCTCCTCCGGCATAGTCACACCCGGATTAATTAAAGTAGAAAAACGGTCTTCTATTTTTCCGTTTACAAATCGAACAGCAGCTAATTCCACAATACGATCCGTATAAGACAAAGTGCCAGTGGTTTCCACATCTAAAGCTACAAAATCCATAATCCCCTTCTTAAAGAATCTCAAAAGTTTTTATACCGTACTAATATAGAAAAAAGAAGGATCTTTACTTTAAGAAAATAAAAGTCAAATCTGTCTCTATACCAAGCCAGTCCATTTTAAATCATATTTTCATCTGGAGAAAATAGTTTTTCTTTTTTTCCACCTGTGCCAAAAAGTCCCAGGTTTTTTCCATTATAAAAAATATAAATGAGATCGGAGTCTTTTGTTTGTATAAAAATACTCTCTTTCCCTTTAAGAACCTCGAACTGATCTTCCTTTAAAGACACCTTTTTTGTTGATTGTCCATCTACTTGATAAGATACGGTCACTTCACCTATGGCTTTAACAATAAGCTCTACAGAAGAAGGAGGAGGGGAGGGGGAAGGACGAGCCAGAACTGATGGTTGGCTTTTTTCTATTTTTTCTTCTCTTTTTTGCTCGGCATCGCTATTATCCAAAGCCTCTTTTTCCTCTTCCGTATCCGAGGCATTCATATCTGGTTTTTTATCTTCCTTTGGAGTTAAAAGCTCTTGATCTGGATCAACCAATGTCCCGCTCATAGATTCTTTTTTATAAGACTTAATCATATTAGTAAAAACTAAAATACTCCCTAAAATAAATAAAATAGAGATAGCTAAAATGACGGGTGTTAAGCGCAGATCTTTTTCTACAAGACGCTCTGCCGGGGAGAAAGTGCCAGGAAGACCAGATAAAGAAGGATTTTCCCCCGAAGGGGCTAAAATTGCTAATGTTTTTTCTATTTCCTTTTCACTTATTCCCAGGGCCTTTGCATAAGCTATAATAAAGCCCCTTAAGTAAGTATAAATCGGGAGATGATCCACTTGCGCGCTTTCAATAGCCTGCAAAGTCAGCACATTAATTTTCGTCCTCTCCGATATTTTTTTAAGAGAAAGCCCCTGGTCCTCTCTCTTTTCTTTTAACATTTGCCCTAAATTCAACAGGTTTTGACTGGAATACATTGAATCTTCCTGAAATTTTTATATGTTTTTTAACTTCTTTTCCATTTTTGAAGAAGGGGGCAAGGCCAAGTCCCATAACTTTTGATATTTTTTAGCCTCCTCCCTATAAACACTATCTTTGGCCTTATTTAAAAAAGTTTTTAAATTAAGTAAAGCTTTTGGCCGCTGATTTGTTTTATCATAAGCTAAAGCGGCAAAAAAATAAGAGTCGAAAGAAGGGGAAGAACAGGAAGGAAGCTTGCTTTCACACCACTTTTTAGAAGGCTCTAAAATGGCCGTCGCCTTGGGAAATTGACCTAGAAAATATAAGCTTTTAGCATGATATAAAGCAACATGACAGTCCTCTTTTTTGACAGCCCTCGCCACCTGGAAATGTTTTTCTGCTTCAAAGTACTTTTTTCTTTTATAAAAAGCCAGGCCGAGATGGGTATGTATATTCTCCGGGTATCTATAGGTGAGATCTTCTTTAGCTTTTTCCAGCTCTGTCACCCCTTTTTGCCATTTATTTACCTCAATTAAACTCCGCCCTAAATGTATCCGAGCTGAGGTAAAGTTGGGATTAAGTCGCAAAGCTTTTTTTAAATATTGAATCGCTTTTTCATACTTTTTAAACTGAAAATAAAGAAGTGCTATGGAATGATAAAAAAGAGGCTCATCTGATTTTAATTCAATAGCTTTTCGCAACTCTGTTAAAGCCGACGGGTACTGACATTTTTTCATTAAAGAAAGGGCGAGTTGATGGTGAAGCTCCGCCTTTTTTACCTGTTTTTCCGTGGAAACACAGGAAGTAAGAAACACACAAAGAAGGAATAAAAAATATTTATTCACCATTTCCATTCCGTTTTATTAAAAAAAAGAGCTAATTCCCGATCCGCGTTTGGCAAAGAATCACTACCGTGGATGGAGTTTCTTTCTATGCTTTCTCCATAAAGAGCACGAATAGTGCCAGGGCGCGCTTGAGCTGGATCTGTATGACCCATAATTTTCCGTACTTTTTCCACCGCTTTCTCCCCTTTTAAAGCCATTACAAAAACCGGCCCTGACAACATAAAATTAATAAGGGACTTAAAAAAAGGTTTAGATTTATGATCCTGATAAAAAGTTTCACAAAGAGAGGGAGTTATACGGGTTAATCTCCCCGCTTGCAGTTTTAATCCCTCTGATTCCAATTTCTGAATAATAGCTCCCACCAAATTCCGAGCCGTGGCATCTGGTTTTATCATAGAAAAAGTTGTATCCATTTAAATCACCTTTTTTTGTCTCTTTTATAACCCTTCGGGTATGATTTCTTCCGAAACTTTCAAACGGGTATATCTTAATAAGAAAAACTATATATCTTGCTTTTCCATCTGGAATGTTCAAACAGGATTGATATACAAAAAAAGGAAGAGGAACTCAAGCAAGGGTTTTAGAAGCTTTTTAATTTATTTTTGATAAACTGTTTTTAAGTGTAGCCCCAATTTCTGCCGGGGACTTAGCAATAGAAACCCCGGCCGATTCAAGTGCCTGAAGTTTTCCTACAGCAGTGCCTTTTCCCCCGCTGATAATAGCTCCCGCATGTCCCATGCGCTTTCCCGCGGGAGCGGAACAACCAGCTATAAAAGCGGTTACCGGTTTTTTAAATTCTCTTTTTATGTACTCAGCGGCACGCTCTTCCGCCTCGCCCCCTATTTCCCCAATAATGACGACGGCGGAAGTTTCTTCATCCTGATTAAAAAGCTCCAGCAAATCCACAAAATCTGTTCCAGGGATGGGATCCCCACCTATTCCTACACAAGTACTTTGTCCTAAAGCCAAAGAGCTTAATTGCCATACAGCTTCATAAGTTAATGTGCCTGACCTGGACAAGACACCTATAGGCCCCTTTTTATGAATATAGGCTGGCATAATTCCCACTTTACACTGTCCGGGAGTAATAAGGCCTGGACAGTTCGGGCCAATTAAGCGTGTTTTCTTTCCTTTCATAAATTGCTTTACTCGCAGCATATCATAAACAGGTATCCCTTCGGTAATGCAAACCACTAAATCCAATTCCGCAGAAACAGCTTCTATAATAGCCCCCATAGCGAAAGCCGGTGGAACATAAATGACAGAGGCAGTAGCCCCTGTTTTTTCTTTCGCCTCCAGGACTGTATCAAAAACGGGCAAATCTAAATGACGGGTTCCCCCTTTTCCAGGCGTCACCCCTCCCTTTAAGAAAGAACCGTACTCTAAAGCTTTTTCAGAGTGAAAAGTGCCTTGTTTTCCCGTAAACCCCTGGCAAATCAATTTCGTATGTTTATCAATTAAAATGCTCATTTTTCCTTTTACTCACTTAAGTAAGGTCATCGTCCTGAAAAAAAATTCAATACCGATTCAGGACTTCCCTTCTAACGATTTTTTATAAATATTTTAAGCATATACCAGAGAAACGACTTTTTCCGCCGCTTCTTCCAAATTATCTGCAAAGTTCAAATCCAAGCCAGAGTTATTTAATATTTGACGAGCTTGATCTGCATGGGTGCCTTCTAATCTCACCACCACCGGGATGGAAATATGGAGTAGCTTTATAGCCTTAACCAAGCCTTCAGCTATTAAATCACATTTTACAATACCACCAAAAATATTAACTAAAATTCCCTTCACATCTGGATCTTCTTTTAAAATTTGGAAAGCCACATCTATTTTTTTACTATCCACTCCTCCTCCTACATCTAAAAAGTTAGCCGGCTGTCCTTTCTTTAGTTTCACTATATCCATGGTGGCCATTGCCAAACCAGCTCCATTTACTAAACAACCTATATGACCAGACAACTTAACAAAAGACAGGCCGTAAGCTTGCGCTTTTTGCTCCTCTACCGGTAATTCCTTTAAATCCATAAGCGATTTCATTTCCTCCTGCCTAAATAAAGCATTATCATCTATGCTCATCTTGGCGTCCAGAGCCACAAGTTCTCCCTGGGCGGTTTGAGCTAAAGGATTTATTTCGATTAAAGTACTTTCTTTTTCCAATAGCAGCTGATACAGGGAGCTTAAGAAAAAGTTTAACTTTTGAAAAAAAGAAAGAGGGAGCTTAAAGTTTTTTAAAACGGCCATCACATGAAAGGGCAAAAGCCCACAAAGAGGGTCTAATGTTATTTTTAAAATTTTTTCCGGGGTTTTTTCGGCCACCTCTTCTATAGATACCCCTCCTTCCACACTGGCTATTAAACTTACTTTCTGAGAACTTCTATCCAGAAGCAGAGCTAAATAAAACTCCTTTTCAATGATACAAGCCGCCTCCACTAAAACCTGGCGAATGATTTTTCCTTCTTTTCCCGTCTGAGCTGTAATGAGTTTTTGACCTAAGATCTGAGCCGTTACCTTCTGCACTTCTTCCGGTGTACTGGCTTTCTTTATACCTCCCGCTAATCCCCTTCCCCCCGCATGAACTTGCGCCTTAATGACCCAGGAGTGCGCCTTTATGGATTTGGCGGCATGAAAAGCCTGCTCCGCGGAATCCACCACTTGAGAATCCAGCGTCTTTATATTAGACTGCTTAAACAAAGCTTTAGCTTGATATTCATGAATTTCCATAGCTTTTTTCTATCTCTCATATACTAGACACTTATAACAACACTTGTCCCGAATTATTAATCAAAGAGGGTCTTAATTTGTCGCACTTGTTTTTCCACAGCTAAAACGGAGTTTTGAAATTGGTTTTTTTCCTCCGCACTCATCGAAAATTCCATGATCTTTTCCACACCCTTTGCCCCCAAAAGGCAAAGCACCCCCATAAATAAATCTTTTACTCCATACTCCCCTTTTAACAGAGTTGAACAAGGGAGGACTCTTTTTTGATCTTTTAAGATGGCTTCCGCCATCTCCACCACACTCCAAGCCGGTGCGTAATAAGCAGAAGAAGTTTTAAGTAGAGAAACTATTTCCGCTCCTCCTTTTTTGGCCCTTTCCACTAAAGAATCAATATTCTCTTCAGACAAAAGCTCGGGAAGGGGAATTCCTCCTACATGACAAAGACGGGGTAAGAGCACCATTGTATCTCCATGCCCTCCTAACACAAAAGCCTGCACATCCTGAACACTTACATTTAGTTCCTGGGCCACAAAAGTTTTAAACCGAGCGCTGTCTAAAACTCCAGCCATACCTATGACACGATCAGAAGGAAAAGCCAAAGTCTTCCAAGCCACATAAGTCATAACATCTAAAGGATTAGTAACTACAATCACACAAGATTTAGGAGCTTGTTTCTTTATTTGTTCACAAACCTGAATAACTATTTTCGCATTTATATTTTGTAGCTCATCCCTGCTCATCCCTGGTCGGCGTGCCTGACCGGCTGTAATAACAACGATATCGGAATCTTGAATATTTTTATAATTCCCTGTGCCATTTACCTGAATATTAGAGGCTGTTAAAGCACAGGACTGTAGTAGATCTAAAGCTCGTCCTTGCACCATATCTTCTTCAAGATCTAACAGAACAATATCCCCTAGATCCTTATTTAATAGTCCTTGCGCGCAAGTAGATCCGACAAAACCTCCCCCTATAATGGAAATTTTTGAACGCCCCATCTTATAACACTCCTCAAATCAAGGATTATCTAAACAAATGAATTATTTAGATTCTTATACCGAATCGGTATAGAATCCCCGTTTCCACAGAGACATGTTTACGAACCCCAAAATCCGCTTACAGAAACCACAAAATTTAAACAAGATTAAGTATAACATAAAAAAGATTTTGTAACGCTTTGTATAAAAAAACAGATCTCCCGAGGAGTTAGACTCTTCGGGAGATCTTAAAAACAAATTTCTAATCAGCCGTATTATCTTTTTTTTCTAGCTACTTTCTTTTTTGCTTTCTTTTTTACCTTCTTCTTAGCTACTTTCTTTTTTGCTTTCTTTTTTACCTTCTTCTTAGCTACTTTCTTTTTTGCTTTCTTTTTTACCTTCTTCTTAGCTACTTTCTTCTTTGCTTTCTTTTTTACCTTCTTCTTAGCTACTTTCTTCTTTGCTTTCTTTTTTCTTTTTTCAGCCATTGTTCCTCCTCATGTTGAGTGCTGATGTTCATGATGAAAAAAATTCATCCCTATCTTTAAAGAGTGTCACTCCACTTTTTTCTCCAGTCAAATAAAAAAATGACACTCATTTTGCATGTCACAATTTTTATCATGCTTAATTGGAAATCTTTACTCTTATTTTGCCACATTCTGATTTGTCTTAAATTTTTAAGAACTTTTTTTCATAATAGCTGGTTTCTTAATTTTTTATCTCCAATGGTCTGGAAAATCTGGTTCTTTTGCAACTTTTTACTGGTTTTTCTTATATCTCAAATACCCATCTCTTTTTTATTTTTTAAGATTCTTCTTTTATATACCCCCTTAATTTTTTCTTTTTTTCTGCAATCCACTCTGATTTTTATCTGGCAACAACAATGTTATATACAATTTGAGTTCTTCCTCAATACTCTAATTGCTCAAATTAAAATCGGCATCGGATTTCGACCGGCTTTTAAAATAGCGGCCTATACTCTACCTCAAAGGCATTTTCAAAATTATTTCATAGAGATATTAGATGCTATGACTTTCTCAAACACACATAGAACACTCTTTCTTTCTCCTTCTCTACAACAAATGATAGAAGAATTAAAAAGAGCTGACTCCTCCTCACAATGCCTAGATCACTTAAAGAACCTGCGTCATCATATTCACACTCGATCTATTTTCCGAAAAAAAGTGCAATCTGCTTTGTTACAGATCCACATTCAGTCTTTTGTTTTACTTATCCTCTATTCCGGCTTATTTATATTCATTTTTAATAAAACCGGCTTGAAATATATAAAAGTTCTTCTCCTTTCTTTATTTTTATTCGGTACGGGTTTGATGATTTTATCTCAACTGGGAAAAAAAATTAAATGGACTATCTAGCCCCTCCTTTGAACGCTGTGCTTCAAATTCAGCTAAAAATTAAAAGTGGTCTTTCTGTTCGATCGGCTATCCAATCTTATGTGAAGGATTTTCCTGATTGCTCCTTCGCCACACAAATAAATCTTTGGCTGTTCTATCTGGAAACAGGAAAATCAGAAAGGTTCATGGCTTTCACAAAAAAAAGTTATAGAAAAATCTTAATTGATATTCTCCACCGGGGTCTCAAAGGGGAGCCTATACTTTGTATACTACAAGAGTTTGAAACAGAGTTAAAAAGAGTTGCCTTACAGGATTTAGAGCAACAGATTCAAAAATTGCCTTTTTTTTCTTTGATTCCGATTTTTTTATTTCAAGTGCCTGCCTTTTTTCTCCTTTTATTAGCTCCTTTATTAAGGGAGTTACAGGAACATCTTTACTTTTAGAATGGCCCGAATTTTGCAATAATTTTCCGTATAGGAGATTTTTTTGACCCACCCAAAAAGATGGATATGGCTTGTCTATTTTGTTTTTACTCCGTTCACCTCCTCCCATGAACAATGGATGAGGGTGAATGATTTAAAAGAGTTTGAGGGGATTATAAAAAAACAAGAAAGACAAAAAGAACTCAAAACACTGTGTGTTTTACAGTTAGAAAAGAAGATCATCCCCCACTTCTGTTATGAGTGGCTGAAATATAAAAAACCGGAGCGGAGAGCCTCTTTCTTGCCCTATTTGAATGAAAAGTGCCAAGAATTTTCTACATCTTTAAAAAACTCTCAAAAAATAAAAGAAATATTACAAAAAAAACACCACTTAAACTCTTTTTGCTATAAAGCCGTACATAAGCAAAAAAAAAGAATAGAATACCAATTAAGAGATCAAAAACCCTCCCATATACTTCGATGGTATTTTACAGAGGAAGAGTTTTGACTTTCTTGTTATTTTATTTAAAAACAAGTCATGCTTTATCACTTTGCCTCTTCTGTTCACACTTATGAAGTACAAGAGATTTTAGGAGAAAGTCATACGAGCTTGGTTTACCTGGCTCAACGTCTTGATAAAGATCTGAAAATCAGACAAGCCTTAATTATTAAACAGTTTAAACAAAAACAAAGCCCTCTCCTAACTTTACAGCTGGAATCCTTACTAAGAGCTAGACATAGTCCTCATTTAGTAAAGGCGCTTTTTTTTGAAAAATTTAGATCCTATCCAGCTTTAATTTTAGAATACATCTGTAGTGTTAATCTAAAACAATTAATGACACAAACAAAACTCAGCCAAAATGAAATAAGAGGGCTTTGCGCCCAGGTTTTAACTGGTTTAGAAGAGTTAAAAAAAAATGACCTAGCTCATGGAGATTTAAGCCCTTCTAATATTTTAATAGACACGAAAGGACAAGTGTATCTTACAGACTATGGCCTGGCTAATTACCAAAACGGCGCCTGTTATGGCACAAAACCCTTTATCGCTCCTGAGATTTACAAAGGGAGGCGAGGGTGTTTTCAATCTGACCTTTTTTCTTTAGGTGTTTTAGAAAAAGTTTTAAAAGGGCGTTTTACGGAAGAGGAACTGGCTTCTATGGAAAGTAAGCATTTTATCTGTAAAGAAGACCCCCTTCTCGATCCTCACCCTCAAAAAAGAAATATACCGCACCGGTATGGAAATGGTGAACTCCGCGCTCTGCCCCTCCCTCAGAAGAAGCTTACAGAAACCACAAAGAGCAAACCAGATCAGAATAACAAAGCTTTTTCCCCTCTTTCTTACAGTAGCTGTGCTTCCTTAGGTAATAAAGTGCAGCAGATCTTATTTATAAAAAACCATTTCAGCCAGAAAGCTCTTCCTCCTTCTTCTTTTATACCGCACCGGAGAAATTACACCCTTCAGAACTTTTTTTCTCAGGGAAGAAAAAAAGAGAGGACCAACGGAAAACGGAGGCCCCCCTTTCGCGAGCAGCTCGGGAATCAAGTGAATAGGTATTTTTTTTCCCGCATAAAAAAATATGCTCTCCCTTGTTATCACCCATTTCTTATAGGAGTTTTATTTTTTCTTTTTTTATTCACAACTAACCCTTTTATCTCCTATGGAAAATACATCCCCCCTAAAGAACCGGCTAAAGTGCTTATCCGCACTCAGAAATGGGTGTACATACAGCTGGCCGGGTTTGAAGGTTATACCCCGATCACTTTCTTTCTTAAAAAAGAGGGCACTTATCAGTTAAAATGGAAAAAACAAAATAAAAATGGATTAAAGTATATTTATTTAAAACCGGGACAAGAAGTTTTTTTAACAGATCAGGACTTTCTATAAAAGAGCTTGATCTTGCCACACAGGATGCCTAAGGAAAAATAGACATGAACCAAATAAAAGCCTTCCTCTTTGGATTGATTCAGGGATTTTCTGAATTTTTACCCATTTCTAGTTCTGGACATCTCGTTTTACTTCGCACTTTTTTCGACATAAAAGACTTTAATTTATTATTTATTTTAGTTTTACACCTGGGAACACTCACCGCTATTCTCAGCTATTATAGAAAGGAACTGCTAAATATCTTACAACATTTTTTTTTAAAGCCTTTTTCTTTTTCAGGACCAGGAAGAGTGGTTCTTCTTATTATGTGGGCCACTTTACCGGGTATAACAGGGGCCTTCTTACTCAGCTCTTTAGTAAAAAAAAGCTTACTTCATCCAACTTGGACAGGTTGGGGTTTTATTCTGACAGCCACCTGTCTTTTTTTTACAAGTAAGAAACTTATTAAAAAAAAGCCCCATCAAAACTCTTTCTCTTTATTCAACTCTATTGAAAATTGGAATCAATTTTCTTTCTCTACGGCCTTTTTAGTGGGTTTAGCTCAGACCTTTGCCTTTTTTCCTGGTATGAGCCGCTCTGGCTGGACTATCGCCGTGGCTTTATTTCTAGGATGTTCTCAACACCAAGCGGCCTGTTTTAGTTTCTTATTAGCTATCCCGGCCATTTTAGGTGGAACTTTATTTGAGTTTTTTAACACCCCTTTACCGGATCGTTTTTCTTTTTTTAATTTATCCATCGCTTTTCTCAGCGCCTGGTTTTTTGGATACATAGCCCTTAAATGGCTTATACATTCTTTACAAAAAGCTCTCTTTCCTTTTTTCTCCTTTTACCTGTGGCCTTTAGGAGTTTTTATCATCTGCAAACATTTTTTCTTTTAAAAAAACAAATAAATTGATTTTAGATAATATAAAGAAATAGGCTAGACCAAAAAAGAAAAACCGATTAAAATTCTTTTTTACGTTTTTAAAGCAAAATATAAGGAACGGGTATAGAAAAAAGAAGGTTCATAGCCCCTTTCTCTCCCTCTTTCCTGGGGGAACAGAAGAAACGACCAGAAAACCCAGTTCACACGAAAACAGGGACCCGCCCTCCTAAAAACGGGAACCTATTTGCAGAGGCGGAGACCGAATCGGACGGATATAACATGAAAATAAATAAGTTAAAGAGCAAAGCCTTTTCCACTAAAGCTATTCATGCCGGACAAGAGCCTGATCCAAGCACAGGGGCGGTCATGACTCCTATTACTCTTTCCTCCACTTATGCTCAAAAAGCTCCAGGAAAGCACAAAGGTTACGAATATTCCCGGGTTTCCAATCCCACCCGTAAAGCTTTGGAACATTGCATAAGCGCCCTAGAAGAAGGATCTTTCTCGTTTGCTTGCGCTTCCGGCGTAGCTGCCAGTTCTTTAATTTTTGAAATTCTAAAACCAGGAGATTTATTAGTAGCCGAAGAGGATTTATATGGAGGAAGTTTAAGGATATTGACAAAAATTTTAAAACCCCGAGGTATTTCTATTCATTTAATGGATTTATCAAAGGAAGATAATATTTTTAAAATTCCTAAAAAAGCAAAAATGATTTGGCTAGAAAGCCCCACAAACCCTTTAATGAAATTAATTGATATAAAGAAAGTAAGTGCCGTAGCAAAGAAAAACAAAAGCTTACTTGTTGTAGATAACACCTTTATGAGTCCTTTTTTTCAAAAGCCTCTCCTTTTAGGGGCGGATATTGTATTACATTCTGCTACTAAATATTTAAGTGGGCATTCCGATATTGTGGCTGGTGTGATTACGACCCATTGTCCTGATCTGGCAGAGTCCCTTGCTTTTTGGAGTAAATCTCTGGGTCCTGTCTTATCTCCATTTGATTCTTATCTTTTATTAAGAAGCCTTAAAACATTAGCTATTCGCATGAAAGCACATGAGCAAAATGCTTTGGAGTTAGCTCTTTTTTTAGAGAAACAAAAAAGAGTCAAAAAAGTTTTATATCCTGGTTTGAAATCTCACCCACAACATCAATTAGCTTTAAAACAGATGTCCGGTTTCGGAGGTATGATAAGCTTTTACTTGAAAGGGGGGAAAAAAGAGGTATTTGAGTGCCTAAGTCGCTTTCAAATATTTACTCTAGCAGAAAGTCTAGGTGGAGTGGAATCTTTAGTGGAACACCCGGCCAGTATGACCCATGCAGCTTCCCCTCATCCGCCATCCGAATCCCTCATCCGTATCAGCACAGGGATTGAAGATGTAAAGGATTTAAAGTCGGACTTTTTACAAGCTCTTAAATCAAAAAAACCTTTTAAAAGGCAAGAAAACAAGGCTCGGTAGCTCAGTCGGTAGAGCAGGAGACTGAAAATCTCTGTGTCGGCGGTTCAATTCCGTCCCGAGCCACATTTTTTACTCGGTCCTGAAAAAAAGGGGGTCTTAAGAGACTCCCTTTCCATTGGAGAAGAAAAGAGCTGAATAGAGACCCAAAACCGAACAAATACAATAAAAATATATAAAGTGTCTAAAGTTTAAACAGATAAATTACGATAATATACAAGTTAAGAAAATTAAATGTGATTTTTTATCCCCCAAAAAATTCATTCTTCCAAAAATGAAGTCTGAAAAAGAGATAAAAAAGGAGATTATTATGATTAATTGGAATGATTTACAAAATCTGCACATTATAAGACAAACAAAAAATATTATTCATCGCTGGTGGAAAGTAGATCTATTAATTATAGATGAAAAAAACCTTTTAAACTATTCTGCCCATAAAGAAAAACTCCTGTTTCAAAACCCTTTGACAAAAGCTCTTTTTCAAAAAGAAGCTTTACAAGACTCCTTTTTTAAAACCCTTCTTTTTATTCACAAGCAAAACTCACAAAATACAGGTCCCTTTCTGGAAAAATGGCCTGAAACAGGCTTAAATTTGTTTATCTCCCCCATTCAAAGCTGCTCTCATACGACCGGTTTTGTTGTAGCTATTGGATTTTTAATGGAAGCGGACTCTGAACTACTGTCCCAAAAAGTAAAAGATGTAAAAGAGCTTTGGCCTAAGATGGGTTTTTCCCAGGAATGGTCTATACAACATGAATCCTTTATTCCTCACATCCCCCCTCAGGACAAAAATCATTTTATAGATCTTATGCAACTAGCAGCTAAAGAAATTGCCGATATTCAAAATGAATTTATAGAAAAGAAACAAACCATAAATGAATTACCAAAATCCCATAATCCTTCCTACGGACACATGGTAGGCAAATCCCCCGTTATGCAAAAATTATATAATTTACTGGATAAGATAAAACACTCTCACAACATTATTCTAATTCAAGGGGAAAATGGAACGGGAAAAGAATTAATTGCCAAATCCATTCACTTTAATTCTCCTAGAAAAAATCAAGCCTTTATCATTCAAAACTGCTCCGCTCTAAACGACAATCTTTTAGAGTCAGAATTATTCGGCCATGTAAAAGGTTCTTTTACGGGAGCTTACAAAGACAAAAAAGGGCTATTTGAACTGGCAGATATGGGCACTTTTTTCTTAGATGAAGTGGGAGACACATCCCCCTCTATGCAAGTCAAACTTTTAAGAGTCATTCAAGAAGGCACCTTTTTTCCAGTGGGAGGCATAGAAACTAAAAAAGTGGATGTCCGTATTATTGCCGCGACCAATAAAAATCTTAAAAAGATGGTAGCCGAAGGCACTTTTCGTGAAGACTTATATTATCGTTTAAATGTTATCAATATACAAGTACCACCTTTAAGAGAGAGAGAGGAAGATATTACCTTCTTAGCCGAGTTTTTTATCAACCAATTCAGCCAACAAGTAAAAGTTTTCACTAAAAAAGCTTTAGAAAAATTAACTAAGTACCATTGGCCTGGAAATGTGAGAGAACTACAAAACGAAGCAGAAAGACTAGCGGTCTTCACCGGTAATGATGTCTATATTAAAGAAGAATCTTTATCCGATAAAATCAGAAATAAAGATAGTGATTCTCAAGTTATTTCTTTATTAAACACAAGTCATAACGGAAAAGTTATGAAGAAGGCTATTGCTCAACTGGAGCGTCAAATGATTGCCCAATGTTTAAAACAAGAGGGTTGGAACAAAACTAAAGTAGCTAAAAAGCTGGGTATCTCCCGGGCGGCTTTAGTTTCCAAAGTAAAGGATTACAAACTGGAAAAAAGAGCTTTAAAAAACCCCCTTCTTTTAAGAAAAAAAACCGGCGTATAATAGACATTCTCCGTTGGGTATAACAAAGATCTGTTTTATCAAGAGTTATAAAGTTCGGTTTTTAAACTGAGTAATATGTTCATATACAGCTAAGCTGGTTACTTTAAGAGCATTAGCTACAGGGATACTGATAATCATACCCAAGATTCCCATAAACTGACCCCCTAAAATAATCAATAAAACGACAGTGACGGGATGAAGGTTCACAATTCTGGCTACTAAAATAGGAACTAAAATACCCGCATCAATAAATTGAGCTATCAAATACACCCCTATTACTAAAGACAGATCCCATGCTTGATAACCATTTAATAAAGCAATAATCACAGCCGGCACACCACCAATAATAGGACCTATATAAGGAATCAAATTAGTAATAGCGGCAAATCCCCCTAATAAAAAAGCAAACGGAAAAGAGATAAGAGTTAAACCTAAAAAAGTAACCAGTCCCACAATAAAAGCTTCTAAAAACCGGGCACGTATAAATTGTCCTAACTGTTGATTAATTTGATATTGAAGATTTAAGACCATTTCAAAAACACTATTGGGCACCAACATCATAAAACGTTTAGATATTTTTTGACTATCCTTTAACATAAAGAAAGCTAAAAAAGGGGCTAATAACATGACACTCAAGGCTTGTAACAGAATAGAAGGCAGGTCTTTTAAAATCACCTGACTAAAATACAGTATCTGGTCTTTACTTTTGTTCTGTAAATGTACCTCTATTCCCAACCAGCTTTTTATTTTTAACTCCGCTGCTTCAATAAGGTTTAACAAACCTTCTGAGTAACGCGGCCACTCCGCTTGAAGATTATTCACTTGCTGAGAAATTAAAGGAAAAGTCCATATTCCTAATAATCCAATTAAACTTATCCCTGTTAAGAATATAAAAATTAAAGCCATATTATAACTTAAACCCGCTCTTTCCAAAGGGGCTATGAGGGGACGAGCTAAATAGCTAATGACAAAAGCTAAAAGAAAAGAAATAAACAAATTATTTATTAAAAACAGGACACTGCCAAGAACCGTCAAGAGACCCACAAAAACCAGAAGTTTTATAATATTGATTCGCTTTAGTCTTATTTTTTGTTCTGAAGTTAAGGACAACATATTATTTTTCTATATATATATAAAAGCTTTAAATTTTTAACTTAAACTAATAAAAACACCTTTTACTTTAATGATTCCTTGTTTGCTTAAATTGAGAAAGTTTTTCTCCCGCTTTTTGGAGGCGCTCTCCTAAAATTTCCGTCAGTTTCATTAAAATACGTATACCGGTAGAAGGATTCTTTTCAATGAGATTTAACAAGTCGGGGCGGAAAAAACCTAACAGTTTAGATTCTTCCGTAGCTTGAGCAGAAACATGATGATACCCCTCTTCCCTAGCCAGACATAGCTCACCAAAAAAATCCCCTGCCTTTAATTGAGAAATAACTGTTGATTCCCCACCTTGAGAGGCTCCATGTAAAATACCTACTTTACCACTAATAATAATATACATTCCCAGCCCTTTTCCCTCTTGAAAAATAAATTCCCCTGGAATAAAAGAACGGCGATGGACCATATGACTCAATATTCTTAATTCCTTTTTACTTAAGTCCTCAAATAAAGGGTTTTCCTTTAGAATCATTTCCACACTTTTTTCTTCTGTTTTAAAAAAGTTCTTCCACAAAAAATCAATCATTATTGTTTTTCCTTTTTTAGGCTCGCAAAGAGCAGTAAAAGAGGGCTTTTTTACCCCTTATACCACACCGATATGGAAAAAAGTCCCCTTCAGAGCTTTTTTCCCTTTGGAAGACCAATAAAGAGACGACCAGATAGGTATAAAGTATTTCCTTTTTGCTGTTTTTATAAGCCTAGGATAACAAACACACTTATTTCAATATTTTTTTTATATTTTTAGGAATAGGGTCTTTAAAAAAACTGTTTTAATTTTATTTTCAGTTTACCAATCGAAACCTTTTGGATGTAAAGAACAATAACTCTCTTTTAGAAGAGAATAGAAGTTAAAAGGCTCAAACATGCGGTTTGCCACAGAGCAACCTTTGGTTGCTCTGTGCTCAAATCCGAACTCGCTTTTACCCCCTATTCTCTTCTAAAAGAAGTCCCTTTCTTATAAGATCATATATTTTTACTAAGTTTACCAATCAAAACCCTCTGGCTTTAGAGGACAATAGCTTTCTTTTAGTGTTCTAAAGTTTACCAATTAAAACCCTTTGGCTTTAAGAGGCAAAATAAAAGAGGTCTTTACCCAACCAGTTTTGGTTGGAGAAATTTGAACCTGGCTCCAGGTCTTTAATGGAGAGTTTTTTTCTCGCACTTTGACCAGAGTTCCCGCTTTCTGTTCAAACAAAACCGGAGCTTTAGAGTCCGGAGCGCTAAACACCTTGCAGGTTTTTATTAAGCTTCCATAATTTTCAAACCGATGATAAAAATAGTAGGCGCTAAAAACATGTGCTATCACCCACAAAGATATTCCCAATGGAAACATCGCCCCGCTCTTTTTTTTAAAAAGAAGAAAAAGGAGTATAATCCAACTTAAAGCCATAAAAGCTAATAGCATATCTTCTGGTATCCACAGCCAAAAATATTTTTTATCTTCAACAGAATTTAAGGCCGCTCTTGTTTGTAAACTATAAGGATTTTTAAACAAAATCTGTCGCCAATAGGCTCGAGCCGGATCGGGGGCTTGCTTCTGACGATAAAAAGATAAAGCTAGGTTAAATCGCCCTGATTCGGATTCTGGATTTATCTCTAAAAACTCAGAAAACAAACGAGAAGCCTCCTCCGTTTGTCCTTCTTGTAAAGAAAGAAGAGCTTTAGAGAAAAGCTTATCTTGCGCTAAAGTCGAACTTATAAACAAAAAAAGCAATAAAGGCCAAAATTTTTTCATCCCCTTTTTATTTATCCGTATTTACCTATAAACCATCAAGCTTTTTTCCATGATTTATACCAGATAGGTTAGGAATCCTTTGCTCCTCCTATCCTTTTTCCATATAAAGTAAAAAAGGGTTTGAAAAACCTAAAAACTTTACAGGATCAACTGTTCTGGGAAAAAACCAGATAACGAAGCCCAAAAAAAGAGCACAAGCGACAATTAATATATCTTTTTTATTCATTTCCATGCGAAAATAGGGATCGTCCAAATGAATATATTTTATAAACGTCCAGCCGACTTAAGAAATTGAGTTAAACCTTTATCTGTAAGAGGATGTTGAATCATTTGCGAAAATAAAGCGGGAGGAATGGTGACCATATCCGCTCCTAACTCCGCTGCGGCCAAGAGATGGGATACATGCCGAACACTAGCCACTAATACTTTTGTATCCACTTGATAATGAGAAAAAATATGTATCACTTGAGATACTATCTCCATTCCATCTATTCCTATATCATCCAACCTTCCCACAAATATAGATACAAAAGTAGCCCCTGCTCGAGCCGCCGCCAAAGCTTGAAGGGCAGAAAAACACAGAGTCAGATTGGTAGGAATATTTTCTTTACTTAAAATCCGGGTGGTTATAAGTCCCTGTTGAGTTAAAGGTAACTTCACTACCACCTGAGAATGCAGTCCCGCCAACTCCCGAGCTTCTTTAAGCATTTCTTCCGAAGAAGTGGAAAGAACTTCCGCACTCACAGGACCTTTCACCACCTCAGATATGGAACGAATAAGATGGTGATGTTCCTGCTCCACTTGAGCTACCAGAGTAGGGTTAGTGGTCACTCCATCTAAAGGAAACCACTGATTTATTTCTTTTATTTGATGAATATCCGCTGTATCTATAAAAAATTTCATACCTTAAGCTTTCTCTTTTTTCCTTATCATGCTCTATACATATCTTCAAAGGAATAAAGCCCTGGAGACTTTTTTATCAACCATTTTAGAGCTTTTAAAGCTCCTTCTGCAAAAAGCTGACGGCTTAGGGCTTTATGTTCTAAAAGCACTTGTTCTTGAGGCCCTTTAAAAATAAGCCGGTGAGTACCAAACTCTCTCCCTTTACGAAAACTGATAACTTTCAATTTTTTTCTAGCCACAGCCGGAAATTGTTTTTCCAGCTTTAAAGCGGTCCCGCTCGGCTTATCTTTTTTATCCTTATGATGAATGTCTTCTAACAAAAGATCATAATTCGGCACAGATAAAGTCCTGATCCACTGCTTTATTTGCCAAATGCCCCAACTCATATTTTCCTCATAAAAAACAGGTATTTTTTTTCCTGCTTTTTTGAGATTGTTTTTTTGTTTATTACTTAAAGCGGTCGTGCCGCTAACCAAAGGACGGTTATTAAAAAGGCACCACTTCAAAGCTAAATCAAATAAAACCGGAGAAGAAAAATCAACGACGCCCTGTACTTTTTTTTTATTCCATTGTTCAAACCCGGAAAGAGGAGGCGCCTCCTCTACCAAGGAAAACCCGGAATTTTTTTTATACACTAGCTCTTTTACAGCTTTTCCCATACGGCCAGTAGCCCCACTTAATCCTATACTTATTTTTTTATTTCCCTGGAATTTTTTTTTCATTCCCTTATTCTTTCCCTATTACAACTGTTTTGTTCCCTATATGTTTTTTTTTCTTAAAGCCTTTCATAATAGAAATTTATGCTACACTGATCCAGAAAAATGGTAAGTTTCATAAACCCTTTTTTCCGTTATTCTGATAAAAGTCCTACGCTTCGCAATTCCTTTTTCAGTTTTTTTGTTTCCTGTTCACTTAAAACAACCAAAGGGCTTCTTAACTCCGCAGAATGAAACAAACCCATTAAATGCAAAGCCATTTTAATGCCAATAGGGTTACTTTCACAATAAATTCTCCTTAAAAGAAGCTTATATTTATCTTTATACTCTTTTAAAGCCTGCTCCTTTTTTTCTCCCTGCTTTATCATTTGAAAAAGTCGTTTCATCTCTTTTCCTAAAATATGACTAACAACAGAGACCACACCCTGAGCACCCAAGGCACAAAGGTCAAAGCAGGTGTCATCATCTCCACTGAGCAGTATAAAGTCCTTTCGGGTCTTTTCAATAATATTTTTTCCTAGTTCTCTATTCCCGGAAGCTTCCTTAATACCTTTAATATTAGGATGCAAACTCAATTCCACAATACTTTCCAAGGACAGCTCCACTCCCGTACGAGCAGGCACATTATATAAAAATAAAGGCAGTTCACTTTTATCCGCCAAAGTTTGAAAATGCCAAACAAGACCTCTTTGAGGGGGCTTATTATAGTAAGGAACAACAGCTAAAACAGCATCCGCTTTCCATTCTTTTGCTTTTTTTATATTTTCCAAAGTTTTTTTTGTAGAGTTACCTCCTACTCCTAAAATCAAAAAAGCTTTTTGAGCTACCTTTCTTGTCCATTCAAAAAGTTGTTCCACTTCCTCTGGCAAAAGACAAGGACTTTCCGCTGTAGTGCCATTTACAACAAAACCATCTATGCCTTGACTCACTTGAAAATGAAGGAGTTTTTTAAACGAAACAAAATCCAACTCTCCTTGAACAAAAGGAGTCGCTAAGGCGGTGATAATTCCTTGAATATCTTTTCTTTTTCCTTTTTCTTGAGTTCCATCCATTATTAATTCCCTTCCCTCTTCTTTATCCTTATCATTTACAATCAAACTTAAGAGAAAAAAACAGATTACATAAGCCTTATGTGAAAAAAATTAAACAGGGTCGGTATATTATACCCATCGGGCCTTATTTTTCGTCATTTTCAAACCCGATCAGTTTACTTAAAACTTCTAAACTCAAGAATCTAAACCTAATACTTTACACTCATTGATATCTTTATCTGTATGCCCATCGAATAGAAATTTTATAGTAGATCGCTGAGAAGCAAAGTCCGACCATAGCTGAACACGATATTTATGAGTACCCTCTTTTTCATTGTATATGGAAGGGGAAATTTTACAGTTATTATCCTTATTATCATCCGTATTATCACAGATAGTTATAAGTAGGTCTCTCGTCGTAATTTTAAGAAAAGCCCATTGAGATCTTTTTATTCGTACACAATCAGGGCCTGTTGTCCAAGGTTGTAACTGAACGGAGTCTCTTCCTGAAGAGATTTGGAGTGTACTATCTTGCATATAACTATAAATAATATACTGAGCTTTTTCTTTACAGCGACCCTGGACTAACCCAAAACCTTCTCTCTTTTTTTCCGGGGTTTCACATTCCGCTTGGCTTATCTCTGTAGCTTCTTCTGGTGTGCCTGGTGGTTTTTCCTCTCCCCCTCTATTATGACATTGATATGTTAAAGAGTTCCACATTCCTCCTTTAGCTTCACATTCTTCCGATGTTCGTACCAGCCCTTTTTCCTCACACCTTTTTTCTATTTCCTTCCACTCCCAATGCCCCTCTTTAGCCTCACACCTTTCTTTACTACCTTTCCCCCCACAACCTAGGAAAAACAAGGTAAAAATTATTATTGTCATTTTTTTCATAATTCATAAATTCTTTAAAGAAGTTCTTTTTTAACTCTATTTAATTGTTATCTAAATAGAAGGCTAAAGACAAAAAAATTATGTAAAAACTAAAATTGAAATGGAAAAGACAGACTATTGTACTGATTACAAAAATGGATTAGTACTGTATATTTCAAAGCTTTGTCTTTAAAAAAAGGATCTCGTTTTATACATTAAAAATGGATGATGGTCTTTTGAACATGGGTCATAAGAGGTATTACAGGTCCATCATGGAAAGAAGGAATGAATCAAAAAAGAAAGAGCTTACTTATGAATCAAAACTTCCCGGGGTTTGCTACCTCTGGCTGGCCCCACTATTCCTTCCTCTTCCAATCGGTCAATAAGCCGGGCAGCACGAGGATAACCTAAACTATATTTCCTTTGTAAATGAGAGGCACTGACTTCCTTTAACTCAGAAACATAACTAAAAACCTCTTCATATTTGTTATCATCTTGTTCTAAAGAGATTTCTTCGTTGTTTCTATGCAAGGCATTTTCATCACCCAAATTTTTTATAAGACAAAAGTCGGTTTTAGCCTGCTTTGTCCAAAACTGCACAACAGATAAAACCTCTGTTTCTTTCACAAATGCACCATGGTATCTTTCTGGACGAGCTTGACCGGGACCAAGGTACAACATATCGCCTTGAGATAATAATCTTTCCGCTCCCCCCTCATCTAGTATAATGCGGGAATCTATTCTGGAAGAAACTTTAAAACTCATCCGCCCTGGGATATTTGTTTTTATCAAACCTGTCACTACATCTTTTCTAGGGCTTTGCATAGATAAAATCAAATGTATCCCACAAGCTCGCGCCATCTGAGCTAAGCGTACAACTAAGGTTTCAATACGATTACGATCAGGAGAGCTCATTAAATCTCCAAACTCTTCTAGGACAACACAAATATAGGGTTGCGGAGAAAAATAATATAGCTCTTCTGAATTTTCACCCAAAGACTCTGTAAAATCTCTGTGGATTTGCTTCTCCTCCTCCTTAAGTTTTTTTGTTTTCTCATTAAAACTCACTAGATCACGAACATGAAATCGAGCTAAAGAACGATACCTTTTATACATTTCACTTAAGCACCATTGCAAAGCCACCACGGCTTCTTTTGATTCACGAACAGGAGGTGTTAATAAATGAGGAAGACCGGCAAACACACTTAAATCCACTTGTTTGGGATCTACTAAAAGCAAACGCAAGCTTTCTGGAGTGTGACGAAATAACAAACTTAATAGAAAAGAAACAATAAACACAGATTTTCCTGAACCAGTAGAACCAGCGACCATTAAGTGGGGTAGTTTTTCTAAATCCTTAATAGCGGGACGACCATCCACATGACGACCTAAAACCAAGGGTAAAGGCTGTTCACTTTGCCAAAATAAGGGCTCCTTTATCATGTTTTTCAAATACACCATTTGTCTTTTGGTATGAGCAGTTTCAATGCCTACGACATCTCTTCCAGGAATAGGAGCAATAATTCTGATAGACCTACTTTTAAGAGCAATCATCAGATCATCTTCCATTTGTGTAATACGAGCTACTTTTACATGATCTTCCGGTTTAAATTCAAAAACAGTAATAACCGGGCCAGATCGAATATTGGTAATTTCTCCAGAGATGGAAAATTGTTCTAATTTTCGTTTTAACCGCTCGGCATCCCCTTTGCTTTCCTGAAGACTCATTTGTAAAGTCGGAGGAAGCGGAGAGGCTTTTAGTAAATCCGCCGGAGGAAGTTTCCATTGTATAGATTCTTGTCCTGCCTTTTCTTCTAAGTCGTTTTCCATCTCTTTTTCCTCTTCTTTAAAAAAGTAATCTTTTTTTACAGCAATATTAGAGAAAAAAGGCGTTTCCTTATTAGAGTTTTTTGACAAAGGGACACGAGAAAAAAGAGAAGAAGCGAGCTTGTGTTCCCTTTTTTTTTCTCTTTTACGAAAAGAAAACAGGGAGAGTAGAAAAGCGAGACAAATTTTTTGCACTTGAACCAAGGTCCGTCCTCCTTTTGAATATAAGATCACAGCAAAGCGAGATCCGCCCTTTTGCAGAGCAAACACCATCTGTATAAACCCACTAGAGATAGAGCTTTTTGTAATTAAAACAAATAAAATTAAAGCCAAAGACCAAAAAACAAGAAACAAACCAGCAAAGTGCAAGTAAGGTAAAGTATTTTGTATTACCATTTTTCCTAAAATACCTCCTGGATAAATATGACCTTGAAAGAAACTTCTCTCCGGCTGATGTAACTCCAGTAAAGAAGAACTGACAAGCACACTTAAAGCCAATATACCTGCATTGTGTACTCCCTTGTTCACAAACAACTTATTTTGAAAAGCCAACATAGATTGTCTCAAAACCAACAACACAAAAACCCAGGCTCCCAAACCAAAAAGCTGGTAGAGAATATCAGCTAGAAAAGATCCCAAATAACCGCATTTATTCCGTACTTGAGTAAAAGTACCAATAGAATTAAACGAAGGGTCTAGAGGATAATAACTTGCTAGAGTTAAACTAAAAAAAAGAGCTACAGCTAACCAAAGTAAGCCAATTACATCTGCCCTATATCCATAAAGTGTTGATTTCATTATATAGATAGTGTAAAAAAAGAGTGCTCATAACAAAAGTCCAAATTTTTACCTAAAAAGGCAAAGCTTTCTTTATTTTAAACTTTCTAGGACTTGCTCTCTCAACTATTAAGCTATAATAGCCCATAAAACCCTATCAAAAATTTAGATGACATAGAGAGCACAAACAGGAATTAAGCTATAATAGCCCATAAAACCCTATCAAAAATAGAATATTTCGTAAAAATCAGGCTTCTTCTTTCCTAAAAAAGACGGAACCGGTATGAAAAAGTTTTTTTAACTTGCCAATTTTCATTTTTTATTTAAAAGTCCATTATGCGATGCCCCTTTCTAAAGATAAAACATGGAAAAATAAACCAAAAAAAAGTTTTTCTGATTTAGAAGAAACTCTTCTGCCTTCCTCTCTCGAAGGGGAAAGATTTATTCTAGGCGCTTTATTAATAGGACAACAACGTATATGGGATGAAGTTATGGAAACTCTCCACCCGGAGGATTTCCACAAGCCCGCGCATAAAGACATTTTTTCCTGTATGGAAAAGCTCTACAAATCAGGACAAACAGCAGATATTTTATGTATCAGTGAAGCTCTAAAAAAAGAAAATAAACTGGAGGGGGTGGGTGGTTCGCTTTATTTAGCAGAGTTAGTAGAAGAAAGCGCCTCCCCTGTGAGTGCGGAAGAATGCGCTCATATTATCCGAGAAAAATCTCTTTTAAGAAAAATTATACAAATCTGCTCTGATTTTCGCCAAAGAGCTTTAAGTCACGATTTCACTAAGTTAGATGCTTTTATTGACTCTTTAGAGAAGGAGCTCTTTCAATTTACAGAAAATCTAAGCCCACACCAGCTTTTACCAGTTACAAGCATGGTCAAATCCAGTTTAGAACGTTTAGAAGAACTCCATCGTAAAAAGCTCAGTGTCACAGGAATATCCACTTCATTTACGGAACTAGATCACCTTACTTCCGGTTTTCAGCCTGGAGAGTTCAGTATTATAGCGGCCCGTCCTTCTATGGGAAAAACCGCTTTTAGTTTAAATATGGCCTTATCCTCCAGCTTAGATGGTAAAAAAGTGGCTTTCTTTTCATTGGAAATGGCAAAAGAACAAATTTTAATGAGGCTTCTTTCTCTGGCTGGAAAAGTGCCTCTTTCTCATCTCAGAAATGGGCAAATAGCTTCTCAAGATTGGGATAAGCTTGTTTTGGCTGCCTCTCAGTTAAGTGAAACATCTTTTTTTATAGATGACTCTTCCTTTCTATCTCCTTTTGAAATCCGCTCACGTGCCCGACGACTTAAATCCCAAACAGGTTTAGACTTAATAATTGTGGATTACCTTCAGCTCATGGGTTTGAAAGAAAATATGGAAAGCCGGGAAAGAGAGGTCTCTGAAATATCCAGACTTTTAAAATCCATTGCAAAAGAATTGCGTGTTCCCGTAGTCGCTTTATCTCAGCTCAATCGAGGAGTAGAGGGAAGAACCAATCGTCGGCCTCTTTTGTCCGATTTAAGAGAATCGGGATCTATCGAACAAGATGCGGATGTCATTATGATGCTTTATCGGGAAGATTATTACAAGGACAACAGTGATAAAAGAGGACAGGCGGAAGTAATATTAAATAAACAAAGAAATGGCCCCACAGGTACTGTTACCTTAAAGTGGAATCCTCAATTCGGTCTTTTTGAAAACTATGTTCCTTTATTAGAGGAAATAGCTCCTCCTCCTCCTCCTCCTTTTTAAGGAATCTATTTCTTGACCTGTTCGGTATCAACTTCTTTTTCTTTCGTATGAGAAGGGCTTTTTTTTGACTTCGCATTCTCTTTTTTTGAAGCAGGAGAGGAAACATGCACATGTATCTCTGTCTTCATCTCCAAACCAAAATCTAAAAGAATTTTATGTTCTCCTATCTCTTTTAAAGGAGGTTCCAATTTTATCACTTTTTTATCCACTTCGTAGCCTTGAAGACGTAGTTCTTTTGAAATTTCAAAGGCAGTTAAGGAACCAAAAAGTTTACCGGAAGCATCCGCCTCTTTTACAAAGGAAAGTTTTAGATCCTTTAATTTTTCCACTAAGGCTTGTCTTAGAACTAAAGCTTTCTTCTGTTTAACCTCAATAAGTTTTTGCCGATGTCGAACGGCGGCAGCGGAACCTTCCGTAAAAGGAATAGCCCATTTTTTAGGAAATAATAGATGACGGGCATAGCCTTTCTTGACAGATATAATATCCCCAGCCTGACCCAGATTTTTAACATCTTTTTGTAAAATAACACGCATCTTTACATCACTTTCTTAGAAAGAAAACTTTTTCGCTTTTGAATACGAACTTGTCTTTCTTTTTCTTTTTTTATAGCTTCTTCCACCAAAGAGCGAAAATCATCTAAATGCTCTGCCGGTGATTTTTGAGAAGATAATTTTTCAAAATGATAATATAGCAACTTTTCATCCATTCTGATGATCCGCACTAACTCTTCCACCACCCCTGATTCACCAGCAAAAGAAAAGTGAAAATAAAGTCCTTGAGACCAGTTTTTCCGATTTTTATTGGCCAGTTTACGCACCCCCCATGTATCTATATGATAAACACGGCCTTTAAACTGCTGAATTATCTCTCTTATTTTTTGAAGAGTTTTTTTTTGTTCTTCTTTAGATAAAGAAGGATCCATAACTAAAACAGATTCATAATTCATAAATACACCTCTTTTTTTCTTTCACCAGTTCCTTATTATACTGATCTTGTCTAGTCCCCGCTTCCACGAGAACCAGCTCCGCGGGGACAGGTTTTGTCATTTCTGTAAGTTTCTTCTAAAGGGTAAACAGAGTTCGGAAAGCACACATTCTTACCCATTTGATACAAAACCAGATCGTAACAGGAAATAAAACGAAACCACTAAAATACAAGCTCATTTATTAAGTTATAAAAGCTTTTTTAACACAAGGGGTTGAGTTCAGCAAGCTTAATAGCCATAAACGAATTGAGTTC
This sequence comes from Bdellovibrionales bacterium, assembly GCA_028819305.1. Classification (GTDB taxonomy): domain Bacteria; phylum Bdellovibrionota; class Bdellovibrionia; order Bdellovibrionales; family UBA1609; genus JANQSP01. Next base: position 29,004 of record JAPPLY010000088.1, read on the forward strand.
TCCTTTTTTTTCTGAAGAGTATGTTTTTTCCTCAGAGAAAGAAGCTTAAAAAAATAAGCAGCATTTTCAAATCAAACTTATATATGTTAAATTTACAAATTATACCCAATACGGCTGATTCTCGCTCCCCGCTTTCGGCGGGGACAAGCTTTGCGAGGGTAGGTCCCCATTTCTGCTAAAACAGGGTTTTTTGGGTGGATTTTTGTTTTTTTCCAAAGAAAAAAGCTCTAAAAGGGACCCTCTTTTCCTGACCGGTTTGGTATAAGATAGGCGGCAATAACAATGAAAATTGGCTTTTTAAATGGCCCGCTTAGAGGACAGGAGTTTCCTGTTAAAGAGGGTCTTGTCCTCAGCCGAAGTGGGAAGGAAGAGGGGGAGGTCGCTATTGAAGACCCTAAAGCCTCTAATCCCCACGCTAAAATCGTTAAGAAAAAAGGCCGATTTTACCTACAAGACAGCGAGTCCAAAAACGGAACTTTTTTTAATGATGAAATAAACGATTATTTTATCCTGGAACCAGGGGTGCGGTTTCAAATTGGACAAACCTTATTTCAGGTAAAACCCCCCCCCCCCCCCAAAAAATTCTGGCCGGAAATAGTCACCGAAGAATTAAAAAAACTTTCTCTAAAAGATCAAGCTATAAAGCTTAAACCCATTATTCCCGCTCTCATTCTCACATTCAAATCCGGTGTGCAAAAAGGAGATCAATGGCATATCCACTATGGTCCCCGAGAAGCCGGCTCCACCAGCTTAGATTTACCCATCCTGGAACCTCAGGCTCCAGATATATGTTTCTTACTAAAACCCACCAAAGAATTTGTAATATTCAAAACTCCCTACCCGGAAAAAGTTCTCCTCAATAAAAAGCATATATCAAAGAAAAAGCTAAAAGATGGAGATGTTATTTCCTTTATCAACACCTCTATTGAAATCAAATATGATAAAAACCCATAGGGTTTTATTTGGTAAACTGAGGTAAACTCTATGACAAATTTATCTCTTTTTAAAACGAATGAAGAAAGATATTACTTTATATAAAAATATTAAAGCCAAAGGGTTTTAATTGGCAAACCTCGGTAAACTCTATAGCTCCATTTATCTTACATATTAAAGCCAAAAGGATATATAATAAATCTATGCTAAATTTAGAAATTGTAATTAAACAGTTGAAGTCTGGACAAAACCATAAGATATCCCTTCCCCCTCATTCTTTCTTAGTGGCTTATCTCCTATTTCGCTCCCATCGGGAGGGGCCCCATATTCTCGTGTCTTCTCAAAAAAAAGTATTTGAACAAATAAAAAATATTTTGCTTTTTTTAGAACCTGAGCAGAAAATATTTTCCCTTATAGATATTCCTTTTCCGTGGCAAGAAAGTTTATCTTTTTCCTCTTTAACGGAAATTCGAAAACTTCAATTAATAGCCCTGGCTCAAAAGGCTTCTCCTTCCGATATTTTTATGATCCATCCCCAAGTTTTAAGACAAAGAGTCGTTTGCCCCGATTTATTCAGAAAAAAATGTCTTCAATTAAAACCGGGGCAATCCCTCCCCTGGCCTTTTGTCTCCACATTAAAAGAGCTGGGCTACCAAAGCCGAGATTATGTAGAACAAATAGGGGAGTTTTCCATGAGAGGGGCTGTGTTGGATATATTTAGTCCTTTTTCCAACCACCCACTACGGTTGGAATTGATGGGGGAGGAAATAATTCAAATAAAAACTTTCGATATAAGCACACAAAAAAGCCTAAGAGAAATAAAAGAAGCTTTCCTATCTCCTATCAGAGAAGGAGCTGTATATAACAAAAAAGAAACTTATCAGAAAATAAAAAAAATGATAAATGCAAGAACGAAAGAAAAAAAACCTTTTCCCTCTTTTAAAGAATGGAATCTTTTTTTAAACTCCCCAAATTTTAAAACCGAAGGGTTTAGTTTATATAACGACTTAAAGCCCTGGCGAGCTTCTCTTATTCATCAGTCTCCTTTTTCCATCTTAGATTATTTTTTCTCTCCTTTAATATGGAACCTAGAAGCCGCTCATAGCCTGATAAAAACATTAGATTTATGGGAAGAGGAAATAAAAAAATGGTCTGAACAAAATCCCCTCTATCCCACTTTTTCCGACATCTGTGTTTCTAATAAACAAAACAAATTAAAAAGAGAAATCACTTTTGATCCTTTTTTTATACCGAAACAACATAGAAAACAGACCCCTTCACACCTCTCTTCCCTAGAAAGAAAAGAAGAGACAACAAGCCCTCCTGGTCCTTGCTCTCATGAATTACAAAAGGAGAAAACAAACTACTCTAACTTAATGAATACAAATCTCACCTATCTTACTTCTCCTTCTTTTTTAAAAAACTTTTTTCATCATTCTGACTGGCCTCAAAAAATAAAAGAACAAAAAAAGAAAGGCTTTTTCATTTTTATTTGTGTAGAAAAAGAAAAAATAAGAAGAGAGTTAAAAACCGATTTAGAATCCGTTGGTATAAAAGGAAAAGAGGAAAAGTCCTGGTTTGATATGCAGGAAAGTCAGCAAAAAAACTATCTTACAGTGCATCTTATAAAAAGTTTCCAGTGTGAGCCTTTTATATGGCCCCAGGAAAACATTTTTCTTTTAAATACACAGAAGTTTAGATCACAGAGACGAGAAATAAAAGACAGTTCTTCTTCTGCCCTTTTCATGAATAAAAAAACTCCTCAACAAAAAAAGACAACCGCAAAAAAGTATAAACAAGCCCTCCATTTCTCTCAACTTAAACCAGGGGATTTAGCGATACACCGCCAACATGGCCTGGGTCTATTTAAAAAACTAGACCTTCTTGATTTTGGAACCGGCTACAACGAATTTTTAATTTTAGAATATAGAAATGGAGATCTACTCTATGTTCCTGTTTACACCCTCCACCAGGTGCAAAAATACTCAAGTCCCTTATCTCCAACCATAAAAAACCAACTCCTGGATAAACTAGGAGACACAAGATGGCTCAACACAAAGGAAAAAGTGAAAAAAAAGATGAAGGACATGGCTATGGAGCTTATCAACTTATATAGTGTAAGATCCTCTTTAAAAAGAAAAGTTTTTCCTTCTACAAGTAAGAATTTTGACCAGTTTGAAACAGAGTTTCCTTTTACAGAAACTCTGGATCAGAAAAAAGCAATTGAAGATATAATAAAAGATATCAGTCAAAAACAACAACCCGCCGACCGTCTCATCTGTGGAGACACTGGATTTGGAAAAACAGAAGTAGCCATGAGAGCCGCTTTTAAAGTTATGGAAGAAGGTTTTCAAGTGGGCCTTATGGCCCCTACTACTATTTTAAGCTTTCAACATTTCGAAAGATTTAAAGAAAGATTTAAAAATTGGCCTTTCCTCATTCGTTTGCTCAATCGCTTCACTCCTCCTCCTGAAAGAAAAAACATCCTTAAAGAAACGAAAGAGGGAAAAGTAGATATTCTTATTGGCACTCACCGTATTTTGAGTCAAGACCTCCAATTTAAAAAACTAGGTCTTCTCATCATTGATGAAGAGCATTTATTCGGAGTAAAAAGCAAAGAGAAATTAAAAAATTGGTACTCTCATGTAGATACCATAAGTCTTTCCGCCACACCGATTCCCCGAAGCCTTAGTATGAGCTTAAGCGGGATACGGGATATGAGTGTGATTCTCACCCCTCCTTTAAACAGAAAACCTGTACACACTTTCATCAGCCCTTTTAAAGAAAGTTTAATTAAAACAGCCATCTTAAAAGAATTAGACAGAAAAGGTCAGGTGATTTTCATTCATAACCGTATTGCTGATATTCACATAATGGAAGACAAAATAAAAAAGCTTCTCCCTACTATACGAATACGCACAGCTCACGGAAAAAAGAAAGACTTACAACAAAAAACAGTTTTAGATTTTTTTTACCAAAAGTTTGATCTTCTCCTTTGCACCACTATTGTAGAATCAGGAATGGATTTTCCCAAAGCCAACACTTTATTTATTAACCAAGCCGAAAAATTTGGTTTGTCTCAATTACATCAACTCCGAGGAAGAATTGGCCGGTCAGACCGATCCTCTTATTGTTATCTTTTGATAGATCCCAGAAAAAACATCCCTCAACCCGCTATGGAAAGATTAAAAATCATCCAGGAAAACAATCAGCCCGGAGCAGGCATTGCTGTGGCCCAGTATGATTTAGAAATGCGCGGAGCTGGGGAATTAATGGGAGCGGAGCAATCCGGATTTTTACAAAATATAGGTTATGAGATGTATTTTGAGTTTTTACAGGAAATGATTTCTTCCTTAAAAACAGGAAAACCCAAGTCTATACCAGAACCGGATCTGAAATTTAAACAACCGGCCTTCCTCCCTAAAAATTATATCCCTCATGAAAAAACCCGACTCCTTTTTTATAAAAAACTGGCTACCGCCAACTCAGAAGAAGAAATAGAACAAGTAAAAGCAGAATTAGAGGATTTTGCAGGGACTTTACCTGAAGAAACAAAAAATTTGATTTTACTCTCTCACTTTCGGCTATTAGCAAAAAAAGCCCATATTAGAGAGCTTTCCCATAAACCCCCTTTTCTTTATATGAGCCTGGCAGACTCAACCCCTTTATCCCCTTCTCAAGTTTTACAATGGATCGAAGAGGGATTATGTGAATGGCAAAACAAAAACACTCTTAAGTTTGCCCTATACCAAACCAGTATAGAAATAAAAGACTCCGAACTCCGTTCAAGCCCTAGAAGAAGCTTACAAAAATCCGACCAAAAAGGGGCCCTTTCCCATCCCTGTTCCTCTTCTCCTCAAAACGAGGATCTTTTACATATATGGAAGCTTTTAAAAAATCTTTTCTATAAAATTTAACTTGCATCATAACACTATCCTCAAAAATAAAACCACCTTTTTTTCGTCCTCCTTTGAACAGGAAGCTAAAATTACAATCAATATAGATAGCTTTTACATAGCAACACCCATCTTTTATTTTTTAATCCAATAATTTTAAAAAAGTTCTTTGCTCCTCTTCTTTTTTCCTGAGTTTTCTTATTTCTTCAGGGGAAAGATGAATATTTTCTAACTGTTTCAAAATATCCTTTAAAGTTTCCGTGGTTTTATGCTTGTCTAGTTCTTTTTTTGTTTCAACCGACTCTGCTAATACCACCACTTTATCTGCTTGTACTTCGCAGTAACCCCAGCTGACCGCCATTTGCTTAAAAGTTTTTTCTTTAGGCAAACGATATTTTAACACCCCTGTACCTAAAGTGGAAACCAAGGGAGCATGACCGGGTAAAATGCCTATTTCCCCTTTAGCCCCTGGAACCAAAAGCTCCTGTACGGTTACAGAGTCCAAAACTTTTTTTTCTGGTGTAACTATTGTCAGCTTCATATTTTATACCTTAGTTCTGTTCCATTAACGAAAGCGATGGAATCACCAATTACTGTCAGCTTCCTATTTTTATACTTTAAGAGTTTTGGCTTTTTCTTCCGCTTCTTCCAGGGTACCTACCATGTAAAAAGCCTGTTCCGGCATATCATCACACTCCCCTTTTATAATTTGGGAAAAACCTTTTATTGTGTCTTTTATATCTACATATTTTCCTTTCATACCGGTAAAAGGCTCTGCTACAAAAAAAGGTTGAGATAAAAATTTTTGTATCTTTCGAGCACGAAAAACAGTTTGTTTATCTTCTTCACTTAGTTCATCCACTCCTAAAATAGCAATAATATCTTGAAGCTCTTCATATCTTTGTAAAATTTCTTGTACGGCTCTGGCTGTTTGATAATGCTCTTCTCCCACAATATCGGGGGCTAAAATCCGGGAGGTGGAATTAAGAGGATGAACAGCCGGGTAAATCCCCAAGGCAGCAATCTCTCTGTCCAGATTTGTTGTCGCATCCAAATGAGTAAAAGTGGTGGCCGGGGCAGGGTCCGTATAGTCATCAGCAGGCACATAAATAGCCTGGACCGAAGTAATAGAGCCTTTTTTCGTAGAAGTGATTCTTTCTTGAAGTTCTCCCATCTCCGTTGCCAAAGTAGGTTGATATCCCACCGCCGAGGGAATTCTTCCTAAGAGAGCGGAAACTTCCGCGCCGGCTTGTGTAAAACGAAAAATATTATCTACAAAAAGTAAAACATCCTGGCCTTCTTTATCTCTAAAATATTCCGCCACAGTGAGGCCACTTAAAGCCACTCTCGCTCTCGCCCCAGGAGGTTCGTTCATTTGCCCGTAAACTAAGGCCGTTTTTTCCAAAACACCTGATTCCTTCATTTCCAAAAACAAGTCGTTTCCTTCTCTTGTTCTTTCTCCCACTCCGGAAAAGACAGAATAACCTCCATGTTCACTAGCGATATTACGAATGAGTTCCATAATGATAACCGTTTTCCCTACTCCCGCCCCTCCAAAAAGACCCACCTTTCCCCCTTTCATATAAGGAGCTAAAAGATCCACTACTTTAATCCCTGTCATAAGCATTTCTGCACTCGTAGATTGCTCTTCCAAGGAAGGCGCCGAACGATGGATAGGCCAATTTTCTTTTGTCTTAACCGGTCCTGCTTCATCTACAGGTTCTCCTGTCACATTTAAAATACGCCCTAGAACTTCTTTCCCTACCGGCATCTGGATTTTATTGCCTGTGTTAACAACTTCTGTTCCGCGCACTAAACCCTCTGTTGCGGACATAGCTACTGTACGACAAATATTATCTCCCAGGTGTTGCGCTACTTCTAAAGTGAGGTTTTTTTCTTCCACTTTTAAAGCTGTTAAAATCGGGGGTAATTTTCCTGTGGAAAACTCCACATCCACCACGGGACCCAAAACTTGTTTTATATGTCCATTTTCGCTCACTTGATCACTCCTTTTTTCTCAAAACCAAAAGGCTTTTTATTTTTTCTCTCGAACTGGTCAGGAATCCCCGAATTCTGTTAACTTCCCAGAAGAAGCTTACAGAAACCATAAAACCTGCTCTCTATAATATTTACCCCTTCATAGCCTCCGCTCCGCTACTTACTTCTATCAACTCTGTTGTAATAGCACTTTGTCTCATCTTATTAAAAGTTAAGGTCAAGCGAGAAACAATATCCTGTGCGTTTCGAGTGGCATTGTCCATAGAAGACATACGCGCCCCATACTCCGCAGCCACACTCTCACACATACAACGATACACCTGTACAGTAAAGTGCTTCTCTATTAAATCTTCCAACAGCTCTTCCGGGGGAGTTTCAAAAATCATATCCCTGGAAAATTGATTTTGATGAACGAGAGGAGCTTCAGATATATCTATAGGCAAAAAGGTCTCTTTTATCACTTTTTGGGAAATAACGGATTGAAAGCTATTATAAATAAAATAAATTCCATCATATTTTCCATCGCTAAAGTTGTTCATCAACTGATGAGCTACCTTGCCGGCCAAAGGATAAGAGATTTCTCTATCTAATTGAAACATCTCACCCACAGAGGGGATTCCTCTGAACCGGAAATAATTTTTAGCTTTTTTTCCTATAAAGAAAAAACCCAAATCCTTTTCCTTTTGAGAGTGATAAAAATTCTCAGCAAAACGGCAAATATTATTATTAAACCCCCCACAAAGTCCCCGATCTGAAGTGAGAACCACTAACAAAATTTTTTTCATCTTTTCTTTTTTTTCTAAAAGGGGGTGTCTGATATTACAAGAAAGGGCCACATCCGCCATAACAGATAAGATGTTTTCAGCATAGGGGCGTAAGTTTAAAATACGCATCTGAGCTTTCTTCAAACGAGCGGCAGCCACCATTTTCATAGCTTGAGTAATCTGCTCTGTGTTTTTTACACTAGATATGCGACTGCGAATTTTTTTTAAACCAGCCATGTATTTATCTTTCTTATACTGATCGTAATTAGGGTTTTCCTGTTGCTCTTCCTTTTATTCAAAAGTGGAACCTCTTAAAAAGTTCGGAAAATTAAAAGCCTTTGGCTTTAGTGTTCTAAAGTTTACCAATTAAAAGCCTTTGGCTTTAAAAATAGCTTTAAAATCCCCAAGATTTTTTTTCATTTTAGCTTCCAATTCTTCCGTAATTTTTTTTTCTTTTCTTATTTCTGCCAATAAATCTGAGCACCGTGTTTTTAAAAAATCTTTTAATTGTTTTTCATAAAGAGGCACTTTTTTCTCCTCAATAGAATCCAGATAACCTTTCGTGGCAGAATAAATAAAGATAACTTGCATTTCTATATCTAAAGGCTCTCCTTGATTTTGTTTTAAAATTTCCACTAACCGGCGACCTCTTTCCAATTGAGCTTGAGAAGTTTTATCCAGATCAGAGGCAAAAGCCGCAAAAGCTTCTAAAGCACGAAATTGGGCTAATTCCAGTTTTAAACTCCCCGCTATTTGTTTAATAGCTTTTATTTGCGCGGCCCCTCCGACACGAGAAACCGATTTTCCCACATGAATAGCCGGACGAATTCCTTTATGAAAAAGATCCGTTTCTAAAAAAATCTGTCCGTCCGTAATGGAAATAACATTCGTAGGTATATAGGCAGAAATATCTCCAGCTTGGGTTTCAATAATAGGAAGAGCTGTTAAAGAACCCCCTCCCTCCTTTTCATCCATCTTAGCCGCTCTCTCCAATAAACGGGAATGAATATAAAAAACATCCCCTGGAAAAGCCTCCCTTCCAGGAGGACGACGCAGCAGCAAAGATAATTGACGGTAAGCTTGAGCTTGTTTGGTAAGATCATCATAAATTATTAAAGCGTGCTCCCCTTTATCCCTAAAATACTCCGCCATAGTGACACCGGCATAGGGAGCTAAAAATTGTAAAGGCGCGGGATCCGAGGCTGTCGCGGAGACGACAGTTGTATATTCCATCGCCCCCGCCATTTTAAGTTTTTCTACGACCCCCGCCAAAGTGGATCTTTTTTGACCAATAGCTACATAGAAACATTTTACCTCTTTTCCTTTTTGATTAAGGATAGTATCTATAGCAATAGTTGTTTTTCCTGTTTGCCGATCACCGATAATAAGTTCCCTTTGTCCCCTTCCAATAGGAATAAGAGCATCAATAGCCTTAATTCCTGTTTGAAGAGGTTCAAACACGGGCCGGCGATTGATAATCCCCGGGGCTTTTCTCTCCACTTCCAAAAAATCATCTGATTTTATAGGCCCCAAACCATCTAAGGGCCTACCTAAGGCATCCACCACCCTTCCTAATAAAGAGGGCCCTACCGGCACTTGAACAATTTTTCTTGTTCTTTTCACCTCCATGCCTTCTGAAATCGCTTCATCATCACCTAAGATAACCACCCCTAAGCTCTCTTTTTCCAAATTAAAGACCATTCCAAATAGGTCTTCTGAAAAGGCCACCAACTCTCCAGCCATAGCCTGTTCCAAACCATATATTTGACATACCCCATCTCCCACAGACAGCACTTGCCCCACTTCTTGCATAGAAAGCCTTTTCTGATAATTTTGAATTTGATCCTTTAGGATCCGGCTAATTTCACTAGCTTGTATAGTCATGAAAATTTCTCCTTATTTGGTTTTTCATCTGTGTTAAATGAAATAACAAAGTATCATCAAAAATAAAACCCTGGGCACGAACTCTTAGACCCCCTATGATTTTTTGAGAAGCTTTTTTCTCTGTCAGAAAAATTTTTTTACCAAAAAAACCCTCTAATGTTTTTTCTAAGGATTTTTGTAAATCCGGGGACAAAGGCTCGACAGACTCCACCTCTGCTAAAAGGACCCCTTTCATCTGATTTTCTATATCTGTTAAACAAGCCAGTATAGCATTTAACTCTTTCCATCTTTTTTTATCCAGCAAAAAAAGCAGAAAAGAGCAAATCAACTTGTCAAAGGTAAATTTTTCAAAAATTTTTTTTAAGCCCTCCTTTTTCTCTTTAACGGGTATAACAGGAGAAATAAAAAAAGCTTTTATCTCAGAAAGATCTAACACCTTTTTTAATTCTTTTAACTCTTTTAAAAAGGAAAAAAAATCTTCCTCTTGTTCTTTTTTAAAATTCTCTTTCAAAGCCCTGGCATAATTATAAGCAACGAGACTCATCTCTGATTCCTTTTTCTGAGTTACACCGAATCGGTATAGAATTTGTATTCCTTCAAAACTTCTTTTTCCTTGAGAGCTTCGGGTCCTGTGGGAGAAAAAAGAAAGGACCAAAAAGCTCAAATCAACTAGGCATATTGAAATTTATTTAACCGATCCAGCCTTTTTTGTTCTGGTTCCTTTACTTCTTTCAGTCGCTCCTCGGTTTGAGTCATAATTTGCTCTAAAATCCGATTTTTTAAATGCCTTAATTCTTTTAGCCGTTGACGTTTTAACTCTTGGAGAGTTTTTATTTTCAGGTTTTCCTGCCATTGTTGTTCCTGTTTTTTTAATTCTTCTTCCAGGTTAAGTAAAGCTTTGTCCACCTCCCGCCCGATATTTTGCTCTTGCGTCTGTAAAGCTTTCCATTCTTTTTCCAAAGAAAGATAAAGGGACTGACTTTGTTTTTCCATTTCCTGAGCTTTCTTTTGATACTCTAAAAAGTCCTGTTTTTTTTTCTGTAAGAAAGGGGGTAGCTTTTTTCGCATTAAGTATATCAGCACCAAAGTAAAAAGGGTAAAATTCAAGGCTTGAAAAAACACAAAGGAAACGGGAACCCCTTCTGTGCTTGCCGCTTCCGCTAAACCCGGCCATAAAAGAAAAGCAATTATAAAAATCAACACTTATAATACCTCAAGACACTAAACGATGGACGGCTGCTGTGACCAGCTGGTTTGTTTCCTTTTTTAAACTTCTCCGGGCTTCTTCTACTTCTTCTTTTAGTTTCCCTCTCTCTTTTTCATACCCCTTTTGGATTTTTTCTTGAACTTCTCTCTTTTTCTTAAAAAAATCTTCTTTCAATCGGACACTCCCTTCATTGTAAAGACGATTAAACCCCTCATTAATATCACGCACTTTTTGTTCATACTGTTCTTGTAAGATTTTCCTTTTTTCCTCCCATTTTTCCACTTGTTTCATGCGCTCCTTTGTTTCTTTATCCCTTAAGTTTTGTAGCTGAACATAGGGATAAAACAACAGACGAGAAAAAACAGGATAACAGATAAGAAACACTGTAAACTGTATAAAAAAGGTATAATCTATAGCCAAAGCCTGTGCTAAAGAGGAAAACATGTTCACCCACCCATTTATATTTTTAAACTGAACCCAATTAGTCTAGTTCAACTCATTGGTGTTTTATAATTCGGACACACATAGAAATTTTTTTACTACGTTATGACCGAACCAGTGTATAGGAAGTTACGCCTTTCAAAGTCTCTCTTCCCGGGAGAAGAAAAAAGAGACAAAAAAAACCTGTCTCCGCAGAAGCGGGAAGCTATTATCTGATTTGCTTCCCAACCATAATGAGCACCCCATTTCTTTCAGCCTGTCCTCCCGGAAGTCTGACCTCGTAGAAACGGGGCTGGAGAGCAAGCCGGACGGATATAACTATAAAAACATGGTTTTTTACACGAGACAAGTTTATTTACTCGACTCTGCCCCCTCTTTTTTCAGAATCTTTTTTTTCATTGTCTTAACAGAAGCCCCTTCAAATAAAGCCCCTTGTTCAACATACAACTGAGCTGTATCCAAGACCCCATAAAATTCTGAACCACTTAGCAGTTTAATTCCTTGTTGGGCCTTTACTTCTCCTTTCATCCTACCTTTAAGAATAAGTTTTCCAATAAAAATTTTAGCTTCCACTTGAGCTTCCGGTTCGATAATCAAAACACCTTCGCTTACAATTTCCCCTTTAAAACGGCCACAGAGACGAGCTATCCCCTCAAAACTCAAACGTCCTTCAAAAGAAGCTCCTCTGGTTAAAATAACATTAGTGCTTAAATGTTCCATATCCATACCCCTCGGGTATTATTTTTCCATAATTAAGAACGACGAAGCAAAGTATCTATTATATAACGAAGCTGTTCATCAGAAAAAAAACGCAGACACAGATCTCCCCCCTTTTTTTTAAACTGAAGAGAGGGAGTCACCCCATGAAGATCTTGAATCTTCCTTATGGCTTGAGTTTGCCAAGGGGGGAGGGATTCTTGAGCTTTTTTCCTCCTTTTATTCGGTTTTTTCTGAGATAAAAGTTTTTGAGCTTCTCTCACACCCGTTTTATGTTTTACAAAATAAGAGGCCCACTTTACTTGAGAAGAAGATTCTTTTAGTTGCAAAAGAATTTTAGCTAAAGCCAAAGAAAGCTGCCCTTTTAAAATAAGATTTCTTATTTCCAGAGGTAATTTTAAAATACGAAGCTGATTGGCCAGAGTGGCACGAGGAAGGCCCAATTGCTCTGCCAATTTTTCCTGGGTAAAATTATGTTCCTCCATGAGTTTTTTATAGGCTTGGGCCAGTTCAATAGGGTTTAAGTTTTCTCTTTGCAGGTTTTCCACCAAAGAAAGAAAAGGATTGTCCTCTTGTCCTTCCAAAATACGTACGGGAATTTCATGTAGTCCCGCCTGAGCCGAGGCTCTCCATCTTCTCTCTCCTGCTATAATTTCATATTTTGAACCCCTTTTTTTTACAATAACAGGCTGAATTAAGCCATTTTTTCTTATAGAGTCGGCTAATTCTTTTAAAAATTCCTTATCAAAAACACGACGAGGTTGATGAGGATTAGGCTGTATTTGCTCAATACCTAAAACACATATAGATGAAGTTTTCTGTACGCCCTTCGTTTCTAACTCCTCTTTGGAGGAGGGAAAAAAAAAGTTATCCAAACCGCGCCCCAAAACCCGACGACGGGAAGCAGAAGTAAAAGGAGGGGAATTTTTAGAAGACATGCGCAGATGGCCTTTCAGAAGATAAGGAAAAGGCCTTTTCTTGGCCGGAGATCTGTTGTTGTAACTCTCCGGCCAACTGTTCGTAGGCCATAGCCCCTAGACAATGAGGCTCATACTGAAAAATTGTTTTTCCAAAACTCGGGGCTTCACTGAGTCGCACATTACGGGGAATAATAGTGCGAAAAACTTGTTTTCCAAAATGTCGCCGCACTTCCTGTTCCACTCGATAACTTAAGGAGTTACGAGCCTCAAATAAAGTCAGTAAAATACCTTGCAATTTTAAGGAAGGATTCCACCGTTTTTTTACCTCTTTAGCTGTTCCCAACAAACGACTAAGCCCCTCCAAGGCATAATATTCACATTGCAAAGGAACAATAAAAACATGAGAAGCCGTGAGCGCGTTTAAGGTCAGAAATCCCAAAGAGGGAGGAGTATCAATTATTATAAACTCATAATCATTTTTTACCTCTCCTAACTTGTTCTTTAAAAAAAACTCTCTATTTTCTTCATTGACTAAGTCTATTTCCGCTCCTGCTAAATGAGAACTGGCAGGAGCTATATCCAAGTCATTAATAGAGCTTGAACAAATAACTTTTTTCAAAGGACACTGGTTCATCAAGGCCATATAAATATCTTTTTGAGAACAAATCCCTAAACCACTAGAAGCACTTCTTTGTGGATCTAAATCCACTAATAAAACTTTTTTTCCTTTTAAAGCTAAAGCAGAAGAAAGATTAAGAGCTGTCGTTGTTTTACCCACCCCCCCTTTTTGATTAGTTACACTGATTATCCAAGCCACAAAATACCTCTTCTCTTGTTTGATTAGTCATTCTCTTATAAAACTATCCAACTTGTCCAGACCAAAAGCAAGGTTTGACTAGGCATGACTATCCACCTTGAATAAGCAAAAGCAAATGTAAAGACCTTATAACTTTAGTCCAAACCACCTGCATCATTTGATATTATTAGCTCATTAAAAAGCCTTTTCTTCATCTTTAACTCCCCTCTCCCGGCTTATTTTTATAAAAATGTTCTACGTAGAACATTTTTTATTACGAGAATATATTTCGGAGGGAGTGGGGCTTGTATAGATAGCTAGATCCATACACTTCCCCCTTTCGCGGGAGGACAGGCACCCTTAAAGAAGCTTCCATTTAGCAGCTTTATGGCAAAACACATTCCTGAATCTTTGACCCTACTTTCTTTTGAAGAGCAAGAGTAAGAAAAAAGCGGGCATAGATTTTGCATAGATAGTTTTTATACCAATCGCATTTAAAAACTATGGTACTCTATAGAAAGGAGAAGGATATGAATAAATCCACAATATCGCCAGCAGATGAGATTTGGATTCTTATAAAAGAGACTCAAAAGAATTTAAAGCAGTTTTCGGCTGAGGCAGAAAAGCGACAGGCTGAGGCAGAAAAGCGACAGGCTGAGGCAGAA
>JAPPLY010000062.1 GCA_028819305.1 Bdellovibrionales bacterium
ACAGCGAAGACCCGGCCGACGGGAGCGACGATATCGGGTTTCGCCTGGTGAGGACCTTGTAAGCCTTTAGGACTTTTACCCTTTTTGCCTTTTTTCCTTCGAGCCGTGTTGCGAAGCGCACTTGCTCGAAGGCGGTTTTATATCGAAATTGATTTTTCTGTTATTTTAAAATACTATGTTTATGTAGTCCCTAGTTAATGCCTCTCTTGGCCTTGTGCTGGTGATGAATCCAGGGTTTTTTCCTATTTTATTCTCACCCCTGAATCCAGTCTTTATATTGTCTAAAAAAATTCCTGTTATTAATTTATTTCAGTGCATTAAGTTTATCCAGATCATTTCACTGGTTCCGGCCTTTGCTGGATAAATAAATTCAGTGCCATAGCTTTTAGTAGCGATAGGCGAAGATTGTGATGGCACTTCTTTCTCATTTGAAGATTAATGACCTTCTTCTTCTGGTTTTTTTCGGATTTTTAAGCTCATTTTTTTCTAAGTGAGGAGAATAGTTCTAAGGAGGCTCTTCTGGATTTTATGTAAATATTTAATATTATTTAATTTTTGTAAATTTTTCGTTTTATCTTTTTCTAAAGCTTGACAAAATGGGCAGAGTTTTCATATTTGATTGACAATATGGGCTATTGTGGGTCTATACACAAAATATCTTAAATTTATATTCGTTAAGAAAGGAGAATATTATGAATATCAACATTCGCCCTCTACATGATCGTATTATCGTGCAGCGTCTTCCTGAGGAGGAGAAAACCACGGGAGGGATTATCATTCCTGATACAGCTAAGGAAAAACCACAGAGAGGAAAAGTCCTTTATACGGGCCAAGGGCGTACGACAGAGGAAGGTAAACGGCTACCTATGGAGGTTAAACCAGGAGATGAGGTCTTATTCGGTAAATACTCCGGTACGGAATTTCAAGTGGGGGAAGATGAGCTTTTGATGATGAAAGAAGATGATATTTACGGAGTTGTTAATTAAGATTTTTATTTCTTATTAAGATAGAGTGAATGAAGCTCAAGGTAATTGTATATGGAAAAACTCAATATCTATTGAGGTTTTTAATTTTTGTCAGTCAGTTAACACTATAAAAAAAGGGGGAATATAAAATGAGTAAACAATTGCGATTTAAAGATCAGGCCCGGGACTCTATTGCCCGGGGAGTGAATATTTTAGCAGATGCGGTAAAGGTGACTTTAGGTCCGAAAGGAAGAAATGTCGCTATTGAAAAATCTTTTGGCTCGCCGGTTATTACGAAAGATGGGGTGACCGTGGCTAAAGAAGTGGAGTTAAAAAACAAGTTTGAAAATATGGGTGCTCAAATGGTCAAAGAAGTGGCTAGTAAAACTAATGATGAAGCGGGAGATGGAACGACAAGTGCTACTATTTTAGCTCAAGCCATTTATTGTGAGGGCTTAAAGTATATTACGGCTCATCATAACCCTACCCAAATAAAAAAAGGGATTGATCACGCTGTTTCGGCTATTAGCGCGGAATTAAAAAAATGGGCCAGACCCGTTAAAGGAAAGACAGAAATTGCTCAAGTAGGAACTATTTCCGCTAATAGTGATACAGAAATTGGGGACATTATTGCTCAAGCTATGGAAAAAGTGGGGCAAGAGGGTGTTATTACCGTAGAGGAAAGTAAGACCTCTTTGACGGAGTTGGATGTGGTGGAAGGAATGCAGTTCGACAGAGGTTACTTGTCGCCTTACTTTGTAACTAACGCGGAAAGAATGGAAGTGGTGTTAGAAGATTGTTTCTTACTTATTTACGATAAAAAAGTAAGTTCTATGAAAAATGTGATAAAAGCTTTGGAAGGGGTTGCTCAAGCTGGAAAACCTCTTTTGATTATTGCAGAAGATGTAGAAGGAGAGGCTTTGGCTACCTTGGTGGTGAATAAACTGAGAGGCACTTTGCAAGTGGCGGCAGTGAAAGCCCCTGGGTTTGGAGACCGTCGTAAAGCCATGCTGGAAGATATTGCTGTTTTGACAGGAACGAGAGTGGTTAGTGAAGATGCGGGTGACAAACTGGAAAATGTAAAAGTAGATCATCTTGGAAAAGCAAAAAGAGTGGTGATAGACAAAGATAATACCACTATTATTGATGGAGTGGGTAAAAAAGTGGACATCTCCGCTCGTGTTTCACAAATAAAAACTCAGATAGAAGATAGCACCAGCGATTATGATAAAGAAAAGCTCCAGGAAAGGTTGGCTAAGTTAACAGGAGGTGTGGCTGTTATTCATGTAGGTGCCCCTTCGGAAGTGGAAATGAAAGAAAAGAAAGCTCGTGTGGAAGATGCTTTAAATTCCACTCGTGCTGCCGTGGAAGAAGGTATTGTCCCTGGAGGGGGGGTCGCTCTTTTAAAAGCTTCCGCTGTGTTGGACAATTTACAAGTCAATGAAGAAGAACGTTTCGGAGTTAATATTGTAAAGAAAGCTTGTGAAGCCCCTATTCGTCAAATTGCTTCTAATGCTGGTATGGATGGAGCTATTGTTTTGCACAAAGTACTAGACCCTCAAAAGAAGGACCAACCTTCTTTTGGTTTTAATGCTTTAACGGGAGAATATGAAGATTTACAAAAATCGGGTGTTATTGATCCTAAAAAAGTGGTTCGTTGTGCTCTGGAATACGCCGCTTCTGTGGCTTCCTTGATGTTGACGACAGAGACGATGATAGCGGATGAGCCAAAGAAAGAAGAGCCTTCTGCCCCTCCTGCGGGAGCCCCTGGTATGGGAGGCGGAATGCCTATGATGTAGCATTGTAAAGGATTTCTATACCGGTTCGGTATAAAAAAACCAGGCCCTTTATTGTGGGTTTGACGAAACTAAAAGCCCGCTTTGAAATATTTTTTAAAGTGGGCTTTTTGATTTTTGATAGACAAAAGTAGGGATTTTTGTTGAAAATTTTTATACCCGGCTGGTTGATTCCCGCTCCCCGCTTTCGCGGGGACAATGCTTTACGAGAGGGGGGCAGTCGTTTTTTTTCTCCCCAGGTGAGGAGAAGTATCTGATAATTTCCTGACCTGTTCGGTCATAAATCTCTCGATATTCTTTTGTTTTATCTTGTTTCTGCCGATAGCTTAATTAGAATGAAAAATGATATTCGTGTTTTTATAGTAGAGGATGCCCTTTTTTTAAGAGAAATGCTTTGTCGTGTTTTAAAGAAGCCGGGTGTGGAGGTCATAGGGACCGCTTCGTCTGTAGGTACCGCTCTATCTCAAATTAAGGCTTTACAGCCTGATATTGTGTTGTTGGATTTAGTTCTTCCGGGAAAAAACGGCATAGCTCTCATTAGTAAAATCTATGCTATTTCTCCTAAAACAGAAATTGTCGTTTGTTCCAGTTTATTGCCACAAGAGGACATTCTTCTCCAATGTGAAATGGCGGGGGTGATGAATTTTATTAACAAGCCTTTTAGTTCCTCTGAGATTTTAGATATGATTTATTCTATAATGAGGCAAAATGAACAAACAGAAATGGCAGCTTAATCATGTTTATTATTAGTGATTTTTTTATTCGTTTCGTGTTTTTTTGTCTGAAAATTATCTTATCTTGCTTTTTTATTATAGTTCTTCAGGTGCAAGTAGGACAAAAGAGTTTAGAGCAGTGGATCGAACAGGAGCTGAAGGAATCCACCTTTAGTCGGTCTTTGAAAAGAAACGCTCGAGTGGGAATAAGAGTAATAAATAAAAAACTACCGGGTTTTAAGGGTTTGGCGCAAAATAAAATTATAAAAAATAATTCTATTTTAGAGTTTCATTCTGGAGTTCTTCATCATAAGGAAAATTCTTTTAAAGAAGAGGTTTATAATTTAGAAGAACGGGATTTAGCTTCTTCTTATGATGAACAAGAATAGGCTTACGATATTTTCAATGGATTTCTTTCTAAATTTAGTTAAAATCCTTAACAGGTAGTATCCGATTAAAAAAAATTAATGAGAAATAAACCGCTTAAGTTACATCATGAACCTTAATAATTAACCAGGAAAGGAATGTATTTATATGTATAAATTATCCATAATGATTTTAATTTTAAGTTTAGTTTTAGCTTCCTGTAAAAAGGATGGTGCCCCCCCTAAAGAAGAGGGAGAGCCTCAAACCCAAGGCGAATCTACGGGCAGTGATGCCTCTGGGCCGGAGGGGCCAGCTCAGGCCACACCTAAAACCTCCGAACTTCACTGGATCTATTCCGTCTCCTTTCGTAGGATTGATGCCGGAAGTTTTCAAATGGGAAGCCCTGATGGCGGTAAAAAGTATGGACAGTCTGACGAAG
>JAPPLY010000013.1 GCA_028819305.1 Bdellovibrionales bacterium
GAAAAATCTATGATAAATTTCACCTCTATTTTAGATTATTCGTTCTGGATGACCTTATCTTTCAGTACATTGATAATTGGTCTTGACTAATTATCAATGTACTATAAAGTAAAATCATGCTGAAACTAAGGTATTTAAAATCGGCTATACAAAAGGATGCTTTAAAAGATCGTAAAATGGCTTTTATAAGCGGCCCCAGGCAGGTGGGAAAAACCACTTTAGGAAAGCAACTTTTAAAAGATAAAAACAATTATTTTTCTTGGGATCAAACACACTTTAGAAGAATATGGGCTAAGCTCCCTGAAAAAACATTAGAAAATATTGGCACAGGTCCTGTTCTGTTTGATGAAATTCATAAGGATAGAAAGTGGAAAACAAAAATAAAAGGTATTTATGATACCTATTCCGAAGAACTAGATATTTTAGTGACGGGGAGTTCAAAGCTGGATATTTATCGAAAAGGAAGTGATAGTCTTTTAGGAAGATATATCCCTTATCGTTTGCACCCTTTTTCTGTTTCGGAATCTCGTACTCCACCCCATCCAGATGATATATTAAAAACATTTAAGATTTCTTACAATTGGAAAGACCTTATGGTATTGGGCGGGTACCCCGAGCCTTTACTTTCCGGAAGAGAAAATAAAGCACAAAGGTGGTCACGGCTCAGATTAGACAGATTAGCTTATGAAGATACCAGAGATATCAAGGTTTTATCTAACTTAAATGCGTTTAGAGTTTTACTGGATCTGATTCCTGAAAAGGTGGGCTCTCTTTTTTCCTTTAATTCTTTAAAAGAAGATGTGGGTGTAGCTTATGCTACAGTGAGAGAGTGGGTTTTGTTATCTGAGTTGCTATATTATGGTTTTTTTGTCAAACCGTATTCAAAAAATTTTAAAAGATCTATAAGATCTGAGCCTAAATTTTATCTTTATGATATATTACAAATTCCCAAATCTGAACATGCTAAACGATTGGAAAATTTAACAGCTCTTCATCTTATAAAAGTTTGCCATTTTTGGACAGACACAGGTGAAGGGCTTTTTGATTTATTTTTTGTCAGGGATAAAGAAAAAAGAGAGGTGGATTTTTTAATAACCAAGGATAAAAAACCTTGGATGCTTGTAGAATGTAAATCCCAATCAAAAAACATATCTTCTCACTTACTTTATTACTCAGAAAAACTAAAAACTCCTTTAAACTTTCAATTAGTTAATGAGAATAAATACGATAAAAAGCACCGTATTCACAATGTCAGAGTGATGGAGTATGAAAAGTTTTTTTCAGGTTTGATCTAAATAATCAGTATTGAAGAAGGCAATTTCTTTACCGGTTAGATATAAAAAAATTCTTATAGCCTAAATGATCTTCTCTAAAAAAACTTTCCTGTCTAAAAGCATATAAGCTCGTTTCACACCCTCTTCTGAAATAAACAATAACAGTTTATCATCCCCATCATCATAAATATCTTTTAATACAAAGTGCCCTGATCTAATACCTCCCAACCACCAACGATTATCCGATACATAAATTTGGTCCCCTCGTTTTGCTTTCAAAAGGTCACAAACTTTTTGAGAAAGACCAATTTCTTCCTTATTGAGTTTTGAATCCAAGGATAACTTTAGTTTTTTTACTTGTTGACCTGGCTCTAAATTAGGGGCGCCACCTTTAAAAAAAGACATAGCTTTATCTAAAGTATCCGCTGTTAAACCAGGGGTTTCCACATGATCTTTTTTACTCCAAAGAGGGCGAGTAAGACAAGCTGTCACACCAATAACCCCGGTTAAAATACTACCAAATACAGCTCTAAAATAAATAGGATCCCCGGATTCTGCCCCCATAAAAAAAGCTCTTAACCATAAAACTGGTTCTGGAAATATACCTGTTAAAACAGTTGTTGCTCCCCCCACCACCATAGCTAATATAGCAGATAAAGCATCAAATCGTCGCCAAAATAAAGCTATAAATACAGTAATTACAACAGGAGGAATAATCGTCATAATACCCTTATAGTGTATGGACATTAAAGTCCCCTTTTGACGAAAAAACCAAATGACTAAAAGAAGACTAATGCCAATGACCAAAGCAGAAGCCCCACGCGCTACCCTTAAATAATGTTTTTCATTTTCATTAGGCCGGATCAAAGGTTTATAAATATCATATACCCCAATAGCAGCAGAGGCATTAATAAGAGTATCCACCGTGGACATAAGAGCGGCTAACAAAGCCGCGATCACTAAGCCCAAAAGAAGCTCCTGTTGTTTTAAAACTTCAAACGCCACATTGATAAACACACTATAAGTATCTGTCACACTTAAAGCCTCATAGCCCGACAAGGCAGATCCGATACTTTCTTGTTTTGTAATAATAGATTTAGCAATCCAACCCGCCACTCCCACTGTAAGGGCAGAAAGAGGAAGACAAACAAGCACATTGAATAAAGCGGTAATACGTGCTTGCTTAACACTCCTTATAGAAAGAAAACGCATAAGGATGCCCTGGTTCATAAATAAAAAGGCAGCGCTCCCCACTAAAGCATCTCCCCAAAAAACACCCACAGAATTAAAATAAGGATCCGCGTTTAAAGAAGCAAAAGGAAGACGATGACTTAAAGGCAGATAAGACCAAAACTCCTCTATGCCGCCTAAAGCATAAATCCCAAAACCCACTACTAAGAAACCAGCCAGGTAAAGCATTAATCCTTGAAATAAATCTGTTAAAATAACCGCCGTTTGACCGCCAAAAGTGACATAAAAACCGAGAATAAAAGTAACTATAGGAACCGTGTAAATAGGAGAAAAGCCAAATAATCCATCTAAAGCTAAACCAATAGTATAAAGATTGTAACTAATATAGTAAAAGATATAAGCTAAAATTAAAATAACAGCCACATAACGAGCTGTGCGATTAAAACGTCTTTCAAAATATTCGGGAACGGATTTGATTCGGTTGTAATATAATACCGGGAGCCAAGCAAAAACAAATACAGGCAATACAAACCATTCGTTCATATAAACCATTGTGCTGCTCATTCCTGTACTAAAACCCTGTTCAGAGTATTTTAGATAACTATAAGAACCAATACCTGTAGCCACCATACTGAAAGCGGGAAGCCACCAGGAAAACCTCTGACCACTGAAAAAGAAATCATTGATATTGGAACTGAATCGAGAAAAATAAATACCGGTAAAGCTAATAAAAACAAAATAAAAAATAATAACAGCAAAAACAATAATAAGTGTTTTCTGGGGAAGAATATGACTTAGTTCCATTATTACTCCAGTTTTATCTTTGTACTCCCTTTTTAGGGGTTTAAGTCCCATCTGTCACTACAAAAATATTATGAAATATTTTTAATCTAAAATGATTTATTCTTGATTATATCAGTCCAGTTCGATCCTTCCTTCTTCATTTAAGTTTCGTCCAACAAACAAATATTAATACCGGAAAAGAAAAAAATCCGAGATCCGAATATTTAGAGATGAAAATACGAATTTTGTTGTTTTGTATTGTACTGAAGTTGGAAAAAAGAACTTTGTTGAAAGTTTTTAAATATTTATGTCCTTCTCAATAAGTTAGTCATCAAGAACGAATAATCTAAAATAGAGGTGAAATTTATCATAGATTTTTCTCAATTCACCAATTAAAGCCTTTTGGGTTCAGGCACAGATTTTGCATAGCTAGTTTTTACAAAACTATGATACTATAAAAAAGGAGCATGATATGAATAAATCCACAATATTGCCAGCAGATGAGATTTGGAGCCTTATAAAAGAGACCCAAATGAATTTAAAACAATTTTCGGCTGATGCAGAGAAAAGACAGGCTAAAATAGACCGGCAAATAGCGGAAACAGGGCGGCAGCTAAAAAGAACAGGCATCAAACTGGATAAGTTTATTGGAGATACGGGAAACCGCTGGGGTAAGCTAGGGGAAAACCTGGTTAAAGGCAGTTTAGCTAAAAGGTTAAAAGAAAGAGGTATCAAAGTAGAGGCTGTTGTAACTAATGCCCGAAAACACGGGGTAGAATTTGACATTATCGCTCTCAATGGAAAAGAGGTAGTTGTTGTGGAAGTGAAAGCAACTTTAGATCCTCCTGATGTGGATAAATTTAAAAATAATATAGAGAAGTTTAAAATTCTATGGCCCGATTTTAAAAAGAAGACGGTGTATGGAGCTATGGCTTTTTTGCTTAAATCAAAGAGGAAAGCGGAGAGTTTAGC
>JAPPLY010000004.1 GCA_028819305.1 Bdellovibrionales bacterium
TGTTAAATATGCTGAAAAAGAAAACAGATATTTCTTTTATTTCCGAAGTAACAGGATTATCTGAAAAAGAAATAAAGAAGTTAAAAAACGGGAAATAAACAGGAATGAAGTCTATTCAAGGAAAGATAATTTGAGCTAGTATAGAAAAGCCATTACTATTTGATGTGTTCACCTGGAATTATATCTACACTGCACTCACAATTTGAGAAGCCTTCTTTTTCTTTTAGTAATACATTTGGAAATATTTTTGGACATGCTTTTTTACTTCAGGCCGCTTAATGTACTCACTGTAATACAAAAGTCGTTTTTCTCTTGGTACTGGCCCTTGCATATATTCTCGTTGATAATCTTTCTTTCTTTTTCGTTGGCACTGCTTCTGTCCGCAAGTAAGCTTTTGTTCTATCAACCGACTAGATAGTGTGGAAAAAAAATTAATTACTTGAGTTTCTGTTATTAAACAGAGATAGAAGAAGCAAGCAACAAAGGGGGAATCCTTGAAAAGATACACAGAAGAGGAAAAAGCAGAGATACTCATAGTTAGTCGGTTCTGAAAAAGTCAGTTTAGGGGAATAAAAACAAAAAAGACACAGCAAAAGACCTTAACAGCTTTTGCATATTGAAAACACTCGCTGACAATATCGGATTGATCTTGTCTCCTCTTATCCCTCCAAGGTAGTTCCTTCCCAGCCTATGCTCTCGCTTCATATGATCTATCACTGGCTCTATCGAACCCTCCTCTTTAAAAAACTCCTCTTCACACCATGTTTCCATACATTCATCGGTAAATTCTTCAAACAAAGCATAATATTCATACTCTGTTAAATCATTTCGATAGGTGTACGCATTGTAAATGCTCCCCACGCATTGAAATAAGATAATAACAATAAACATATTGATTTTTTTCAACAAGTGTCTTATTTTCATTATAGCCTCCTTTTGTTGTTGGTTTGTTTTGAGTTCAAAAACTTATAAGCAAAATCTGTTCCAAGATGTATTTCAAATCTGATTTGAGTATCTATTTTCCGTTTTGGCATGGATCGTCCCTAAAAAATGGATCTTAATGCCTTCACTTTCCCTTGCCATAATCTTTTGGATTGACAGGCCAGCTATCTCCTTTTAAAACCCAGGAACTAGAAGTTTTTGAAAAAAGCCTAAGAAAAAGGCGATCAAAAGCAACCTGACGGCGAAGCCTTTATATATCTAAACAGTCTTTTTTTATCTTAGTAACATCTATTTGAACTCTGTCAGAAAGAGTGACCAGTAAAGCTCCCGCTGTTTTGTATTTGTTATCTTTCATTATTTATGCACTATTTAATAATTCTAAAAATAGGCATGAAAATTGCTATAGGTTAAGACATAGCAATTTTTTTTGTTTTTTATACTGAACAGATCAAAAATACCTATTTATACGGGGATATGTTTGTGCCTTTTTAAGCTGCTCTCTGCTTTTAGGAGAAAAAAAGAGAGCCGAAAAACTAACAATCGAACAGGTATAGTCATACAATGAAAAGGAGAAATTATTTATGATACAAACAATCGAAAAAGAGCAGGTCCAAGAAAAAGAACAAATACAAGAAACAGAACAGATACCAGAAAATAAAGATTTACAAAAAAATCTCTTATCTGTATTTTCTCATGTTTTTAAAAATTTTCAGGAACTAACACAGGTAGATACTTCTCAATCGAATATTCTTCAGCATCCTGAAGAAAAATCTCGTATTGATAGCATGAAAGATAAATTAAAAAATCTATCTCCACCTCAATATTATCCTCGTTTGGCTAGTGAGATTTTTGGCATGGGACCCATTACAGATTTGATACAAAATAAAAATATTTCAGAAATTATCATCAATGGAGGTCGTGATATCTTTTATGAGAAAAAAGGAAAATTACATATTTTAGAAGATCATTTTTTATCCGATTTAACTTTCCGTAATTTTACTCATCGTGTTCTGGATGAAATAAAACAGACTCTCAGTTTAAAACAACCCTTTACTGATGGAAACTGGAGAGGATGGCGGATCCATATAGCCATGAGACCTGTAGTGAATGTGGATTTTCATTTGAGTTTTAGAAGGCACCCTGAAGACCCATGGACACTTCCCAAACTGAAAGATCAAGGATGGGCACCGGAGAAAGCTCTTCATTTAATCGAAAAACTTCTTTCTCAAAGAAGTAATATTTTAATTGTGGGACCTACGAGTTCAGGAAAAACATCTGTACTCAATGCCTGTCTTAAATGTTTGCCCCATAATGAAAGAGTTATTATCATTGAAGATAGCAGTGAGCTATTATTACCCAACTCTGTTAGTACGAAGCTTCTTACTCGCTCCAATAGCAACAGCCCGGATACTCTTTTAGATATTGATCAAAGTGAATTAGTTCGACAAAGTCTCCGTATGCGGCCAGACAGAGTTGTTATGGGGGAGGCGAGGGGACCAGAAGCCAAGGATTTACTAATGGCTTTAGCCACTGGACATAGCGGCAGTCTAGGGACTTTGCATGCTAAAGATCATAAACAAGCTCTTTGGCGTTTGGAAATGTTAGTGCAAATGGGAGCTCCTTCGTGGGATACAGACACCATTAGACAGATGATTGTTCTTAGTATTACCCATTTAATGGTACTCGGTCGTTATATGGGAGAGAGAAAGCTTATGGGAATTTATAAGCTTTCTGGAGTGGAACAGACAGGTTTTTTATTTGAGGCCCTGTACGCTCATTTATCCAACCCCGATTCTTGCTTTGTTAATTGAATCCCTAGCTCCAAGAGCTGATCCCTTTGAGGGGGAGAAGGAGCAGAGGACATGAGACATAAACCACTTGTGGTTTTGGGGAAAGCAATCACATCTCGAATATTGTCTGTGTCACTTAAAAGCATCAGCAACCTATCTAAACCCCAAGCTATTCCACCATGAGGGGGAGTGCCATAGCGTAGAGCTTCCAGAAAAAAACCAAATTTTTCCTGACATTCTTCGGGGCTTAAAGAAAGAGCTTTAAACAAAGCGGCTTGTGTTTGGCTATCATGGATACGTACGCTACCCCCCGCTAGTTCTTGACCATTACAAACCAGGTCGTAAGCTTTCGCTCTTATAGTTTGTTGGTTCCACTTTTGGTCTAATAACAAGGGGAGGTCTTCGTCCATAGGAGCTGTAAAGGGATGGTGACAGGCTTTCCATCTCTGCTGGCGGCTATCATATTCCAGAAGGGGAAACTCTCTTATCCATACAAACTGATCTTGTTTGTCTTGGATCAGCCCTTCTTCTTTTCCTAATTGACGAATCAAAAAATGAGCTGCCGGATAAATTTCTTGTGCTAAACCAGCTAGCATAAATACCATGTTCTGATCCTTTCCCCCTGCTGCTTTAAATAGTTTTTGCAAAAATTCTTTTTGAATCCATTTGTCTGCCGGGGACTTTAGTGTTCTATCTGGTAAGGATTTGATCCAAAGCAGACCCCCTAAGCCTTGTTTTTGAACTTCCGCTGTGAGTTTTTTAATACGGCTGTTACTAAAATTTTCTTGTTTAGAAAGAACCAGGGTGTTAATAACCCCTCCTCTTTTTAAAGTTTGTTCAAATACAGGGAAACCACAACCAGATACATCCTTACTTATATCTTTTAACTTTAAGGGGTTTCTTAAGTCTGGGCGGTCCGTTCCGTACTCATCCATAGCTTTTTTGTAAGAAAGGGTGGGAATAGCTTCTATAGTTTGATTTTTAAATTTTTTCCAGAGGGCTTTTAACAAAGCTGTATTTACTTGTAAAATATCTTCTTCATTAACAAAACTCATTTCTATGTCAATTTGTGTGAACTCGGGTTGTCGGTCCGAGCGTAAATCTTCGTCTCGAAAACAGCGGGCTAATTGAAAGTAACGATCTGTTCCCGCTATCATTAAGAGTTGCTTGAGCGTTTGAGGGCTTTGCACTAAAGCATAAAAAGATCCTTTGTGAATACGGGAGGGGACCAGATAATCCCTCGCCCCCTCCGGTGTGGTTTTATATAAAATAGGGGTGTTCACCTCTATAAAGTTCATTTGACTTAGCTCTTTACGTACTTCTTGATAAACCTCATGGGCTAACTGCATGTTTTTTTGTAAACGCTGTGATCTTAAATCTAAGTAGCGATATTTTAAACCCAGGTCTTCAGACACATTTTGGCTATCTACTAAGAAAGGAGGAGTGTCTGCACGGGAAAGTAATTCACAACGGTGTGCTTTTACCTCTACTTCTCCTGTCGGATTTTTATCACTCACCATATCTTTAGGCCGTGCACATACTTTTCCCTGAATAGCTATTACACTTTCTAAACCAAATGAAGAAACCTTTTTTAATTCCTCTTTTTTAGGGTCTAAAATCACTTGCGTATAGCCTGTTTTATCCTTCAGGTCTATGAATAGGACCCCTCCATGATCTCTTATTTTTTTTATCCATCCCATTAGCACCACTTCTATATGCACATGGGAGGCTCTTAATTCGCCACAATAATGGCTCCGTTTTAATTCTTTAATAAAAGGTTTTTGTTTCATATTTTATTCCTATTTTGATAGTATAGACTTTTTTTTGAACTGCTTTTCCTGTATTGTCAAGCTATACTGGTTTGGTATAACAAGGGCAAAAGACCGGGAAGTTACGAAAAAGCTTGTCCCCACAGAAAAAGGGATAATATCTATTGGGTATAAAGCAGGGTTTATGAAGAAAAAAAAGAAAAAAGAACATCCAGCAGAGGTTATGCGCTCCCATGCTCCTGTTGTAAGTGATCCTATGCAGCTTTATCTACAGGAAATTAGTCAATTTCCTGTCTTAAGTAAAAAGGAGGAGGAAAAACTTAGTAAACAGTTTTATGAAACCAAAGATCCTAATATAGCTCGTTTGCTGGCTCAAGCTAACTTACGATTTGTAGTTAAAATAGCGGCTGAATACACCCGCTTTGGTGCTCGCCTCATTGATTTAGTGCAAGAGGGTAATGTCGGACTTTTACATGCCATTAAGGAGTTTAACCCTTATAAAGAAGTGCGATTGATTACTTATGCTGTCTGGTGGATTAGAGGATATATTCAGGAGTACCTTTTGCGGCAATATTCTTTAGTACGGATTGGCACTAGTGCCAAACAAAGAAAATTATTCTACCTTCTTAGGAAACAGCAAGAACAGCTCAATCAAGCTCTGCCTTATGGGGCAGATACGCAGCAACTACTGACTCACTCCGGTTTTAAGGAGAAAGAGGTGCAAGATATGCGTCAGCGGCTTAATGTACGAGATTTGAGTTTAGACCAGCCGCTTTCAGAAAACAGCACTTCCACATTGTTAGATATACAACCACAGGTGGAAGAAGAATCTATGGAAGATAACTTAAGCTTTTTTCAAGAAGAAGAAATGATGCGAAAAAGTATTAAAAATATTCGATCTAAACTGAACACTAAGGAGCTTTTCATATTAGATAAACGCTTACTTTCAGATCATCCTCTTACTCTTCAGGAGATTGGAAAAAAATTTTCTGTTACTAGGGAAGCCATTCGCCAGGTGGAAAGTCGTCTGATAAAAAAAATCAAGGATCAGATGGTGCACTTGTTGCAAAACTAAAAAACTGAAACATTTTCAACAAAGAAACCGCTTGAAGGAAGTCCGTGTCTTCGGTATCAGTAGTCTCTTTTACCTTAAGCTCTATATCCGGCTGAATCCCTTGCTCATGGATAGAGTGTCCGTTTGGAGTGTAATAATGTGCTATTGTTAATTTTACCGCGTTCCCATCTTCCATAGGGATTAAAGACTGTACAGACCCTTTACCAAAGCTTTTTCTACCCAATAATATAGCTCTTTTATTTTCCTGTAAGGCCCCTGCTAATATTTCTGCTGAACTGGCGGAATAACTATCTATAAGAACAAGGATAGGAAAACCAGAAAAGGTATTATAGGAAGAAGCTTTAAATGTCTGATCATGGTCCTTCATCCTCCCTTTAATATTGACAATAATACCTTTTTTAATAAAAAGATCAGCTATTTTTATAGCCGGTTCAAATAAGCCACCTGGGTTACCTCTTAAATCTAAAATCAATCCTTTTAAATCAGAGCGGAGAGTATGATCTTCTTTCTTTTTATATTTATTGATAATTTTTTGCATTTCACTGAAGGTGCGCTTGGTAAAAGTGTTAATGCGGATGTAGAGAAATTGATTTCCTAAGTCCTGATAAGAAACAGAATGAACATCAATGATTTTTGATCGTAATTTCAATTGGTTTATTTTTTTTGAATTAGGTTCCTTAATGAGAAGGCTTATTTTACCCTTCATTTTGGTTTTTAATAAGTTATTTATTTCTTTTCTGTTTAAACCTATTGTTTTTTGATTATTGACTTTGATAATAATATGTCCTGCTTTTAAGCCAGCGGCTTGAGCTGGAGAGTTTTCTAAAACAGAAATGACTATAAGCAGCTTATTTTTTATGGCCAGTTCTATACCAAAACCTTTAAATTGGCCTCTGGCTTCCTCTTTAAATGTATTGAGTTCTTCTGCTGACAGAAAATGAGAATAAGGGTCTAGTTCCCTTATCATTCCTTTAATGGCCCCCTTAGTAAGTTGTTCTGTGGACATTTTGCGAACATAAGAGCTTTCAATGATGTTCAATACATCAGAAAATGTTTTAAGATGCTGGTATCTTTGATCGTTATCCTGTTGTTCTTCTATAAGAATCGAAGGGGAGTCCTTTTTCTGAAAGTTTTTATCAGCTTTTCCCTTTTCCTGAGCGAGGACCAAAGGAAGTAGAAAAAAAGAAATAAAAATCGTCCTTTTCATTAGAAAAGCATAAACTTCAAACGCAGGAAAAGAAAGCTCTTAATTAAGATATTAGATGTTTATACCGATTTTTATTAAATTTCATTTCATCTTTAAGGGGATTATTTGCTCTTTAGAGCCTCGTTTGCTTATCGGACAGGGATCAAACTAGATGTGTTTAAAGAACTATAATCAGACCTTGGAGTAAAACCACTGTAGCCATAAAAGCATACCTAACAAAGATGGGAATTTCCCATCTTCTTATTTTTCCTTTTACTAATAAATAAGTACAGAAGATGTAAAGCAGTGTAGGAATAAAACTGAGGAGGTCATTATATAAGATTAAATAAACAAGGGATAAAAGAGCCAGGAGAAGACATAAACTAGAGAGGAAAAAACCCAAAGGTAAGCTTAAGTCACCTGTGGCAAACAAATTCAGTTTAGCTCTCTTTTTTCTATCTCGATCGGCATACACCATACTAAAGAATACATGAAAGGCCGTAGCTAAAAAATTAAAATGCACTGTGGAAAAGGCTAAAGTAAAAAATAAATTGTGAAAAGAATAGGAAATAGAAACAAAAGCAGATAGAAAAACAGGTAGTATAAAAATAAGACAATTTAAAAACCATAAAGGAAACCCTAATGTGTAGGCAAAGAGAGTAGGGTTTAGCTCTTTTTTTAAAAACCACCTATGAACCTTTACTTTTTTAGATAAGAATAAAGTGAAAACAGAGGGATTAACTAAAATAAAGTGATGAGTGTAAGGAGCTATTTTAAGATCGGCCAGGGAGTTACCAGCATAGTCAAAGTTTTTTTCTCCGTATTTTTCAACAAGAAAGAGAGCTTTTTTCTTTCCTACTAGGTTTTTCCCTAATGTAGATCCCCAAGCAGAATCAAAAAAGCCAGTCCTTTTTTTTATTTTGTCAGCGTAGGTTTGTGTGGAGCCTGTGCATAAAACCAACTCCCGCCCTCGCTCTTTTTCCTCTTTTAGGTAATTTATAAAATCTTTTGATAAAGGCAGGGCTTCTAAAGAAAAACAGGCTCGTTTTTCCAGTTCCAACTTAAAATATCCAGCCTTTTTTATTTTTATTTTTCTAATTATGATTTTTATCAACTCAATAGGGTGCCATACTAAAACAGATAAAAAGGATTCCCACGGAAGATCCGTTTTTATAAGGGTGCCATCCAGATCTACTACTAAAGGCTTGCTTATTGGTGGTTTTTCTTCTTTTTTTGCTATTGCTTCTGCTTCATTCAATGTGTCTTCTCCTTAAAACAGTTTTTACTTGAATATTCCTGTTTTTATAAGCTTTCGGCAAGAGAAAACAGGTACGAGATTTTTAGAATAGGCTTATCCAAACCTCGGTTTTTCCATGACATCTTATGCTAAAAATCCTCCAATTAACAAGACTTAAGGCGTATTTATAAGCATATACTATATTTCTAAGTATTTAATTTATCATTTAATTTTATAATTTTTTACAAAGGATTTTTTTTAAATGGTATCAGGAGAGATACTCAGTGGATTTTTTACATCAAGATATATCATCAAGATTAGACGAAAAGAAGATAGCTAAAACTAGAGCAAATGATCTTAGTGGAAAAGAATGGTTAAAAAATTCTGTATCTATATGGAGTGATTTATCTAAGGATAATGAAGAAAGAAAGATGAATCATCCAGCTATATTTCCTTGGAAATTAGCCTATAAAATTATAGAAACATTTACTGATCACACTAGAAAAAATATATTAGATCCCTTTTTAGGGTCAGGTTCCACTTTAATTGCTTGTCATAAACTTAATAAAAACGGTATAGGTTTTGATATTAATAAGGAGTATATATCCCTTTCAAAAAAACGTATAAAAGATATATCTGCATCAAGTAAAAATAACCCACATATTAAATTGATAAAAAGTACGGCTCTTAATATTAGAAGATACCTACCCGATGATACGATTGATTTATGTTTTACCAGTCCTCCTTATTGGGATATATTAAGTCAAAAAAGAACAGTGGATGGAAAGAGTAAAAAAGAATATTCATTTTCGAGAGAAAATATAGGGTTAGTTGCTTCTTATGAAGAATATTTATTAATAATGAAAAATATATTTCGTGAGATATTCAAAGTGATGAAACCGAACTCCTATTGTATAATAAATGTAATGGACTTGAGGAAAAAGAATGTTTTTTACCCGCTACATATGAATATTACAGATGCTTTAACATCAATAGGTTATATTTTAGATGATATAATTATATGGGATAGGAAACAAGATTATAACAATTTACGTCCATTGGGATATCCTTATGTTTTTAGAGTGAATAAAATTCATGAATTTTTACTTATATTTAAAAAATGTCAGAATTAAACCAACCTGAGCTTGCTTACTTTCTTGGACTCTGTATTACCAGGGGCTATTTTTCTGATTCTAAAATAATTGTAAATTTTAGCTATAAAAAGCGCTCGTTCAATTTACCTCCAAATTGTTTATCTGCTAATCTATCAAAAAAAGATCGTGAGTACACCATTGATGGAATAAGAGTCACTGAATTATTAAAAGGATATTTACAAACGGAAATTATAACAAATCGAGATGACCAAAGATATTCTATGACTGTAGTAATCCCACAAGGAAGTATGGTATCACAAACTTTAAACAGTATTCTTGGCCCTCTGGAGTCTTTTAGTTATAAGACTACAAATATCCCTGATGTTATTTGGAACTCTTCAATTGATATACAAAAATATTTTATAAGAGGAGTAGCTGATTCTTGTTCTATTCCTACTTATGGAGATAGAGATCAGAATAATCAGACAAGAATTTGTATAGACATTCCATTTGAAAACTGGAATCTACCTGTAAGTATATGTAAATTACTACAAGAAAAATTAAGTATTCCGGTAGCTAATATATTATGGGGACATCCAAACCTAAGAACTCCAAGTCAACCTGAATCTCGTAGTTGGTCTAAAGAACACAGAGTTAGACTATTTTCAACAGAGTTTGCACAAATAGGTTTTGGCTTTGAGTTCAAACAACAAATTCTAGAATATTTTATTTCCTTTGAAAATGATAAAAGAAAATCGTCAATATTTTGTTGGCCAAATAAAAAATACAATAATAGAAAACGAGAAAAACATCTTGACGAAAGTAGCGATAAAATACCTTTAAAAGCTAGAAAACATGTTTGTAACTTCCGGGAAGTGTGTTTGTCTATGGGGTGTGAACAAAAAGAGAGATGAAAGAATCTACATTATATTTGCCAGTTAAAAACTGGATAAATAATTATCTAAAAAGAAATTTGAAAACTCAGAAGGTTAAAACCTATATAGGAGCTGACGAATTTATTAGTAAAATTTTAATTAGGGAAAATTTGTATGATAAAATTATAAATTCTCACTATTTCAATATAAAAATTGATGTATTTTCTGTTGTTATTAAAGATGATAAAGCAGAGTTAGTTCTTATAGAGTGTAAGAGTACTCGATTAGGTTTAATTCATCTTAGTCAATTAATAGGGTATTCACGTATCATAAATCCTCTATGTTCAATTTTATTAAGTCCGGAGGAAATCACTACTGGATTAAAAAATTTCTTGAATAACCAAGGCCATAGTTTATTGAATTATGGAAATAATAGAAAAATAGTTATTGCAAAGTGGATAGCGAGTAGAGGTGAAATAGACATTATAAATTGTTTGCCTAAAGGATATTTATCTCCTTCAAAAATGTCAATTTGGTGATATATCTGGAGAATGCAGTAATGGTTTATGTTGCTTATTAGAAGATTTGTTTTTAAGAGCGAATTGCAAAAATTCATCAGCATTTGTAAATGTGTCAAAACATTCCGCATGAACAGGATAAGGTTTAAATTCTGGAGCTAATAAGCTATATTCTTCGGATTCGACAATATTTTTACAAACTATGCATTTTTTCATTTACTTACCTCTTTATAAGGAGTTTAATACCAACAAAGAATTTGAGTGTAAAGATTTGAGTATGGAAACCGATCTATAATGCGCTGTATAAAATCTCCTATAGACTGAGAGGATAGGAGAAGCTCACCTACTATTTCCCCTTTTCATGGTTGTTGGGGTAGTATATGTCCTTAAAAGAATATGATTCATAGTGACGGAAGGGGTTTATTTTTACTTTAGCAAAGGCGACCACTTTGGGCTTTTGTAATTATGTATATCAGTAGTAATGCGTGTTGTACGGAAGTTCAGTAAGTTCATAATATATAATTGATTTTGACCGGTACGGTTGCTGGTAAAAACAATATGCCGACCATCCGGCGCAAAAGAAGGAGATTCATTGTTAGCCCACTTGCCGTTTGGTTTTTGAAAACTGGTCAGCCTACGTAGGTTAGAACCATCTGGACTCATAATAAAAATGTCAAAGCGTCCATTTGAAAAACCGGAAAATACCACCTCTTTTCCATCTGGTGAGTAGTCAGGTGTGGAGTTATAGGAACCATGCCAGGTGACAGGGCGTATGTTTTTTCCGTTCATATCCATAGAGTAAATCATTATTTTACCTCCACGATCAGAAGAAAATAAAATGTTTTTCCCTTTAGGATGAGCTACCGGTTCTACATTAATGGATCTGTTTGGCCCAAAAGTAATAGCTTTGATAGAGCCATCCTTAAGTGACATCTTGGCGATGTCCATATAACCCCTTCCTAAAAAGAGAGAGAGCAAAATATGTTTCCCTCCTGGTAGAAAGTCCGATCCTAAATGGGCTCCCTCTTTTTTGGAAATAATCTGACGGGTCTTAGTAGAACGATCATATAAGAGAAGAGAGGCATTTCTTCTTTTTTTACTTTTTCGATATAAAAAAGAGGTGTAGGCTATGTAGCGGCCATCATTGGACCAACTGGGTGATAACACAGTGGAGTT
Source organism: Bdellovibrionales bacterium (assembly GCA_028819305.1). Taxonomy (GTDB): domain Bacteria; phylum Bdellovibrionota; class Bdellovibrionia; order Bdellovibrionales; family UBA1609; genus JANQSP01. The sequence continues at coordinate 11,663 of JAPPLY010000004.1, forward strand.
ATGATAAGAAATTTGTTTTTTATTTTTTCCGTTCCAGTTCATAATAAAGAGTTCTTTTTTACTACCAGTCATAGTTCGTACAGCTACAATTTTTGTTAGAAAGATCCCTGGCTTTTTCGTCAGTGCGGCAATAATGTCATTACATATTTTATGAGATAATTTTTCCACCAGTTTCTGGTCGGCTATATATTTTTTTTGAAACACCTTTCGTTTTAAAGGAACATGGTAAAGATAAAGATGGAGGTGTATTGTGTTTTCTTCAAAGGAGTATCTGCTCAGAACCAGGTAATCTGCTTTTAAAAGCTGCCAGTTTTTCCATATAAAACCGTCGGGATCTTCGGGGTAAGGTTCTAATTTTTTCTCCCCAGGTTTTTCCAGGAAAGCTTCTTGTTCAATCAGTTTAAAATAACTGGAAGAAGATAAGTTATCTTTTATGATGGTAAAAATCGTAGCTCCTGCTTCTAAAGCAGGTTGAGAAGAGGGGCCAGATAGCACTAAGGGTTGAATAGCCATTTGGCTCTCTCTTATATAAGCTTTTCCTACATCAATGGAAACATAGGCTTTTGTAAAGACGGGGCAGACAATGACAAAAATGGTAATCCACACAGAAAAAACATTTTGCAAATATCTTGTTTTATATTTTAATAGGTTAAACTTTAATATCATTATCTTTCCTTTTTATATATGCCAGTCATGTTTGAATCTTTTGTCTTTTATTCTCTCCTGAAGAAAATGGTTATCTTCTCTTTATTGATTACCATATATTTGTTTATTTTTCCTATTTTATTTTAAGCGTAGTTTTATTATTGCCATTTATGTACTTATACCGATTGTATTTGTTTTTTGTAATCGTGAATGGTTTTTTCTGGAGAGAATAATATGTAAAAGTGAGTTCGGCTTTGAACACAGAGCGGCTAGAAGTCGCTCTGTGGCAAAACGCATGTCTGAACCTTTTACATATTATTCTCTCCAGAAAAGACTTGTAACTTTATCCATGTAAAAAACAAAAGATTCAAACGAAAGGAATGTAAATTACTCAGGGAACTTGAACACAACTCCTTTTAAAAGCATTTTTTCAATCTCTTTTGTAGGGGGTTTTGGCAATGGAGAGGCTCGTTCTATCGTCTCCAGCACTCTAGCGTCAAAATCTGCATTTCCGGAGGATTTAGTAATCTCACCTCTTAGGATGTGACCCTCTTTATTGATGATAGTGAACACCTCCGTTCGGAAATTTCTATCCGCTAATTCTTGAGGAAGGCTCCAGTACATGTTGATATGCGCTCTTAGAGATGTAAAATACTTAAGTTCTTGAAACCCCATTTCCATCCCTTCTGTTGTCGCGTTGGAAACATGAGGGGGTGTTTGTTCAGATGGTTCTAGTTCTTTTTTTATTTTTTCAATACTCTCCATAGCTTCTAATTTATCCAGAGCTTGGTGTTGCTTTTGTTCAATATTTTTTAATTCCTTTATTTTATCCATGGCTTTGCTTTGTGTTTCTTTAAGCGTTTCCGTATCTGGCTTTTTTTTAGCTTTTGGTTTTTTGACTTTTACTTTTGGGGCTGGTTTTTTCTTAATTGGTTTTTCTTTTTTTACTGCTTTTTTGGGTTGTTTTTGAGCCGATTTTTTTTTCTTTGTTGTAGGCCCTTTTTTTATGGTTCCCTTTTTTTCCAGTTCAGACGAGCTTATCGTATTTACTTGAATCGCATTTTTAATGGGAGTGTTTTTTTTTTGCAAAAAATCAAAGGAAGGATTAAATATAATATATCCAAATAGGAATATATGTATCAAAAAAGAATAAAAAAGAAAGCGAGAAAAAAAATGACTATAATTCATTGCGCTTCCTTTTTATCATACATCAGATTTATTAAATAGTTCATAAATATTCCATCCATTTCCATACCGGTTCGGTTTCAAGCCTTTTTTTAATGGTGGATGTAATGAAAGTAGATGATGGTAATAGTTACGAAAAAGGTTCATAATCCATATTTAAGTCCCTGGCGACAGGTTCATAAGTTATCTTTCCTTTATATACATTTAAACCACGGGCTAGAGTGGGGGATTGACGAAGAGCTTTTTCCAATCCTTTATTGGCAATGTCCAGGGCGTATTGGAAAGTGACATTAGTTAAGGCATAAGTGGAAGTGCGAGCCACAATACCTGGAATATTAGGAACAGCATAATGAATCACCCCTTCATATAAAAAGGTAGGACTTTCATGGGAAGTGGGGCGAGAGGTTTCTACACAACCTCCTTGATCTACAGAAACATCCACCACTACACTGCCTTCTGACATGTTGGCAATCATTTCTTTTGTAACCAGCTTAGGTGCTTTGCTTCCCGCTAACAAAACCGCTCCAATCAGGAGGTCAGCCGTACGAACCGCCCCTTCAATATTTTCTTTGTTGGAATAAAGAGTTTGCACTCTTCCATGATAGTGGTGATTAATATACTCCAGACGGGAAGGATTCAGGTCCAGGATAGTCACTTTTGATCCCAGACCAATCGCGATAAAGGCCGCATTAACTCCTACAACACCCCCTCCGATAATAACTGTATGTCCTTGAAAAACGCCTGGCACACCTCCCAATAAAATACCCTTTCCTCCATGATCTTTTTGTAAATAAATAGCGCCGATTTGACTTGCCAATCGGCCCGCCACCTCACTCATAGGTTTTAAAAGAGGAAGAGAGCCATTTTCTTCCTGGATGGTCTCATAGGCTACAGCCTTCACTTTTTGTTTCAACAAAGCCTGAGTTAGCTCCGGTTCTGGTGCTAAATGTAAAAAAGTATAAAGTATTTGGTCTTCTTGTAATAGGTTGTATTCTTCCGGAAGAGGTTCTTTTACTTTCACAATCATTTCCGATTGACTATAAATATGTTCCCTTTTAGGAACTATTTTTGCACCGGCTCCTTCGTAGGCTGTATCCAGTATTAAACTTCCTTTCCCCGCACCGGATTCGACTAAAACTTGATGACCGTTTTCCACTAACTGACGCACATTACTTTCTGTTAAACCAACTCGGTTTTCTGCTTGTTTGATTTCTTTAGGTATACCTATTATCATAGTTTTTCCTCTTGTTTAGATTATACCGAATAAGTCAAAAATCCTCCATTTTCCCAGGGACATGTTTACAAATTTTGTTCACCCTTTGGAGGAAGCTTACATAAACAACAAACTCCAGTCCTCTCGGAACCTGCCCCACAAAACTGATTATCCCTGCAAAAGCAAGGAGCAGAGAATGGGGATCATACAAGATCAGTATAAGAATAAATATAAATATGAACTACATTATGAATTTATACTTTTTTCTTTCAAATGGCTATTTGCTTTTTCTGTTAAAACGCGCCCCCGAGCGGTTTTTCTTATAAGACCTTGTTGAATTAAAAAAGGTTCATAAAAATCTTCTACAGTGTCTGTTTCTTCCCCTAGCACGGCGGAGAGAGTGTCTATCCCTACCGGTCCTCCTTGAAAATGCTCTTTCATTAAAGTAAGAATTTTTAAGTCCATAAAGTCCAAGCCGCATTCATCTACCCCTAAATACTCCAGAGCCTGTCTAGCTTGTTCTTGATCTATGGCTCCTGTACCATGTACCTGCACAAAATCTCTTACTCTTTTTAATAACCGGTTAGCTACACGGGGCGTGCCACGGCTGCGATAGGCAATTTCTTCGGCCCCTTCTTTCGTGATAGAAATCTTAAGAAGGTGGGAGGAACGGGAGATAATTGTTCTTAAATCTTTCTTGTCGTAAAAAGAAAGCCGTTCTACTATGCCGAAGCGATCCCTAAAAGGAGATTTTAAAAGTCCGATTCTTGTTGTAGCTCCGATAAGAGTAAAAGGGGGCAGTTGAAAACGTACACTGCGTGCTCCAAAACCCTCTCCTGTAACAATATCAATATAAAAATCCTCCATGGCGCTATATAAATACTCTTCTACATCTTTTGTAAGACGATGTATTTCATCAATAAATAAAACAGTGCCTTCCTGTACTGTAGTTAAAATGGCTGCAATATCTCCTTTTCTTCGGATAGCGGGGCCGGAAGTGGATTTGATATTCACCTTTAGGGTATTGGCAATAATATGAGCTAATGTGGTTTTTCCCAGTCCAGGGGGGCCACTCAACAGACAATGATCCAGAGGCTCTTTTCTTTTTAAGCAGGCAGATACAAAAACTTTTAATTTATCTTTGACTTTATCTTGCCCTGGAAATTCCTTAAACTCAATAGGGCGAAGGTGCTGTATAGATGAAGCTTGAGATTCCACTTCTTTGGATTTAGTTGTTTCTGATATTGTTTGGTCCATTTTGATAAATTCCTATTTCAATAGTTCATTATGTAGTTATATTAAAAGCTTGATCTTCTTAAATAGGTTATTTCTGAAAATCTACCTTCTTTATACCCAGGAAAATACAAAGTATTTTATTTATACCCATTCCCCGGTTGGAGATAAGATAAGGCTTGTTTTAGCTCCTCTTCCATATTATCCTTCCATTTTATCTGATCCAAAACAGAGCGAATTTCCCCTGAACGAAACCCTAAGTTCAATAGAGCTGTAGTTAAAGATTTTCGTGTATTTAGTTGTTTTTCATTTTGTTCTAACCATCCCTCTTTAAGTTGACCTTTTAAAGATAAAATAATTTGTTGAGCGCTTTTTTTACCGACGCGAGGTAAGCGTGTTAAACTATTAATATCCTCTTCTTCGATCATTTTCAGTAGCTCTTGTAGAGATGGCGCAGAGGAAATAAGGGCCAAAGCCATCTTAGGGCCTATTCCATTAATGCCGATAAAGGCCAGAAAAAGTTTTTTTTCCATTATAGAGGAAAAGCCAAATAATTTGATGGCATCTTCCCTGACCTGAGTGTGTATCCATAATTCCGCCCTTTCAGATATAAAAATATCTTTTAGTGTTTTAGAGGAAGAATAAACTTCGTAACCCACCCCATTCACATCCAGAATAGCTGTGTCTTCGTTTATTTCTTTAACTGTTCCTTTTAAAAAAGCAATCATGGTTTATTCCTGCTTTCATTTGAACAGATGAAGCTAAAGAATGTAAGTTTGTATTTTGTTTTTGGTAGATATGACACAAAGCAACTGCTAGGGCATCTGTAGCGTCATTTACTATATTATTCTTTTTTACTTTAAAAATATTGAGAACAAAGGTCTGTACCGCTTTTTTGTCGGCATTTCCCGAACCTGTAACAGATTGTTTTATATAACGGGCCGCATAAGGATACACCTCTGAACCGGCACTTATGGCCTGGTAAGTACAGAGTCCAAAAACCTGGCCCAGCTTAAAAGCGCTATCCGGGTTTTTTCCAAAAAACACCTTTTCCAGGGCTGTGTCTGAGATAGTATGTTGTTGATAAATTGTCTCTAGTTGTTGACCGATGGCAAGTAGTCTTTGCTCTAAAGGTTTTTTAGAGTCGGTGGATAGCACACCAAATTTTAACAATGAAAACGGGTCTTGCTTTATATCTACAATGGCAAAGCCAGTTCGTACTGTTCCCGGGTCTAAGCCAAGTACTATCATATTCTCCTACTCCTATATAATCTTATACTGGATCGGTCTATTTTAAATTTTATATATAATAATAATTCTTCCTTTCCTAAAAAGCCAACTGAAAACGACTGACAAAAAGGATGAGTTCATGTATTATTAATCTAATGAAACCCACTAAATCTTTCTTAATGAAGCGATATATGGCGATTTATAGGAAAAATCCCAAGTCAAAAGTTTTTGTTTTTTTAACAGATCTATATCGAAAACAAGGAGCTTTGGATAAAGCGCTGGACTTGTGTAGAAGAGGTATAAAAGAGCATCCTCAATTTGCTTCAGGGCATATTGCACTAGCTCTTCTTTTTTTGGATATGAACAAGCTGGAGCTGGCCGTGGAGTCCCTGGAAAAGGCGGTTGATTTATCTCCGGAAAATCTCTTTGCTTATAAAATGCTGGGGCAGGTCTGTTTGAGGTTGAAGAAACCTGAAAAAACACTACAAGCTTATAAAATGGTTTTATTTTTGGATCCAAAAAATGAAAAAGCGAACAATATTGTTAAAAAATTAGAACCCATGACAGCCGCTCAGTATGATAAAACAGGTTTTGCTTTTAAACATCTAGAAGAAGTAGCTCAACATATTTCTGTTTCCTCTCCTGATATAAAAGAGGAAGGGCCTCCTATTTTACATCCTATACCTAAAGAAATAGTATCTGGCAGGAAAAGGGAGCAGTTTGAGGCGCAGATGGCAACGATAGAAGCTTTAATTTATAGAAAAGAGTTTGCTAAAGCCAGACAGTTCTTACAGGAAATGAGAAATATTTATGCTTATAATAAAAGTTGGAAGATACATATTCAGAAAGTAGAAAAAAAACTTCCCCCTATAGATAGAGAACCAAAGAGTGGAGAAGTCGGGAAGGACTCTTTTTCTGCCTATAATACTGTGTTTGCCTCTGCCTCTCATCTGGATAAGGGGGAGACAAAAAGTTCGGTTTTAGGTACTCATGCCGCTTATAATACTTTAACGGCTACCCCCGCTGTTCACGGTGTAAAAAACCAACAGGGTTCTATTACTAAGGGTTCTGAAAAAGAACTGCCTTCAGAGGAAGTGAGGAAAAAAGCGGAATACTCTCATCAGGTTAGTACCCGATCACAGGAGAAACAAGAGAAGATCAAAAAGCTTAGGCGAATATTGAATCGTATTGAATCTATTCAATTTCATGTTGCGAACCAGACTTAAGCTTTTCTAAAAAATCAATGTGGGAATAACAGCAATTGAGTTTACAATAGTTAGGGTAATTTGATTATAGAAAATGGTTTAATTACAAATAAAAAAGAGGGGGATTATGGTTAGCACCAGTCATTTTAAAAAGGGTTTAAAAATTCTTGTTAAAGGAGAGCCTTATACTATCATTGATTTTCAACATGTAAAACCAGGAAAAGGAAATCAATTTACAAGAACAAAACTGAAGCATTTAGTAACAGAAACTTATATTGATTTAACTATTCGTTCTGGAGAAAAATTTAATGTGCCGGATGTGAGCTATAAAGATATGAGTTTTCTATACAAAGACAATAATAACTTTCATTTTATGGATAGTATTTCTTACGAGCAGATGACTATAAGTGAAAAATCTTTAGGTTCCCATGTTGGTTTTTTAACAGAAAATATGGTGGTGAAAGTGTGTTTGTTAAATGACCAAGCCGTGGGGATAGAACTACCAAAAACAGTGCGGTTAAAAATTACTGACACAGATCCTGGTTTAAAAGGAAATACGGCTACTAGTGCAACAAAGTTGGCTACTCTGGAAACAGGTCTTGTAATACAGGTGCCTCTTCACTTAAATAAAGATGATATAGTGAAAGTAAATACTAGCGATAGTACCTATATTGAAAGAGTGAAACCTGATAAATAATGCTGGTTAATAAGGGAGTGGAAAATCACTAAAGTGGCTTTCCGTTTGAAAATTACGAAAGTAATAATAACCACTGATTATAAAAGAGAGAATACAAAATGGTTCTTGTCGTTGAAAAAGACATTCAAAAGATGCTCTCCTCAGGACGTTCCCCTTCTGCTATTGCTAAAAATATTCTTAAAAAAATAAACAAGGGAAGTATTCCTGATACTCCTAAAAATTTTTTAGCTGTATGCCGGTTCATGTATCAATCTGGACTGTATGGTTTCTTGATAAAAACAACTATTTCAAGATTGCAGAATAATCAAGTGATACCCTGGACTTTTATTATTGAAATTCTAGAATCTCAAAAAATTTCCATTCCTGAAGATAAAAGAGATTTTTTTATAAAGGGTATTTTAGAGCAAGATCAAATAGCGTTTATGCTCACAAATCATAAATGGGACCAGTATTATCAGGAATTAAAGACTATGAGGATGGAAAAGATAGAGCAAATAAGAAGAGAAAACAACCGAGAGTTTATAAGACTTATGGAGGATTTAGAGTTTATTCAAGCCCAAGGGGTTTTAAAAAAAGAAGGAGAAATTCTTAAAGAGCTAAAAAAACTGGATCCGGAAAATCCTGAGATAAATGAAAAATGGCTTCAGTTTCAGGAAAAATGGGGACGTCAACTCATCCTACAAAAGAAGACGGGTTTATTGGATAAGAAAATTATTTCCTCTCCTCCTCTTTCTAAAAAAGAGAAAAAACAGGCGGAAAAGATAGCTAAATCCATTAAACTCACTCTCAAAAAAAATCCGGAGAAGAATTATGATATGGCCCTATTATTTTCATTTATTGGCTATCCTTACATAGCTATACAGATTTTAAAAGATCATTTAAATAATATGTCCGCCCGGTGGCTTTACTTGGATTTGCTTTTGCAAAGTGAGTTTTATTTGGATTGTTTAAGCTTTTTAGACATAATGGAAGTGCAATACAATGAAGATCCTGATACTGTATTTGCCTTAACATACATACGAGCCAAAGCTTATTATGGTCTAGGAAAAAAAGACAGGGCAAAAAGTATTTTATCTGATTTATTACAAGTACGACCTAATTATCGTCTCACACATCATCTTTTAAAACAGTGGGAAAAAGGAGTATCTGAGTTTTGATTAAAAAAATAAACAGAAAATTTATTTTATATATCTCTTTTATTTTGTTTATACCTCTTATCCTCTTCGGATTTGGGAGAATTTACAAAAAAGGGAAGCAGGTAGCTGTCCAGTACATTTCTGAGAAAATGCAATCTGAAATCAAAAAAGTGGGAAAAGAGGATCAACTAAAATGGGATACATTATCTATTTCGCTTTTTCCTTTAAAAATAAAAATAACAAATGTCCATATTTATCTGCCAGACAAAAAACTCTTTCCGGCTCCTTTAACAGTGCGTAATCTCATTGTTGAGCTGGATTATATAACCACTCTATTAAGTAGAAGATTATCTGCTAAAATTACTTTATTAAAGTCAGACATAAAAATAAGTACAAAACACAAAGCGAGGAAAACGGTAAATATAAATACTCCTTTTTCTATGAATGTCTTAAAGAAAGTGCCTGTGAGTCATCTGATTTTAAAAGACACGAACTTATTATTCACAACTAAGACGGGAGTGATATCCACCAGGGAACTGAATGCTAAGATCCGTTTAAATCCAATGAGAGTGGCGATACAAACGGACGCCCCTTTTATAACAGTGGGTGAACGGCCTGTATTTTCCTCTTCCATTGATATAAAAATAACACCGAACCAGGTACATGTAGCTTATTTTAAGATTAAAAATCAGGACTCCTGGTTGGATATTTCTTCTACTGTAAACGGTGAGATAGAATCTCAAAAAATAGATTCAGGTAGAATGGTGATAAAAAGCTCTTTTACTTCAGAAGACTTAAATGCTGTGACGGAAATAATAACCCCTGATTTTATACCGAGCGTATTTGAAAACTCCAGATTTAAAGGCTTGGCTGTTCGGAGGAAAGAACCAAAAAGTACGGAAAAGCTTGTCCCCGTGAAAACGGGGATAATCCCCGATGGGTATGATAATCCTTTTCGGGGAAAAATCACTTTGGATAGCCAATTAGAATACCGTAAAACTTCCCGTTTACGAGGCTATCTTAACTTATCTGCTGAATCCTTTTCCGCCTGGGATGTCTTTCTATCTCAAGTTCAGGTGAAGGGGATCATTAAGGATCAAGCCCTCTCTTTTGAAAAATTTCAAATTTATAATGAAGGTAAATGGAAATTGGATTTAAAACAGTCAAAAGTTTATTTACAAAAACCTTATCACTTTAAAGCAAAAGTAGCAGTTATGCAAAATAGCCAATTAAACGAATTGTTTAAAACCTTTCATTTAAAGGAGATACCTGTTGATTCTTATATCAATGGAGAATGGAAGTGTGAAGGAAAAGTCCTTTTCAAACCTACTGTGGAATGTGAAGGGTCAGCTCATTTTAAGAAATTTACGGTTTGGGGAGAGGGGAAAAAATGGAATATTTTAAATATACCAAATTTAAAAATTAAAAATCGAATGGGGTTGGAAAATAATATTTTTACAGCTACTACAATAATACAGTCTGGTTCCGATTCTCTGCTCAGTGTAGATAGTGTATTAAATGAACAAGGTCATTTTGCTTCTCAATATACAGGTGTTGTGCATTTTTCTGATATTGACAATTTAGTGGAACTAGATCCGAAAGGAATATTAAAAATATTAACTGGCACCATCTCTGTAGATAAGGAGAAAATCAATATTCAAGCTGATTTGGACATAGATGGTCTGGTTTTAAGTCAATTTTATATGGGGAATGTAAAAACACAATTAAGTTATACGGAAAAAGGTTTTTTGCATTTCCGAAATATAAATGGTCAAATTAAAAAATCTCAATATACAGGTAACTTTAATATTAATATACCTGAGAATACTATACAGGTGTTTGCCCATTTTCCTTATCTTAACTTGGAAGACTTAAAATACGCTTTAAAAGATCGAGTGTATTTTCCTTTTGAGATAACTGGAAGAGGGACTGTAAGTGCTTACTTAAATGGGCCTTTAAAAATCAATGCGCTCAATTATAACTTACAGGCGCAATTATTTAAAGTGGAATGGGAAAGAGAGTTTTTTAATAAAGCAACCATTCAACTGACATCAAGAGAAGGTCATGTAAAAACAAAAAAAGTGGAATTTTTGAGAAAAGCAGGAAAGATTGTTTTTCATGGGGAGGTGGATCCAAAAGGAAATATGACAGCGCAGATGGTAGGAACAGGATTGCATTTACAGGAATCTAAAAATATTTCACACATTATAGGACTTGAAACAACAGGAATAGTGGATTTTACAATGAATTTAAATGGTTGGTTTTTAAGTCCACTCACTCAAGCCAGAATAAAGGTTACAGATTCTTTTTATAAAGGTTATCCCATAAAAGACTCGGATATACATCTTCGTATCAGGAGAGATCAAATAGAAGCAAAGGGTACTTTAGCTGATAAATTAAATGTTAAAAAATTTGTTTTTCCTTATAATAAAAATGGTTTTGTAGAGCTTCAGGCGATAACAAATAACTTAAACATAAAAGAGTTTTTTCTTTCAAAAGTGGAAGCTACTCAATTATATAATCAATTTCAATCTAGTATAAATAGCAATATAGATATTTCTTATCAGAGAGGTCAGTTTTCACCTTCTGTAACGGGCCGTATTGCTGTGAATAATATTACTGTTCATGCCAATTCATATAAATTAGTGAACCAGGTTCCCTTTTCGGTGAAGCTGGAAAAAGGGAATATTCAAACAGATCCTATCTTTTTAAGATCAGGAAAGCAGTCTTTAAATATTACACAAAACGAGGAGAACAATATTAATATTAAAGGAAATATTAAGTTGGATTTTTTAATTTTCCTTTTTCCTTTTATTAGAGTATGGGAAGGGGATTTAGCAGTGGATTTGAAGATGCGCTCACAAATATCTTCCTTTTTTCCAACTGGAAAGGTACGGTTGGAAAATGGTTTTATTCAATTACATCCCAGTATAGATCCTTTTGAAGAAATTTACTCGGATATGCAATGGAAGAAAAAGGAGCTTATTTTTCAGTCTCTTTATGCAAAGATGGGAGGAGGGGCTTTACAGGTAGCGGGAAATGTGACTTTTCCAGGAAAAGGGAAAGTGCCTGTAAATATAAAAGGGTCTTTTTCACGGGTACAATTTAGTTCTCTTCCGGGAATTTATGCACAAGGTTCTGGTCAGGTTTCTTTTTCTGGAAGCTTTTTCCCTTATACTTTAGGAATCAAGGCCAACATTGAAAATGCAAGAATAGAAAAAGAATTTATCTCTAACGAATCTAATCAAGTGCTTTTGAGTCAGCGTCTTTTTCTATTGGAGGACAATGAAGATAGTTTTGAGCCAATTCAAATGCAGCTGGATTTATCTCTTGTGAATTCCGTACGAGTAGAAAACTCTACTGTTAGATCCTTATTTACAGGTAGGCAGGTGAAAATAACCGGCTCTCCTCTTGAGCCTCTTTTATCAGGAAAACTGACAGGCTTGCCAGGAGGTATTCTTATTTTTAGAGATCATGAGTTTGAGATTTTATCTTCTCGTATTTCCTATTTTTCTGATAAACCTTCTAACCCTATGGTTGATTTAAGAGCTAAAACTTTTGTACGGGAAGAAAGAGATGATGATGACTTTCCTCATGAGCATAATATTCTATTAGGAGTAAAAGGTAGAGGTAGTGCGCCTGTGTTTACATTAACCAGTACGCCTAGTATGACGGAAAATGAAATTGTTTCTCTTTTGGCTTTTGGGTCTCGTTCCACTTTTAAACAAGGCAATACAATGGATAATTTGGCAAAATATTCTTATTATCATCTTGGTCCTGCTTTATTTCAAAAAGCTATTGATCGGGAGCTAAAAGATACTTTAGGAGTGGATCAGTTTCTTATTGTGCCGCATATTAGTTCAAAAGATCATACAACTTCAACAAAATTAATTTTAAGAAAAAAAATGTTTAACAGATTAAATCTTTCAGCTAGCCAAACCATTTTGGACGATAGTCCTGAAAGCGATATAAAAATGGAATACGAGATAAATAAAAGTATATCTATTATTGGTTTATGGCGTAACGAAGACCCATTGGAGGGCAGTGATATAAGCACCAATACTATAGGGTTGGATTTGGAGTATCAAATTGATTTCTAAAAAAAAAAACTGTTTTTTGTTGGTTTTTATTTTGTTATTTCTTACTTACTCCCTGGTTTCTAAAGCAACGCCAGTAGCACCATTACAAACACCACCTTCCCATTTATCTCGTTTTGCGATCAATCCAAAAGGAAGTCTGAAAAAACCACCGGGAAATGATATTATTATAGATGATATTAGAATTAGGACAAAGAATTTAAAATTACAATCCTCTATTAATAAAGCACTTTTTAAATATAAGAATAAGGTGTTTTCCAAAAAACTCTCTGATGAGATCTATAATAAAATACTCCTTATGTTAAAAGAAAAGAAAGTGCTTCTTCCGGAAATAACAGAACCTTTGTTTCGTTTTTCTGGTAATAAATTAACCATCTCTTATATAATAAATAATCCATATAGATATGGGTTTATTCTCAAAGGGAACACGGCTTTAGATAGATATCACTTACTTTCTAAAAAAAAATATGAAAAATATTTTAATAACAGTCAATTAATCAGAAGAATTTTATCACAAATAAAAGAATCGTACCTGCAAAGAGGTTACGCAAATATCCGTTTGAAACATAAAGTTCATCAGGATAATAAACATTTTATAAAAACGGTTTTAATTCTTATTGAAGAAAATAGGCAAATGAAAATAAAAAAAATACAATTGTTTGGTCAATTTTCCAAACCCCGACGTTATTATATTGATTTTATTTCTAATTACAGTGGTCCGCTTATACGAAAAAAATTATTTTACAATATAGATATTCAAAAAGGAGTGAGAAATCTTGTTAACTCATTGAAAAATGAAGGGTATTTGCAAGCAAACGCGCATATCAGAGTCACGAATGTTTCGGAAAATCAGGTTATTGTTGATTTGATTTTAAATGAAGGGCCTTTGACGAGAGTGAAGAGTATAAATTTTAAAGGGAATAAGTATTTTTCCCATCAACAATTAACTCGTTTGATGAAAATAAAAGTTAATGGAAGCATGAATATCCCTTATTTAGAGCAAGACATTGAAGCTTTAATTAGCGTTTATAGACAAGCTGGATTTATTGAAATGGAGCTAAGTAATAAGGAGGAGGTTGTACAATATGATAAAAAAACCTCTTCTGCCGTTCTCCAATTTAATATTATAGAAAAAGCTAAAGTGAGAATAGATAATATTGTCGTAAAAGGAAATCAGCTCACGAGGAGAAGTTTTATTATAAATAATCTATCTTTAAAATCGGGTGATATTTTAACGCCTGAGAAAATAGCATTTTCAATTAGGAAACTCAGAAATCTAGGTATTTTTTCCAGGATTGAGATTTTAACGGAAGATGAGGATAAAAGTGCGGAGGATAGAACTCTCCTCATTCAAGTAGAGGAAAGAAAACCGAAGTCTGTTCGTTTTGCTTTAGGTGTGAATACAGAAAGAACCTTAACGGCCAGGGGTTTTGCTGAGTTTGTAAATAGAAATATTATGGGTACAGGACGTCGTTTTTTTTCAAATGTTAGATTACAATCTAATATTGCGAAATATGTGCAACTGGACTCCTTAGCACCGGAATATTTAGAACATCAGGTATCTCTGAGTTATATAGAGCCTTTCTTTTTGGGATCGGGATTTGATGGTCATATTAATATATCTAATTCTTCTCAAATATTTTCACACACTTATACAATACAGGAGGGTAATATAACGGATATTGTAGATTCCATAAATGTTAACTTTCTTTTAAAAAGAACAATTGATGACTTTATTACTTTGACATGGAAACTATTAAGTTGGGAGGGAAGAACACAGTTAAAAAAAATGGAAATTTGCAATACATCAAAACCTCCCTCTCCTTTATGTGATAGCGATACACTTAATATTTCCACTACAGGTATTTCTCTCCAAATTGATAAAAGAAATAATATTTTATCCACTTCTGACGGTTTTTTATCACAAATATTTATGGAGTATTCTGGTCCTTTTTATGTTGTGCCGGCTTCAGAAGAAATTCAATTTATGAAGCTGGAAGTAAAACACTTTGATTTTCGCTCGCTTTTTAACAATTGGGTTTGGGCAAATAGTGTTCAAGGTGGATTTATTGCGAATATGAATAGTTTGGAACATGGGGGTTTTCCGGTTAGCAGGGTTTTTATATTGGGAGGGGTTAATTCATTAAGAGGTTTTGATGGCCTCATTACAGGTGAGAGAGTGCCTGATAAGGAGGAGTTCCCCATTGATGATGCTAACCAGATTATTGTTAGGCGATCTTCTTTTTATTTGTTGTTAAAAACAGAATTACGTTTTTCTATCAGTAAAAATTTTACAGGTACGGTATTTTATGATGGAGGAATTGTGACTATTTCAGGAGAAACTTTTGAACAACCTTATAGGCATTCTTCTGGATTTGGCTTAAGGTATAAAACACCATTAGGTTCTATTTCAGGATATATCGCTTTTAAAATTGATCCAAAACAAGGTGAGTCCCCCGTTGTGCCTCATCTTTCTTTTGGGTCTTTTTAGATATTTTGCTATGATGTTTGTAATGATATGGAAACAGTGAGGGTAAGAATATCGCACAGGTCAGGAGTTTGCGCTCTTCAGAGGTTCTATTCCCTTGGGAGAAAAACAGAGACGACGGAAATCTGCAAACCGGAATGGTATAGTATATATGTCTTTTTATAATTTAATTTTAGTTCGTCATGGGCAAAGTCAATGGAATCTGGAAAATCGTTTTACCGGGTGGACAGATATTGATCTGAGTGGGCGAGGAAAAGAAGAAGCACAAAGAGCAGGAGCCTTGTTGAAGAAAAATAATTTTAACTTTGATGTCGCTTGTACCTCTGTTTTAAAAAGAGCGATTCGTACTCTATGGGTTATCTTGGATGAAATGGATCAAATGTGGGTTCCTGTTATCAAATCATGGAGACTAAATGAACGACACTATGGTAGCCTGACTGGTTTGAGTAAAAAGGAAACCATCGAAAAATACGGTGAAAAACAGGTGCAGCTTTGGAGAAGAGATTATAAAACCTCCCCCCCTCTTCTACCTGTTACTTATCAGGAAGGTAAAGATCGTTGTTATCAAAATATAGAGAAAATCCCTGTAGGAGAATCCTTACAACAAACAAAAGAGAGAGTACTTCCTTTTTGGAAGGATACGGTCACCCCTTATCTTAAAGAAGGTAAAACTGTATTGATTACGGCTCATGGAAACAGTTTAAGAGCTTTAGTTAAACATATAGAGAATCTGAGTGATGTAGGTATTACTAAAGTGGAAGTTCCTACAGGTACTCCTATTGCGTATGCTCTTTCTAAAAGTACTCTCAAACCAGAAAGAGAAAGAAAAATCCTTTAAATACGGCTGATCTCCTGTTATTATCAATTTATGCCATACATTGAGAAAATCGCTTTGGAAAAAGCCAGGAAAATTAATAGTACCTCTTCCATTTACGGGACATTTGCTGAGATTGGAGCTGGTCAAGAGGTCGTTAATCATTTTTTCAAAGCGGGTAAAGCTTCACGAACTGTGGCTAAAAGTATGTCTGCTTATGATATGACTTTTAGCGATCAAATATATGGAAGGGAGGGGAGATATGTTTCGGAAAGTCGGCTCTTTAAAATGTTGGATCATGAATATCGGTTATTGGAGAAAAGGCTCAAGAAAAAAAGAGGAAATAATACGAAGTTTTTTGCTTTTGCTGATACTGTAGCCGTCAGCACCGTCGGCAAATTTCACACATCTCATCATCATCATGGTTGGATGGGGATTCGATTTCAAAATGACTATATGTCTTCTTACAATGAAATTATTTTACATATAAGTTTATTGGACAAAACCCGTTTGCAACAGTATGAAGCCTTGGGTGTTTTAGGGGTTAATCTTATTTATTCTGCTTTTTACGGGAAAAAAGATCATAAACATATTATAAAGTCTCTTTTTGATAACTTTGAACCTAGTCGGGTGGACATTGATGTCCTTCGTTGTTCTGGTGAAATTTTTAAAAAACTCGATCATCATCAATTAAATTTGGAACTGATCCGGCAAAAATCAACAGCAGCCTTACTCTTTCAAAAAAGCGGAGAAAATATCCTTCCCTCGGATGCTCTATATGGAAAACATGTATTGATTCAATATCATTCGGCCCGGGGTAAAGTCTCCGATTCACTTATGAAAAAAGCCTTATCTTATATAAGAAGCACTAAAAAAATAAAATCTCATCCTATTTCCATTGTCAATATTCCCGTTCAGTATCTAAAAACAAAAAACACTTTTTATTATTTGAAAAAGTATTTATCTCCTTCTAATCAAAATAAGAGTCAGTATATTTTAATTTCTGATTTTAAGAGATTATATGAATTAAGAAATTTTATTCGAAAGGCGACAGATCAATATATATTTATGATTTTAAATGAAGAACTTCTGATGAAAATATTAAAAAGTCATTTAAAATCTTCGGGTGATATATTAGAATTTTTTAGTCGCTTATGTGGACCAAAAACAGTTTTATTGATTTCCAATTCTAATAAATTAAAATTTTCTCCTCATTTTCACCATCTCAAACAATATTTAATGGAAACAAAACACATTATTTATCTGAACGATACCTGATCGTGTATAATCTTTTTCCCATCTCCTGGCCTCTCTAAGAATTTTAAGATTTTTTTAAAAGCCCCATTGAGCGTATAATCCGAGGCTTTTCATCCATTTTTTTAGTCTCTTTTTTATTCACAAGAGTTTCGTTCTTATATTTTTCCATAACGAGGTTAAGAATTTCCTTATCTGATATTTTTCTCCTAAACATTCTTTTAAGAGTATTTTCAGCTTCATTTGACAAAGGGTAATGGTGAATATCATCCATAATTTGTTTTATTAAATAGTCGGTTCTGAAAAAGTCAGTTTAGGGCAACAAAAACAAAAAAAATCCCCTTTCTTAACAAAAACAAAAAAGACACAGCAAAAGACCTTAACAGCTTTTGCATATTGAAAGCACTCGCTGACAATATCAGATTGATCTTGTCTCCTCTTATCCCTCCAAGGTAGTTCCTTCCCAATCTATTGGATAGTTTGTGTTGGTTTTCGAGTGGTGCGCCCGGAGCGACTTGAACGCTCACATTCGTAATGAATACCAGGCCCTCAACCTGGCCTGTCTACCAATTCCAGCACGGGCGCCTTAGGGTTCTGTAATTATACTGTATTAACTGTAAAATCGGTTGATAAAACTAAGTGCTTTCTGTGTTCGCGTGATTATACTGCATTGCTGTAATAATAATACAGTTGAAGGTAGCTTGACACATTATATAAATCTAGTTAGTAAAATCATTTTAGGTTATTTATATTTGAATTTTTGATTCTTTAGTCAATGGTGATGTATCCTTCAGAGAAGAGCAGTTAGTTAATAAAGCTTTGTAAAGTTTGTTTTTTAAGGAGATTATGTTTTGATGTTACTATTATCCATCGCCTGGGCAGCAGAAGCCACTCCACTTAAGCAACCGAGCTTGTTTGAAAAAATGATGCCGTTTGTGTTTATTTTTCTTTTGTTGTATTTTCTTTTCATCCGTCCGGCACAAAAAAAGCAGAAAAAACATCAAGCTCTTATAGATCAGTTAAAAAAAGGAGATAGTGTTATTACTTCTAGTGGAATTTTAGGTATCATTCATGGTTTGACAGATAACTTTGTTACTCTGGAGGTGGCAGACAATACCCGTATTCGAATTTTAAGATCCCAAATTTCTTCTGTAGTGGAACCGGAAACAGGAAAATTAAAAATTGCCGCCAAGGAAAATAAGAAATAAAGATAGGGGTAGTTATTAGTTTCAGGAAGGTGTATGAATGATTGAAAACAATAAAATACGGTGGGTGATTGTTCTTTTTTCTCTTGCTTTAGCGGGAGCCTGGATGCTTCCCAATTTTTATTCGTTTAAAGAAAATCAGTGGTGGGTTTCAAAAGAAAAACTCATTTATGGGCTGGATATTCAAGGCGGCTTGCATCTTGTTATGGGTGTCAAAACAGATGAGGCGATTCAGGATAAAGTCAAAAGCTTGATAGCAGATTTAAAAGACCAATTGGAAAAATCAGAAATAGCCGTAAATGATATAACCGCTTTAAAGGAAAAAACCGGACAAATAAAGGTATCCTTAAGTAAAGAGGAGGATAAGGAAAAGGCAGAAAAAATAATAAAGGAAGAGTACACAGGTTCTATTTTAGGGGGGGCTCGTTTAAGAGTATTAAGTGGATTAGAGGACCATTCTTTAGTTGTAGGTTACAACGAAGTGGAATTGATCCGCTTGCGCAAAGGTATTGCCAACCAAGTTGTAGAGGTGATTCGCCGACGGATTGATGAATTTGGTGTGAGTGAACCTGTTATTACTGTTCAAGGGGAAGATCGTGTGTTGGTTCAGCTTCCTGGTGTGGAGGACTCTGCACGAGCCAGGGATATTATTCAAAGGACAGCTAAGTTAGAGTTTCGTTTGGTGAATCAAGAGATACCGACAGAAAGATTAATGGAGTGGGTACAATCAATAGAGGCGGAAAAAGGATACTCTCTTAATCCACAGTTACCCTATCCAGAATATGTAAAAAAGATTAATGAAGATCTGAAGGATAAAATCCCAGCTAATCATATTTTGGTTTTTCAAAGAGCGGAATCTAGCAATAGTCTGCAAGCCGGTAAAATACCTGTTCTGGTAAGGACAGATAGTGGAGCGGGAGGGGATATTTTACAAACCGCCTTTGTAGGGGTAGATGAGTTTAACAATCCAGAAGTGATATTTCATATTAATGTATCTGGTCGGAAGATTTTTTCCGAATTGACCGGAAATAATATAAAAAAACCTTTAGCCATTATTTTAGATAAAGAATTAAAATCCATGCCTATTATTCAGTCTCGTATATCGGATAGGGGTAGTATCAGTATGGGGCGAGGGAGTCAGGATATTCGTAAGGAAGCGGAAGATATTGCAATGGTGTTACGGGCAGGTGCTCTTCCTGCGCGTCTGGTGAAAATGGAAGAGCGCACAGTGGGTCCGACTCTCGGTAGGGATTCTATTGAAAAAGGGAAAAAAGCGGGCTTATTTGCGGGAATTTTGGTGATCATTTTCATGCTTCTTTATTATCGCACATTAGGTGTAGTAGCCAATATCGCGTTATGTATGAACATACTCTGTTTACTGGCTCTGCTTACCTCTCTTGGGGCAACTCTCACTTTACCTGGTGTGGCTGGTATTATTTTAACGATTGGTATGGCCGTGGATGCCAATGTGATTATTTATGAGCGATTGAAAGAAGAATTAAAAAAAGGTTCTGCTTTGATATTAGCTGTAAGAGATGGCTACCGGTACGCTCTTTCGGCTATTCTGGATGCGAATATCACAACGGCTATTGTATGTATAGTATTGATGTCTTTTGGAACTGGCCCAATCAGGGGATTTGCAGTCACTCTTTTTTGTGGGATTGTCACCTCTGTTTTTACCTCTGTTTTTGTCTCTCGCACTATTTTAAATACTTTTATTCGTTGGTTTCATTTAAAAAGTTTATAAACCCAGAGGGGCTTAACATACCCGAGGGGTATATTTTAGGAAATTGAGAAAGGTAAAAAAGTGAAGCAACCAAAATTTGATTTTTTATCATCCTCTCCTTTTATTACAACTACTTCGTTACTGTTGTCTGTAGTGGCTTTAGTGTGGATTATTATCAATGGTTTAAATTATGGTATTGATTTTGCTGGCGGTAATGAAGTTCAAATTCGTTTTCAACAAGCCCCTACGGTAGAAGAAATAAGAACTTATTTATCAACACAAGGGTTTTCAAAACCTTCTGTACAAACTTTTGGTGATGAGCAAAATGAATTTTTAATCTTTGTAGAAAATGTTTCTTCAGAAAAAGAAGAAGGAAAAAACCAATTAGTGATGGAGAATTTAATACATTCTCTTAAAGAAGACTTTGCAGCTCAAGGTGCAGAAATACGGAAAGTGGATTCTGTAGGGCCACAAATTGGATCTGAACTAAGACAGAAAGGGATTTTAGCTGTTTTTTATAGTTTAATTATGATTTTAATCTATCTGGCTATTCGATTTGATTACAAATATGCTCCTGCAGCGGTGATTTGTCTTTTCCATGACGCCATTTTAACGATGTGGGTATTTGCTCTTTTTCATTTAGTAGTTAATGTGCAAACCCTAGCGGCTTTATTAGCGATTATCGGGTACTCACTTAATGATACTATTGTTACTTTTGATCGTATTAGGGAAAATGGAGAATATTTCGGAAAGAAAGAATCTTTCTTTAAATTATGCAATCGCTCTATTAACGATGTGCTTTCTCGTACTTTATTAACTTCTCTTACTACAATGATGGCCGTATCTGTTATGTGGTTTTTTACGGATGGAGTTATTAGAGATTTTGCTTTTACCCTAGGAGTGGGTGTCATTATAGGAACTTACTCCTCTATTTATGTAGCTACTCCTTTGGTTATCTTTATTGATCGTCTTCAAAGAAAGCGTAAGGCTTATTAACTTTTTAAGCGCGCTTCATAGCCAATAATATTTCTAATAAAGAACCGAATAAGGAAAAATTACAATTTTTTATATATAGATTCGGCTTTTGTGATGGTTGGTCCTCTAGTTGGCTTATAAATTCCCATTCCTTTTTTGGAACATCTCCCCAATATTTATATCCTACTCCTTCTATATAAGAATTCACCTGATAGAGAGTGCTTTTATAATATTTTTGACATAATTGCCCCTTTTTACTTTCCTCTTCGCAAGGGACTTTTTTATAACCTGCAAATTTTTGCGAGTTTACAACAATAAAACCATTTTTTTTAACAATAATTTTTTTAACCCAGGAAGCTCTTTCGTGATAAGTGGGATAGCCACCTATATCAACCGTTTTAAAAATCGGATCGTAATCAAATAAAACCTTCTTTTTTTCCCCTTTGCATATCGTACCACCACAGCCCGTTAGCAGTATGGCTATACTTAAGGTAATAGTAATAAGTTCTATAATTTTTTTCATAATTTGTCATTTCCATGTAAATACGGTCATTATCTCATTATACTGGTTGTGTTTGAGTATTACTATATTTTTTTTTATTAATCCCACAAAAACCCAACCACTGCAACAGTGGGATCAGGAAGCCCAACTAAAACCCACCACTTCAAGTATAACTTAATATAATATCACGGGGAGGTAAAAATAAACCATACTTTATAAAGCCACCACTTGTTGTACTTCTGGTATTTGGTTTTTTAAGTGGGTTTCTATTCCTTGCTTAAGTGTGATGGAAGAAGATGGGCAACCAGAACAAGCTCCTTGCATTTTTAAAAAAACAGTTCCTTTCTCATAGCCAGCAAAGGTAATAAAGCCTCCATCCATAGAGACCGCTGGCTGAATATCCGTTTTCAGAATTTGTTTAATTTTTTGAACTGTCTGAGAATCCGTACTCGAAATGTTGTTAGGACTTTCCATTTTATTATTTTGTTCTTCTTCTGAAACAGGTGGGTGCAAGATAGCTTGTTCACTTTCTATATGTTCCTTAATCATTTGAGAAAGAGGATCAACCAATACTTCCCATTCTACCCAGTTTTCCTTACTAATAGTAATAAAGTTAGATCCAATAAACACCTTGGAGGCCCAGGGAAACCCTAGTATTTTTTGAGCTAAAGGAGATCGCCCCGCTTTTGTTATATCCTCTGTTTCCCATGTTTCTTCGGTGATATTTCGACTGATGGTGAACTTCATGGACTGAGGATTAGGTGTTGGCTCTACAGAGATTGTTATTTGTGGTTCTTGATTCATCGTTCTTAATAATAACTTATTTCTTCTGTCTTTTTCAATGGATTCGTATAAAGATACTTGATTTCAGTGTTCAATAAAGCTAAATTTTCCATTTATGACCCCTCAAGTAAAAAAAGTGCTTGGTTTTTATGAATCGGAAAACCCGGGTATTATAAGTAATTTGGCACGCATATTAAATCATGGCTATCTGGGCGGAACAGGTAAACTGGTGATTTTGCCGGTGGATCAGGGTTTTGAACATGGTCCTATTCCCAGTTTTGCGCGAAAAGAAAATAATAATACTGTTTTAGTATCTGATAGTCCCTATGATCCTCATTATCATTTTAAGTTAGCTATCGCTGCTGGTTGTAGTGCTTATGCGGCTCCTTTGGGTTTTTTACAGTCGGGAGCGAGGCACTTTGCCGGGGAAATTCCTCTTATTTTAAAAGTGAATAACTCAGATAGCCTTTATAAAGATTCTACAGCCCCTATTCCGGCCCTTACTTCTTCAGTGGAAGCAGCTTTACAATTAGGGTGTGCAGCGGTGGGTTTTACTATTTACCCTGGAAGTGAACAACGAAAACAAATGTACGAAGAAATAGCTCAAGTGTCCGAATACGCGAGGGAATGTGGACTAGCAGTGGTAATATGGGCTTATCCGCGAGGAAAAGGAATCAGTAAAAAAGGGGAAACAGCCTTGGATGTGGTGGCTTATGCAGCCCATATTGCGGCTCAATTAGGGGCGCACATCATAAAAGTAAAACCCCCTTCAGATTATATAGAGAATGATACAGTAAAAGATATAGTTACCCCTGAAACTTTAAAAACACTTTCTGGTCGTGTTCATTATATTGTTCAATCTGCTTTTAATGGAAGAAGAATTGTTATTTTTAGTGGAGGGCCGGCAAAGGAAAAAGAAATGTTTATTCAGGAAATTAAGGAGCTGGCCAAAGGAGGTTCTTTCGGTAGTATCGTAGGGCGAAATGCTTTTAAAAGACCTTTTAATGAAGCTGTTCCTTTATTAAGGGAGATAATGGATATTTATAAAGTATCTAACTAAGGAATAAAAGTGAAGAAAGAAGAAACAAGTAAAATGACAGGGGAAAGAAAAGATAATATTTTAAAAGAAGAAAAAAAAAGAAAGCTAAAAAAGCTTTTGGCAAATGATCTGGATCCTTATCCTCATGATTTTAGGCGATCGCATACCAGCTCTCAAATTAAGAAACAGTATGATTATTTAAAAGCGGGCGAGTCTGTTGCTGAAAAGGAGATATCAGCTACCGATCAGAAACGACAAAATGTTAAGCAAACAATAAAAACCGCTGGACGGCTAATGCTCAAAAGAAGCATGGGAAAAGCCGTTTTTTTCAATATTCAAGATCAAGAAGGCACTTTACAATGTTATCTTAAAATACAAGAGTTGGATAAACAATCTAACTTGCTTTTTTCTTTAGTGGATATGGGAGATATTGTCGGTGTTTCAGGAACCTTGTTTCGTACAAGGAAAGGAGAGCTGACTTTACGCTGTAGTGGTTTTCAAATTTTATGTAAAAGTCTTGAACCTCTTCCTGAAAAATATCACGGAGTGGAGGATACAGAATTAAAATACCGCTGTCGTTATTTGGATTTGATTATGAATCCAGAGTCCAAAAAAGTTTTTCTTACACGCTCTCGTGTCATTAAGGAAATACGTTCTTTTTTAGATAACAAGGGTTTCATTGAAGTGGAAACTCCTGTGTTACAGCCTTTATATGGAGGAGCGGTGGCTCATCCCTTTTCCACCCACCATCGGGCTTTAGATCATGACTTTTATTTAAAGATTTCCCCTGAGCTTTATTTAAAACGTTTGATTATAGGAGGATTTGAAAAAGTATATGAGTTAGGAAAAAATTTTAGAAATGAAGGCATTGATCGTTCTCATAACCCGGAATTTATGATGTTGGAGTATTATGAAGCCTATACGGATTATATAAAACAAATGAAACAATTTGAGGAATTAGTTTGTCATGTAGTGCAAAGTGTAAAGGGAAGTTTAAAATTGGAATATCAAGGTCGCCCTTTGGACTTTACACCCCCTTGGGAAAGAATTCGTGTTTTAGAAGGTATTGAAAAATGGGGAGGATTTTCAGTGGAACAAATGAACAATCAGGAATTATTTAAAAAAATGAAAGAATTAGGTTCGGATTTTGAAAAAGAAACGAACCGTGGCTCTATGATTATGGAAGCATTTGAGTTAACAGCGGAGAAACATCTTTGGAATCCTGTGTTTGTTGTGGATTTCCCAAAAGAAGTGTCCCCTCTTACGAAAGAACACCGTACTCAAAAAGGTTTGGTAGAAAGGTTTGAACCTTATGTAGCTGGAATGGAGCTAGGTAATGCCTATACGGAGTTAAATAACCCCTTGGATCAAAGAGAGCGACTAGAGGAGCAAGAAAAACAAAGGCAGGTGGATGGCATGGCACATCCTATGGATTACGATTTTGCAAAAGCTATTGATGTAGGTATGCCCCCCACTGGGGGAGTGGGTTTAGGTGTAGAAAGACTGATATTGGTGCTTACTAATCAACCTAGTATAAGAGATATTATTTTATTTCCTACACTTAAACCTATTAGTAAAGATTAACGATGCTTATCGGTTCTGAAAAAGTTTTCTTATTCAAAACCTCCTGAACATCTGGAAGGGCTAAACAAGAGTCGGCTTTGTGATATAATATCTGGTATAGCTTTCTCTCCAAATGTAGCTAAAGTTACATTTTGTTTTTTAGCTTCTCGAAGCCAAAATGCGGCTTTTTCTGTGCTTTTCGGATCCTTCTTATCACTCATAAATATTTCAAGCAGTAGGAGCTGAGCTAATAAAAAACCTTGTTCTGCGGCCTTTTTAATTAAAAACAAAACATTTTTTTTATTTTCAGGAAGATCTGCGCTATTGTGTTGCATCAGACCAGATAGGAATTGAGCAATAGTAGAGTCTTGTGCCGCTTTTTGAAATAAAAGGGCAGCCTTTTTTTTATCTACTGGAAGACCTAGTCCAAAATATAATAGTAATCCCAGTTGCAGCTGAGCAGGTGAAAGGTTGTGATCGGCTGCTCGTTGGAACCAAAAAGAAGAACTACGATATATCTGATGTGCGCGTATTTCATCATGTCGTGTATTTTCAGCTTTATACTTTAGTCCCATACCTATCATGTACATAGCCCAGAGGTCTCCTTCTTTCGCGCTTTTGTATAGTTGTTTTATTTCTGTTGTGACTCTCGTTTTTAATTCGTCAACACTGACCTCTCTGAAGCTAGATTCTTCGTATAAGGGTGTCAGATGCCCTACTTTGTTTGCAAAAATAAAATTGGAAAAATTTTCTGTGACAACTCCTACCACTTTTCCATTTTTATTTAATACAGGGCTTCCATTGATACTATTTAAAGTAAGTTGGTCTCCAGCGATCGTTATTTGTCTCGGCCTCTGTTTTTGAGGAATGTTTTTTCCGTTTATGACTGTTAAATCTTCAGACTGGAAACCTACGACATAAAGTTCACTGTCTTTATGAACCGGGGATTTTGCAATTTGTAAATAAGGTCCTTTATAACCTTTTACTTTTAGGACGGCTATGTTGTCTTTGATGGATAAAGCTATATCCGTTATTTCCAAATTCAATATGTTTCCTTCATGTATAAGGGTTATAGTTTCTAAATGAGATGCAGTAAGAAATTTCCGTACATCTTGTATAATGGGACTTACATGAGATAAAGTAAAAGAGGTCTCTACACTTTTTATATATACCTCAGATAGAGTTCCCCGGGGGCTTGTTCGGGCAGATTCTATAGAACCTATAAAATCTAAGAGTATAGTAAATACATCCAGCATATAGGTGCTGATAACGAGTGTTTCACTATTTCCTAAAAAAAAACCAGAGCCTTGTCCGATATTAGGTTTATCAATTCTTACAAAAACTTGTTCTTTTTCTGCTAAGGTTTTTGCTAAAGTTGGAGCCAAACCTTTTGTTTCTTGCTCTGTTTTTTGCCCTATTAATTGTTGAGAAGTTATTGCTTGTGTTGAATGATTAAATAAAATGGAAAAAATAGATAAAAGTAAACAAATATGAGTTAGTACTTTCATGCGCTATAATGTAACCCCTGTTTTTTCACCCCTGTAAAAGTCATTCTGCTTTAGACTAATGAAAACAAGCGAAGATCACTATTCTTAAGTATCATATTATAACAAAATAGTGTTGTTAATCAAGAAGTGTTTCTTTCATTTCAGCTGCTTTAAAAGGCTTTTTTTTAACTTTTTCTTATTGTTATACCAAATATAATTTTTTATTATATATTTCTGAAAAAGTTTGCTTATTCACTTTTATCAAGGTATTTCATTGGCAGAAAAAAAAAATACATTTATAAAAACTCTTAATCCAGAGTCACGGATTCAATATTTAAAAGGGGTAGGGCCTCGTTTGGCAGAAGTGTTTGCCAAAAAAGATATATATACCTTACAAGATTTAATTCATTGGTACCCTAGAACTTATAGAGATCAAAGAATAGTTCAGCATTTTTCACAATTGATACCAGGTTCTTATGTAACTATGTACGGCTATGTTGCGCGGAAAAAGGTCTTCAAGTTACGAGGAAGAAAAACCATGTACGAGATGATTATTAAAACTGATGGGGGATGGATTACTTGTAAATATTTCCGCCTTCCCTATAGGGGTTACTTTGATGGAATGGAAATAGATCAGAAAGTCAAAGTAATGGGACAAGTGAGTTATTATAGAAACCAGCCTGAGTTTCATCATCCTGATATCTATCCTTTTAAAAAAGAGGATGAAGATCAAAAAAATGTCCTTATTCCTGTTTATACGGAATTGGAAAAAGTGAGCCAAAATAAAATAAGAAAGATGATTGCTGCTGCTTTTTCCACTTTAAGACAAAATAAGGAGTTTCTAAACTCTGATCCTTTGCCTTCCTGGCTTAGAGAGGAAAAGGGCCTTATGAGTAAAATAGAGGCTCTTGAGCGTATTCACCAGCCTGAGCAAAATCAGGTGGAGGATTATCTGCAATTTTGTTCTCCGGCACAAAGGCGTCTTATTTTTGAAGAGTTTTTCTTTTTACAACTTTATATGGGAATGAAGAAGGTGGGATTAAAAAAAGAGCACACTTACTCTATAAAACCTTCTTCTGCCTTATTTGAGAAATTAAAAAGCTCTCTTCCCTTTTCTCTAACGGCGGCTCAGGAAAGAGTGTTAAAAGAAATTGAGCGGGATTTGGAAAAAACACAGCCTATGCATCGTCTTATTCAAGGAGATGTAGGTTGTGGAAAAACCATTGTAGCTTTACTGTCTTGTTGCTCGGTGATAGAAAACGGTTTTCAAAGTGCTATTATGGCACCTACAGAAATTTTAGCGGAGCAGCATTATAACAACGCTCTTTCCTTACTAAAACCTCTAGGTATAAACATCTCGCTATTAACAGGTAAAACCCGTGCTCGGGAAAAAAGAGACATATTGGAAAAACTGGTTAGTGGATACACTTCCCTTTGTATAGGGACCCACGCTTTGATTCAGGAATCGGTGCAGTTTAAAAAACTAGGCTTTGTGATTATTGATGAACAGCATCGTTTTGGAGTCCATCAAAGGGGTTTATTAAAGGAAAAAGGAATGCATCCTCACTTTTTAGTGATGACAGCGACACCTATTCCCCGGAGTTTGGCTATGACTCTTTATGGAGATTTGGATGTATCTGTTATTGATGAAATGCCAAAAGGTAGAAAGTCAGTTGTAACTAGAAAAACCTATCCTTCTAAAAGAGAAAAAGTATGGGAGTTTTTAGAATCTCAAATTCAAAGTGGTCGTCAAGCCTATATTGTATATCCCTTAGTTGAAGAAAGTGAGCATATTGATCTTAAAAATGCGGTAGAAGAGTATGAAAAATTAAAAGAGCGATTTCCTGATTTTACAGTAGGATTATTACATGGTCGTTTATCTTTTTTTGAAAAGCAGGAAGTTATGTCTGCTTTTTTAAAAGGGGAAGTCCAGATATTGGTGAGCACTACGGTGATAGAAGTGGGTGTGGATGTAGCCAATGCCAGTATGATGATTGTGGAGCACGCAGACCGATTTGGTTTATCGCAATTACATCAACTAAGAGGTCGTGTGGGAAGAGGAGAACATAAGAGCTATTGTGTGCTTATGCTTTCTGATGGATTTTCCAATGAGGCTTCCTCTCGCTTAGCCATTATGGAAAAAACCAGTGATGGATTTAAAATCGCGGAAGCGGATTTAGAAATAAGAGGACCAGGGGAGTTTCTAGGAACTCGCCAGGCAGGTCTTCCTGAGTTTAAAGTAGCTAGTCTGGTACGAGATGGTCTGGTTTTACAACAGGCTAAAGAATCCGCTCTTAAGCTGATAAAAAAAGACCCTCATTTAAGTCAGACGGAACATCAGCTTTTAAGAAAAAAGGTGCAAGAGCTTTCCACCCGCCTTCTACCCGGGTGAAGGTGTCTGTCCCGCGAAAGCCTGTCATGCCCGTGAAAACGGGAATCCCGTCGCCACGAGGAGAATCATTTATCAGTAAATGTGTCCTTCAGGAAAACAGATTTGCCTCTTTCAGGACGGCCCTTGTCTTTCCTAGGTAGAAAGCCAATGGCCTTGGACCTTCAGCCGGCAAACTGTTTTCCTGAAGAAATACATTTATACAAAAAGGCAAGTCATTGCCCTCCCGTCCCAAGGAAACGTAAAGCCACTTTAGTGGCTTCCCGCGTCCCGCGAAACTTGTCCCCGCGAAAGCGGGGAGCGGGAATCTAGTTGGTTAATACAACTGAAAGCTTTTTTCCAGGATTCCTGCTGAATCCAGAAAAGATATGTTAAACTATGGATTGA
>JAPPLY010000041.1 GCA_028819305.1 Bdellovibrionales bacterium
CCTCCTTTGAATAGGAACTTAAGCCTAAACCTAAAATTAAAATCATTATGGATAATTTATACATATAAATACATTCCTTATTTGTTTTTTTATTGTTTAAATATTCTCAGATAAAGGTAAGGTTATCTCAAATATTCCAATTGGAATACCTATTCAAGAATAAAGCAAAAGCTACTTGACGCTCGTTTTTACAAAAACAGTCATATAATAGCGAATAAGATAATCTATATTGATTTTTTGATCCTTATAGGTCCATTTTAGTTCATTAAAGGGGCCCCACTCGCCTTTAATAAAATCAGATGGTTCTTCGGTAGGGTTTTTACCATTTAATAATTGATCATTAAATTTCATACACACAGAAATCAAGCCCGGTTCCCTAACGGAAAAAACCAGCTTATGTCCATGACGAAATAACATAAAATCCGCTTGAGTGTCAGCAATACCGTAGATTCTTAAGCTTCC
The DNA here is from genome assembly GCA_028819305.1 of Bdellovibrionales bacterium. Classification (GTDB taxonomy): domain Bacteria; phylum Bdellovibrionota; class Bdellovibrionia; order Bdellovibrionales; family UBA1609; genus JANQSP01. The sequence continues at coordinate 463 of JAPPLY010000041.1, forward strand.
CAAAAAACCTTTCATGTGGTTAAAAACAGCTGTATGAGACGCAAAAGCGGTACGTAATTGCCGCATAAATTCGACAGTATGTTCCTCCAGCTGTTCCTTAGATGCTTGGCTTTCAGGAAGAGATATTTCCCCGACCGTTTCCATATTCTGTTCCAAACGCACCAGATCTTTAATCCATTTCGTTTCTTTATTTTCAGATGGAGTCATATATGTTACCCTTTAGCTTGATTGTTGGGGCCGATCATCATGGGAAACAGGCAAAAAGTCAAGTTACAATGCCTGGTTAGTGATTTAACAACAAAGACAATAACTTTAAAATAGAAATCCACGACGCATTTACCCGATTTTGATCTTATAACACACCAGAGAAGAAGAAATAATTTAATTTTTTTCTTACTTTTCGTGATGCTTATTTAGAGTTATACTAATTTTGTTTGATCCCCGCTTCCACGGGGAGGACAAAACTCCACGGGGACAGGATTTTGTGGTTTCTATAAATTTTTTCCCAACTTTAAACGCAGTTTGGAGTTTGCAAATTCCTGACCTGAGCGGTATTATATAATTAAATTAAACACTTAAGCGGGGGGGATTAAATGACACAGTTATTTACCATATTTTTATACCTTATTGTAATTTCATGCACCACCTTAAAAGAGGATAAAAATCAACTTACAGGAGCAGAAGCCAGTGACATTTCCTCTCAAGATATAGACTCAGATAATAAAGGCAGTGATAGCGGCACCATTGACGGTTTAAGTACCGTTTATTTCGCTTATGATAGCTCCACTTTGTCAGAAGAAACAAGACAGACTTTAATGGAAAATTTAAGTTGGATCCAAAGCCATTCCGAAGTAAGCAGCCTAGAGTTAGAGGGTCACTGTGATACAATGGGTTCAGAAGCTTACAATGTTGGTCTGGGCCGCCGAAGAGCGGAAGCCGTGAAGAGCTTTTTAGTAGAACAAGGCATAGACTCAAGCCGCTTATCTGTTATTAGCTACGGCGAGGAAAGACCCCTTTCAGAAGTAGATCATTCTAAAAACCGGAGAGTGAATTTCGTACCTATGTATTAATGAAGTTAATTTGTTTTACTTTTGCTTTTTTGTGCTTAATATCCTGTGCTGGAAACCCACCTTTCCTGGAGTACAGCATTGCAAAGACGGCTCTCCAAGCTGCCCGGAAAGTTAATGCAGAACAAAACACCGGATCCTATTGGGAGAAAGCAATAAATTATTACCAACGAGGCGAAAAAAAAATCCAGGAAAGAGATTATATTTCCGCAGAGCGTTTCTTTAATGAGTCCATAAAATGGGCTGAGAAAGCGGAAAATCTGAGCCGATTCAAAATGAGTACAGGAGAGGGAATATGAGAATATACGGATTACTTGCTAGTCTCTTTTTTTTATCAGGGTGTTTACTCACCCACAAAGAAGTGATGGAAGACATGAAGCTTTCTCATTCAGACCCTGCACAAGAGCCCTCTAATGAAATAACGAATTCCAAAAAAAAACTCTCTATTAGGAAAGAAGGTGTTTTTATTGACGGTGTCTCTGTGACAGAAAAATTTTCACTTATAGATACCAGTATCCGGGAATTAAGAGGGCAAATAGAAACAGCCAATAAAAAACAAAAAGACCGAATGGACCAAACGGAACAAGGCTTATTGGCTCTTATCCAGGCCCTGGAGCTACAGGTCGCTGCTCTTTCTAACAAGATAGAAAGAAAAAAAGAATCCAAACCGGAAAAAAAACTCCCGGAAAACTTTTTTGAAAAAGCGGAAAAGTTTTTTAAAGAAGAAAATTGGAAAGCCGCTATTATCAATTATGAAAAATATCGCGAAAAAAATAAAAAAGGAAGTCACTATAAAAAATCCACTTTTCAAATAGGTGTATGTTTCGAAAAACTGGGAATGCCTAAAGAGGCTAAAGTGTTTTTCAGGGAAGTAGTGGAGTCTTTTCCCAATAGTGTAGAAGCTAAAGAAGCTAAAAAACGACTATCTGTAAAAACAAAAAAGAAATGAAAAAAATTTTGGCTGTGGAAACCAGCTGTGATGATACGGCTGTCGCTATTGTAAGGGAAGATGGATTTGTCGTATTTAACCAGGTATCAAACCAGGATGAGATCCATCAAGCCTATGGAGGGGTGGTTCCCGAACTGGCTAGTCGTAATCATGCTTACTATTTACTCCCTTTAATAGAACAAGCTCTTAAAGAATCAAATCACACATGGATGGATATAGACGAATTAGCTGTCACCAATCGTCCAGGACTGGTAGGCTCTCTTATTGTGGGACTGGTTACAGTAAAAAGCCTGTCTTTGCTCCTTAAAAAACCTTACATAGCTGTCAACCATATTGAGGGACATATCCTATCCCCCTTTTTATGGGATCAAGACACTCCATCAGTTTCTTTGCCCTTTCCTTTTTTATCTCTCATCGTAAGTGGTGGGCATACTTATCTTTTTGAAGTGAAAGACTTTGGACAATATTACTTAATATCTCGCACGCTGGATGATGCGGCAGGAGAAGTGTTAGACAAGATCGCCAGATCCCTGGGCCTAGGTTACCCGGGAGGAGCCCAAATGGATAAAATATCTCAGTCTGTTTCCCCAGGTAGATACTCTTTTCCAAAAATAAAATTAAAAGAAAAAAGCCTCAACTTTAGTTTTTCAGGATTAAAAACTTCGGCTATTCACCTAATTCAAAAAATGAAACCCTTGGAAAATAAAGAACTTATTCCCTATATATGCGCAGACTTTCAATCCGCTGTAATAAACCAAATAATAGACCGTCTGGATCGAGCTATACAACAAAGCGGTCTTAAATCTATAGCTATTGCTGGAGGAGTCAGTGCTAACTCCCGTTTACGCAAACAAGCTTTGTCTTGGGCCAGTAGGAGCAATATAAACCTCATTTTACCTCCTTTGAAATATTGCACAGACAATGCGGCTATGATTGGTTTCACCGGCCTTAAACAGCTTCAAAAAGGAATCAAATCCACACAAGAATTAAATTGTTATCCTCACTCTTTAAAAGAAGATTTTTATTTAGATCCGATTTAGAAAACACAATATACCGATCGGATTTGAAAATACCGGATGAAAAAATGAGGCTTATGAGGAAAGAAGAAATATCAATAAAATGCGGTAGTATATCTTTGTTTTAATGCAAAAATTAAAAACCTTTGTAATTACAATATCTTAAGTTTTTTTCTCTCTCTCAAAGGACGAACTCAGGAAAGGGGAAAAGGGTAAAAGTCCTAAAGGCTTACAAGGTCCTCACCAGGCGAAACCCGATAAGGTTGAGCCAGTAATCCGGGATGTAGCTGAAACGATTCGCGGAACGCAAGTACTGAGCCCTATTGTCCCAACTACCGCCACGAAGAACAGGGTAAAGCCCTCTCTTATTCAAAGGATCCTTTCCTCCCGGTAACTCTCTACTCCACTTATCCTGTACCCACTCCCATACATTTCCATAAACATCATATAAACCAT
>JAPPLY010000020.1 GCA_028819305.1 Bdellovibrionales bacterium
CTTTAACGCATTGCTTGATGCTTAGCAACTGTCCATATATGAGGGACATTCCAGTATCAGTTAATCTATATGTAACAAATTCTTTGATAGGAATAGAAGAATCAAATAATGGAGTTTTAACAAGGCTATCCAATTTAGAACTCCTTATAACCAGTACAATAAATTTAAGATTTTTTCTTAAAGCTAACCTTGAGACTATTTGAGAAATTTTTAAACCATACATATCTGGTGTATCTATAAATAATACTTGTATATTTTTAGTATTTTCTGTGAGCTTTTCAATGTCACTAGGAGGAATATTTGAGTTACGGTCAATCCAACCTACAGTGTGTTGATTATTTGTTAAGTGGGCGGCGAATCTCATAGCAATGGATGTTTTCCCATCTCCAGCTGTTCCAGTAAAAATGAAAACAGGAGTAGGGTTTGATTTATTTTTTTCTACATATTTAGTAATTTTTTGAATCCATTCTTTTTCTTTATCTCTTTCGATTATAGAGTTAGAATATATGTCTTTCCAAGAAGGTTCTGCACCCAGAAGATACTGCTTCGGAGATCCGTGTGCATCTGTATTAATTAGATCTGAAACTATAGGAATTGTAATTATTTTAGACTCAGTTGATTCTTTTTGTATTTTTATAAACCCTATTTTAGACTCTGATTCAAGTATGTATAAAAATTTTTTGGCAAATTCCTCACAGGTTTGAGGAACCCATTTTATATTATGTTCTTTTAATAAAGCTTGTTTTGATGGAGATAATTCAGGAATTACAATAAATGAAAGTGGTCTAAACTCTCTTAAATTCCTAATAGAGCCTTTTTGCTTTCTTAAATAAATATATTTCCATAATATATCTTCGTCTAATTTACTGCCAAAAAATATAAATGGATATTGTAGTATTTCTGAAGCAATTATACTATAACAAGAGTCTGTAAGAGTCATTCTCTCAAAATATTGCTCTTGAGAAAAAGTAACTGCATCAGGAATATCTTCTAGCATTCCATTGATATGCATGACGATCAAATCTTTTGGTGTGTTTATACGAGAATTTTGATTATGTGTAAGATTGGATATACAAGCAATCTTACGATTGAACCTAAATTTAGAATGAGCTACCATGAATAAATTATCAACATTTAATGTATAAGCTTTATACCAAGGTTGATTAATTAACAGTTTATATGTTTCATTTAAAGAGTTGATATCCACATTAAGACGCTCTTTTAAATATTTACTAACTTCCTTTCTCTTTTTCATTTTTGCTATATGGAAAGCATCCTTCAAAGTGACTTTTGGATCATCTAAGTTTATTATGTGTGCAATTTCTTGAGCTAATTTATTAGCCAAAGGTAAATTCCGTCCTTGCTTATCTTTTGCGTTTACAGAAAAACCTGCCCCTGTAAAAAGAATCAATCGTCCTTCTGATAATTTTCTACCTAGATATTCTTTTATTCGTTTTATTTCTTCTATTGTTAAGTTAGACAATTTTATTCTCTCCTTAAGTTTACAGTCTAAGCTTTCTGACAAAAATAGTATTAGCGTTGGTTATTTCATAATAACATGGTTCAAAATTTAAATCCTCACCCGTTTGAAAAATCTTTTTTTGTAAAATGTTTGAAAATATTCTTATTAAATTTTCCAAAAGTAACTATTTTACTTCTTGGAATAATAATTTCACAATTACCTAAATCGTCTACTGGGTAATACGTTCCCCATTCAACTTCTTTTGTGATTTGACTTCTACCTCCACTGATAACGGGTATGATAGATAGTACTTGAGATTCATACTTTGATCTTAAATTATCAGGGTATTTTAATAAAATACCTATATAGATTTTATCATTTTGAAGGCTTAATATAACAAACTCATGTTCCCACTGAACGCAGTTTGTTAAAAAAACATCTGGCACATTAAAGGATATAATTTTTGAAAGTTTTTTAAATAATAAAGCTATTAAGAAAGCAATCAAACCAGATGTAAAAGGTATGATTATAGTTTGCCATTTTCCAAAAATATTGAATTTACTATCTAACAATAATTCAAAAGGTAACCATATAAGAGTTGTTATAATCATTAAAAAAAGCAGGTAAGACCAACTAAGAATCTTAGTACTACCAATAGAAGTGAAGAATAAAGCTACTAAAAAAGCGATAAATCCGGATATAGCTGATATAACTAAACACTTCCATTCTCCAAAAATGTTCAATTTACCACTTAATAGGATATCAATAGGTAACCATATAATAGATGCTACAATTACTAAAGAAAACAAATAAGACCAACCAGATAAATTAATACTATCAATAGGTCTTTTTTTGTTATATGTATAAATAAATATAACCCCTGGGATAACCCAAAGTAGTTTATCCAATTCAAGCATTAAAAAACCTTATTAATTATTCTGTTCCGTTTTTTGATTTTTGATAATTTTTAAAAGCTTCATCAACTTCTTTAATACTTTTCTTAACAGAATCGTCTTGTAAAACTTTTTCAGCCGATTGCCAATCTTCTGAAACAGAGCCCTTCCCATGAATTAACCATTCCCAAACACTTGGTTTTTGATCCTGTGTGTCTGTTTGAGTATCCTCTTGGGAGTTTGATTTAGGCTTTGAACGACTAAACATAAAATACCTCCTCCTATTTTAGTTTCAGTATATTCACTTAACTAAGTTTATTATTTTTTGACAAGCTTATTCCTGTTTTAAGAATTTCATTTTCTAATGAGCACAAACAGTTAGTAAAAACTTGGCTTCAGATCGTTCAAGAAATTGCCACTGTAATTTAGAGTACTCTTGTATTTTATCTGTATGGATACTTTGCGCTTTCATTTATCTATACATATAATATATAATACTGTATATGTACAACGCAACAAAAAAATAAATCGAAAAATCTTTAAATAAGACTATTTGTCAGGTTCATTTATAACCAAAATCCTGTTTCAGGTCATGTCGCAAAATAATAGCAATTTTTATTCCACCAAAGAAGCTCCTAACCAAGAAAAATCCGTGTAGCCAAATATATAGCCCCATGTAGCCACAAATTGAAATACTGGGAAATACCCCGGCATAAGCACAGCAAGATGACGATTACCTGATTTACCAAAAAACACGGGGGCTTGAAATACCCCGACATTTCCTGAAATGTTTTACATGGCTAATGGAAAAAGCAGTGTTGGTCAAATGGAGCGAGTAAAGTGAAATTTTTTTTCATAAAACTGGTCTCCAAACTTGGAATAAATCTTCTCTGTGAAAACACTTATCAATCAAAACCGCCTGGCCTTGAGATAGTTTTTTAAATACATCAAATTCTATTCTCATTTCTTTTACCTTTCTAACACTTCCTGTTCCAATGAGTTCTTCTTCTGTATCCAATCCACTGATTTGATAAGTTGTTTTCTTTGAAGAAAATGTTCCTGCCATTAAAGCCCACTCTTCTGCATCATTTCCTACATCCTGACGAAACAAAATTTTATTAATTGTGTTCCCAATAATTTGATTTTTAAAATCAGAACCAAGCCTTGATAGATCGGAAAGACCCTGACAGAAAAGATGAAGTCCTATCCTTGAAGACCTTGCCATCTTAAGAAAATCAGCAAAATCAGAAGTAGCAAATGAGCCAAACTCATCAATGAAACAGGAACAAAAATCATAAGAAAAGTGTTTCTGTCCAGCTTGTATTTGATTTGAAAGCACCTTTAAATCTTGAAGTATCATCCTCCCAATCTTTCTTGAAATCTCACCATATCCGTTCACATTCATTTGAAAATAAGCCACTTTCTTATGTCTTAAAATGTCTTCAAAAGAAAAAAAATGATTTGAATGTGGAATGTCCCTCATATATGGACAGTTGCTAAGCATCAAGCAATGCGTTAAAG
>JAPPLY010000054.1:0-11550 GCA_028819305.1 Bdellovibrionales bacterium
AGAAAACTACAGGTATAATAGGAATCAGAGCTTTTCCTTCTTTTAAGCTTTGTTCCATAAGCAGATATTGGTACCGGAAAAGCTGTTCAAAAAGACTTACATTATAAGAGGCTTTATGCTCAAGCAGAATAAATATACGAACTTCGGATTTTAAATTAGAGTTTGAATGTTTTTTCATTTTTTCTTTAAAAGTAAGAGGAGTGGAGGCAGGGGATATGACTCCCCTGGTTTGATAGGGTTTAAGTGGAAGGGAGAAGACGAGATCTGCATTACTACCGTCGGGGAAGGAATCTTGCTCTGCTCTTAGTTTTGTTAGATCATAAGTTTCTAGTTCTTCTTCTGAGAAGATAAGCTCAAGTAATTCTTGAGCCAGTTCTGGTTTGGAGAAGAAGAACTTAAAGAACTGATCGTGATGGTTGGTGTATATGGCCATTTTATTAAAATCCTGTTTAAAAAATTTGGTTTGAATATTTTAGTTACATTTCAGTTTTTTTTGTTCAAAAGCCTACAAACCTTTAAATAGAAAAAAACTTAAGAGCTTCAGACATACTTTTTGCTATAAAGCGAGGATACCGCCACATTTATTTTAAGGTCCTAACTCGTTTTAAGTTTTTTCTCTTTACAGTTTTAAAACTTGTTAACAGTGAAGCTTGGTATTTCAAACGGGATTTGTATATCTTATGTAAGTTTAAGGAAACTTGGGTATTTCTATGTTTTTTCATGGTGCTTTTATATGTGCAATATCAAAGGAGGGGAAAGAAGGGGTTTTTGAGCTACTTTTTAGAGAAGAAAATCCGAGATCCGAATATTGAAAGATTAAAATACGGATTTTGTTACTTTGTATCACTAAAAATGGAAAAATGGCTTTTGTTAAAAATTTTTAAATATTATGTTCTTCTGGATTGGTATCTTTTCTTAAAGGAATTTCTCCAGTGAGGATTTTTCGTAATGTAGAAATATAAAAAGTGGGTTCTATTTGTTTCACCTTTTTTTGAAGGGACTCAGGAGTGTCTTTAGGAGATACCGGTATCTCTATTTGAGCTAATATAGGGCCGGCGTCGTATTCTTCAGATACCAGATGAATAGAGATTCCGGTTTTTTTATCTCCTACCTCCAAAACAGAACGATGAACATGAACACCATACATGCCATACCCTCCGTGACGGGGAAGAAGGGAGGGGTGAATATTTAAAATACGGTTTTTAAAAAAGGATAAAACCCCTGGTCCTATTTTTTTAATAAATCCGGCCAGGAGAATTAGGTCTGGTTTTTGGCTTTTTAAGTAACGGCAAAGAGCTTTGTCCCAGTCAGAAAAAGAGGAAAATTTTTTAGGATTTAAAATTTTTACAGATATGTTTTCCTTCTTTGCTTTTTCTAAAACCGGGGCTTGATTATGATCACTAATTAAGTGGATTACTTCTGCTTTAAGGTGACCTGTTTTACAAGACTTGACAATACTAAGAAAAAGAGTGCCTGTCCCGGAAGCTAATATCACGAGGCGTTTTTTTTTATTATTGGCTGGTTTTGGTTCATTTATTACTTTTTTCACTTCGGTTACTCCTTTTAAATCCAAAGAGTATGGTTTCTGTTTCCTTGGAGATCAGTTTTTCTGGGTTTTCCAAGAGTTCTAACCTTTGAGTGGACGAAAAATCAACAGGAAACCCTGGTCTTTGTAGATATAGGAATCGAACCACGATCATTATAAATAGGGAGAATGGCACTAACTGTACTAACAAGAAGAGACTTTTTGCTTGATGGTTCCAAAAATATTTTGACCGGCTTTGTTTAACATTTTTATTTTTACTTGATCTCCTATTTTCATAAAATTTGTTGTTATTTTTCCCGTATTAATTTTTTCCAACATTCTTTTTTCCGCAAGGCAGCTACATCCAAGGGAGCTGTCCTGATTGGAAACAGTTCCACTGCCGATAATCGTTCCGGCGCTTAAGCTTCGGGTTTTAGCAGCATGAGCGATGATTTGTCCGAAATGAAAATGCATTTCCCCGGCCTGCGCTCGCCCAAAAGGTTTTCCGTTGAACTCCACTAACATAGGTAAATGAATACGTCCCTCTTTCCAAGCCTCTCCTAATTCCTCTTTTGTTACGACAAAAGGGGCAAAACTACTAGAGGGTTTTCCTTGAAAAAAACCAAAGCCTCTTTTTAGTTCTTCTGGAATAAGACCTCTAAGGGAGATATCATTTATCAGTGTAAATAAAATAATATGCTCCAAGGCTTTTTCAGGACTGACCCCCATAGGGACATCGTCAACAATGACACCCACTTCTGCTTCAAAATCGGTTCCGTGAGAAAAATCCTCCTGTGGAATATCGTCATAAGGGCCTAAAAAAATATCACTTCCTCCTTGATAAATTAAAGGGATAGTTTCTAGTGTTTCCGGTAGGGGAGCTCCTCTGGCTTTTCGTACCAGTTTAATATGTTGAATGTAAGCAGAACCATCTATCCATGCAAAACTTCTCGGTAAAGGAGCAGTTAGTGTTTCTAGTTGAATCGGAAAAGGAGAGCTTATTTGGGATTGATTGAGTTTTCTATATAAATCTTCTAAGGCGGGTTTTACGGTGGACCAATTTTCGATGGCCTCCCTTAGGGATTTTGCAATATGTTTGGCATGCACTCCTTTCTTGTTATCTGAAGAGACTACAATAAGGTCAGCATCCCGATGATCTGATTTAATACTGGCTAATTTCATATTTTATTTCAATTGTTATATTTAAAGTACTTATATTTAATTTTATCATTTTTCAAAATGTTTTTTTGATTTATACCCTCCAGATTGTGTTTTCTTTATAAATAAAGCTATCTTTCTTTCAAGAGAGAATAAGATTTAAAAGGTTCAAACATGCATTTTGCCACATATCTGATAAACAGAAGGTCCTCTAAGGGCCTTCCGTCTCGTGAAAACGGGAATCTAGCTCTGTAAAAGGGAAGCCGAACTCGCTTTTGCCTCTTATTCTCTCCTGAAAAAAGCTCTTTTTTTAAGAGAAAACGAGTAATATTTTTATCATTGTACAAAAATAATACACTAAAGACAGCTCTTTTCTTCTGTGGTAATAGTGTTTAACAACATGGAGTCGTCTTTTATTATGGAATAAAACTTGCATATCATAGTACATGATGAAGTTCAAATGAGTAGAGAAAAGTGCATACCTATGAAAATATTTATTAAAAAAAGAAAAGGAATATTTAACAGGATCATCCCTATTGGTTTTCTTTTTTTGTTTGTTTTAGTTAGTTGTAGTAAAAGTACACATGCACCGCTCTCTCCGTCTGGGGAACTGCCAATGGCTGTACATCAGGAAATGAAACAAGATTTAAGTGAAGAGGTTCAGAAAGCGACAAGGCAGTTTACAGCAGAGCTTAGTAAAGCTTTAGCACAAGCCACAACAGAGTTTCGGAATCATACTGAAAACATTTTGAAAAAAAGAGAACGGAAAGTCCAAGTTAAACTAGATAAAGAAGCTCTAACAAGTGATTTAGATACGGTCATTCAGAACACTAGGACTCGTTTTACATCAGATATTAATACAATTGTAGATGAGGCTTTATCTCAGTTTCGAAGTCAAGTAGAAGGAGTTATAAAAGAAAACAAAACAGATGCAGTTACATTGGAAGAAGAAGCTAATAAAGCTATAAGCTGGTTTAATCAAGAAATGGGTAAGACAATCGGGAGGGCAAAAAAGGATATAACAGAATGGATGGAAGATATAAAGACAGATATGAAGGCAGCAGGTACAGAAACAAGGGAGGATGTAAAGGAAGAAATTAAGACGGTAGGGGCAGAAGTAAGAGCTGGTATAACAGATGAAACTGTCACAGCTACTTTGGCTATGATGAATATGGAAATAGGTAAAATAACAAACGACGCCTTAAGTCGTTTCAAGCAGGAGGTGACTAGCCTAATTCAAGATACTATAAAAACTTCTGATGATCCGATGACTAAGGCTAGAAACAAAGCTCAATTTATTATACAAAGTGTTGTCAAAAACTTAAGACTATTCTTAGATCGTGAATTACTTTTTGAAAGTGCAAGTGGAAAAAAACAAGGTCTTATTAAGCAAATATTTGAAGATATAGAAATCAAGTGGGAACAAGTTGTTACAGAACAAGACAAAACAGATTTAGCTGATAAAATAATCAGCACTATTTATAGTGATGATGAACAATACAAACATGGTCTAAAGAATATCAATACAGCTTTGATGATTAACCTTAAAAATATAAAGGTTCCAGAAGAAGACACAGTAATGCTCACAGTAAATGAAAAAAGAACCTTAACAAATGAGTTTAGTGTAGAAATAAGAAGAGCGGTGGAAAATCTTATAAAGGAACAGATACGCTATAATGTAGATAAAATCATAGATGTAGAGACAGCTCCTGAAGCAGTATATACTTTACAATTTGATGTAGAAAGCTCTTTACCTCATAAAATTTTTGGTAAACCTATACAGTTGTTTATTTCTATGAGAAAAGGAGAGGATTCACAGAATGTTGTGTTGTGGAGAAAAGGGGATTGTATAAGAATAAAAAAAGAACATTTGCCATCTATAACTCTTGTGCTCCTTTACACTAATCCCGCTATAGCCATGAATGTTCCTAATCCCATGTTTCAGCTTTGTGACCATAAAGAGGAAAAATACAGATGCCAGCCAGGGAACTATAATATTCAACAGGTAGGAGAAGAAGAGGGTATTGATTATGTGCTGAGATGGGAAAAATTAAAAGATAATAATACCTCTTCTTGCCAGGTATTTCCCAATATTCAGTAAGGAATCTACTCATTTTTGTTTATAAAATTTTAAATAAGGAAACTTTTTCAGAAACGGCTAGTTAGCCATGCCCTTGCATTAAAGCGGGTTCGTAAGGGGTTTCTTGTTGTTTTTTAAAATCAACGCGATGGAAGTACTCATTTATTAATTTTAATACTTCCTTTTTATCTCTCGTTTGAAAAACAGTTTTCCTAAATCGCGCCGAATCAGGATAGCCAGAGGAAAACCATGTAGAAAATTTTTTATACTGAAGTAAAAACATTTTTTCATCGTAAAATTTTTCCAAGTGAGACTGTAGCCTGTTAAGTATATTTATATAATTTTTATTGTTTATTTTTTTTCCTGAAGAGGCTCTATAAGAGTTTTTAGGATTTGTATCCGTTTTTTCTATTGTATTAGGTGAGTGCTGCCCCAGGGACTCTGTATTTTCCGTTTTATAATAATGGTTGATTTCTTGAAAAATCCAGGGGTTTTTTAAACACCCTCTCCCTATCATCATACCGTCGCAGCCGGTTTCTTTTTTTAATTTTAAAACTTGATTTGCTTTTATGAGATCTCCATTGCCAATAATAGGTATCAGGCTCTTACTTTTTATTTCTTTTATATAAGGCCAGTCTGCCTGACCGGAATAAGCTTGCACCCGCGTGCGACCATGAACAGTGAGCCAAATAATCCCTTCGTTATAGGCTATTTTTGCTACTTCATGGCTGTTGCGAGAAGGTTGATCCCAGCCGGTTCTAACCTTAATAGATAAAGGGATAGAAATAGACCTCTTCACTGTTTTAAGTATTTTTTGTAAAAAACAAAGGTCTTTTAAAACAGCCGAACCAGCCCCTTTTTTAACAATTTTAGGAACAGGACAGCCAAAATTAAGGTCCACAAAGTCGGCACCAGATTGTTCAACAATTTGAGCCGCTTCCGTTAAAGACTTTAATTCTTCACCAAAAATCTGCACTCCTACAGGTCTTTGATTTTCCGTAAAAGACATTAATTTATAACTTCTTTCATTTTTTAATTGAAGGGATTTAGCAGACACCAACTCTGTTGTAACGATACCACAACCCATTTCTCTCATAAAAGAGCGAAAAGGGGTGTCTGTAACCCCTGCCATAGGGGCCAATAGAAATGGATTTTTTTTTAATTCTTTAAGTAATTTTTCTGTTTTCATATTTTTTAAAGTTTTAAATATTTTTAGTTCAAGATAACTTAAGGCATTTCTTTTTAAGCTCATCTCAAGGATAAAGGAGTTGGGATTGCCATTTTTTTTTAGTAAAAGGAAATCGCCCTTTGTTTTTAAACTGTAATCGCTCATGTAACCGATAAGGTTTTTCTATCCAAAATTCGATTAAATGGGGTAGGAAAACAAAACCTCCCCAATGAGAGGGGCAAGGAATGTCTTTTCCATAGAGCTTCTTTTGTGTTTCTTGCCATTTTTTTTCTAATACATTTCGACTTTCCAGTTTCTTTGATTGTTGGGAAATGTATTGGCTAATCTGACTTTCTCGAGAACGCGATTCCCAATATTTCAGAGATGAGCTTCGTTTTATTTTTTTTGTCACTCCTTCCAAACGAATTTGTTTTTTTAAAGGAGGCCAATAGAAGTTTAAAGCACAGGGTTGGCGAAAACGAAGCTGACGCCCTTTTAAACTTTTATAGTTAGTATAAAAAAATAATTGATCTTCTTTAATTTCTTTTAATAAAACTACCCGCGAGGAAACTCTAAATCTACCTGTAAAACTAATATCTGTAAAGGCATTCATGGATAAACTGGATAGCACCATAGTGTTTGCTTGAGGTATCTCAGAATGTTTTTCTGCTTCCTGTAACCACTCTTTTAATATTTGTAGGGGTTTTTTATCTTTTAAAGTAGATAGCTGTTCCAGTTTATATCACCTTTGCCCTATTGTTCTTTTTTGTCGCCTTGTACCGGTCCTGTAAAAACCTAGTACAATCTCAGTACAGGTAACCTCTCTGGTTTTAAGGGTTTATTTAATTTCCTTATGTAAGGTATGTCTTCTGAGAAAAGGGTTATACTTTTTCTTTTCCAACCTTTCAGAATGGGTTTGAGTGTTTTTTCTGGTGGTGTAGCGGGAAGGAGGTTTACCCTCTTTTCTCGCTTCTGTGCACTCTAAAGTTATAATTTTTTTCCCTTTTTTCTTAGCCAATGAAAAACTCCTTTATAAAAATGACTCATTTTATTTGTTCTTATTTCTAAAGGGAATGTTTTTTTAATTTTTAAACTTCTTCTAATGATGTAAAGAAGGAAGCTTATAAATAAAAATCATGTCCTTTCAGAAAGGAAGATACCTAAAACCAAAGCCAGTTTAGTTTAAACTTTCCTGGCTGCATAGTATTCTGTCAACAATCCTGTATCACAACTAAAAGGAATGTACTCCGTTCCCGGAATAGACAGCACGGTTCCTATCATCTTTCCTTCTTTTTCTTCTTTTTTAAGAAAATCTGGTGTCTCCATACGAGGGTTTTGTATAGCCGTTAAAACAATCTGATTTTTTTCTGAGTTAGTTTTCAAAGCGACTTCCTGCCCAGGCTTTAAAACAAAGGAAGGGATATTGACTCTTTTTCCATTTACTTGGACATGGCCGTGGGAGACCAATTGTCGGGCAGAAGGAATACTAGGGGCCCATCCTAGACGAAAAACCACATTGTCCAGCCGTCTTTCCAGAAGACCAGCCAGTTTGTTAATCCAATTGGAACTTTGACCGGTTTTAGCATTTCTAATAAAGCGTCGTAATTGATGTTCTTTTAGGCAGTAGTGACAGCGGAATTTTTGTTTTTCCTCCAAACGAAGCGCGTAATCAGAATACTTTTTTCTCTTATTGGCACTTCTTTCCCCTGGAGGATAAGGACGCCTTTCCAAAGCTCCTGCTTTACCTAAACCTGGTAGTTCCACTCCTAATCTTCTTTGTATTCGAAAACGCACTGTTTTGGTTTTTTTGCTCATTATATTATAATACTCCTTTATACTTTTTTGCCTTTTTATATCCTTCAGGGATGATCCCCTTTTCTAAGGGGATAAGCTTTTTCACCACTTTTCCGTTTGTCCCCTTTTAAAGAGGGGGGGTAGATCCTGAATTTTCAAATACGATCAAGTATAATTGTGGGTCACACCTTTTCAGGAAGTTTTATACAGCAGTGTAAATTTATCAACTATCGTTTGAATCTGATAAACCAGGATACAATATAATTACTTTTTCACCCATAAGTCAAATATCTGAATTTAATATATACTCACCCTATTTTTGGCCCTGTTTTCACGAGCCTAGGCTTTTATGAAGGCTGGTTTTTTATGAGAGCGAGCTTTCTGCAGGGCTTGGTTTTTGCGAGCTTAGGCTATCCTGGTTATTTTTCTCGTGGTAGCTTTTTTTGTAAGCTCGCCTAAATAAAACCCTTTGGGTGTATATTGATACTTGCTTGTTGTCTTTGTCTTTTGTATGGTATATCAGTTTAGTATAGCTTATTGAAAGTGGGGAGATATACTCATTCGGCTTAATCTTTTATCTTTGTACTTATTTCATGGAGATAGGGGTTTTGTTTGTTTTTTCTAAAGAGGAGAGATGTTCAGGAGGAGGCTCTGTTTCTTATCAGTTTTTGGTATAAACTTTTAAATAAAACATAAAGAGGTTTTTTATGAAAAAGAAAATTCATCCGGAATTTAGGGAAGTGGTGTTTAAAGATGTTTCTACCCAATTTCATATTATTACAAAATCAACAGTAAAGACTAAAAATACAACAGAGTTAAATGGGAAAAGCTATCCTGTGGTGACCTTTGATGTTTCTAGTGCCTCTCATCCTTTTTACACCGGTCAACAGCGGTTGTTAGATACAGAGGGTAGGGCTGAAAAATTCCGTAAAAAATACGCTAAAGTAAGTAAAATAGAAGCAAAATAAAAGTTTTTTAGATTTTTGACGATACAAATTACTTATCAGCAGGAGGTTTAACCATTTCCACTATTTTTCAAAAAATTATTAGCAAGGAAATCCCGGCTAATATTTATTATGAAGATGACTTATGTATGGCTTTTGATGATATAAGGCCCCAAGCCCCTGTTCATATTTTGTTAATACCAAAAAAAGAAATTCCTTCTCACCGAGAGGTAGAATCAAAGGATCAGTCTCTCATGGGGCATTTAATTTTAAAAGCAAAAGAGATTGCTTTAAAAGTGGGTCTCGAAAAAGGTTGGCGCTTGGTGGTCAATACAGGAGATGATGGAGGCCAAACTGTACATCATATTCACATTCATATTTTAGGTGGGCGTCCTATGCAGTGGCCCCCTGGTTGAGTAAATAGTAGTTTTGTTGGTAGAAAAATTGAGTTTATTTTGAATTTTCCCGATGGCTTGTCATTCCCGCGAAAGTGGGAATCTCATTCTGGCCGGAATTTTCAAAACAGAATCAGGTTGGTTTGTGCTGGGTTAGCTCAACTGGTAGAGCAGCTGATTTGTAATCAGCAGGTTGGGGGTTCGATTCCCTTACCCAGCTCCATTGAAAGCAAAGATGGAGAGATGCCCGAGTGGTTAAAGGGGGCGGGCTGTAAACCCGTTGGCTTAGCCTACGTAGGTTCGAATCCTACTCTCTCCACCATTGTATGAAGTTGGTTCTTTTTTAAGTGGTAGGCTTATTAGATTATTAAAATCACTTGCTGTTTCTTTCTACCGCCCGCGTGCGTGCGCAACCGCACATTGATTGCTAATCCGTGCTGACTGATTCTTTCTACCGCCCGCGTGCGTGCGCAACATATAACAAAAACTAAATACTTTACAGCAAAGGTAAAAAAGAAATCAGTAGATTCTTCAAAACAGATACAAGAAGTATTGCGGTATGTAGATTTGTCTGACAAAGTGACGCGATTCATTATAAATAGATACGAGAAAAAAGTAATGTCTCTGTAGATGATGTTCTTACCTTAGTAGATGGTTATTACGCACTGAAGGTAAGGTAAAAACTTATGCAATCAAAATGTGAAAAAAGTAAGAAGTTCAATAAGTGGATTTTTTACTTTCCGTTTAGTGTGATGTGTGGTACGGCTTGTTTATCAGTTTCCTTAGTCTTTACATTAAAGAGGGGGTGAACGAAAAATTAGGTTATTGTTATCAGTAGTCTTGTTCTTTGTTCTTTGTTCTCCTTGCTTTTCAGCACGATTGGATCCTTGTCACTTTTCTGCTAAAGTTACTCCTGAAAAATGGAAAGAAAAAGTCCAATCCATATATGAGGAAATGTGTCATCATTTTATGGACACTTTTCCAGATTACCCTCTTAATCCTGAAATTCCTCTTAATGATGTCAAGTTTGTAAAATCATGGGACGAAGTGGACTATGTCACAGACTCAGACCATTTAGCAGGGCTTTACTATTCCCCATATACAGATAGAGATATAAATGAAATAATAGTTCAGTGGCCTGCTCAAACCGAGTATTGGTATCATACAGAACTTTGGTTAGATTCTGTGCTAGCACATGAGATATTTCATTATTTTACTAAATCTTGTTGCTTTGAAGAACTTAAGAAAGTGGAAAATTTAGATGCTTCTATTATTGAAGCTTCTGCATACTGGGCTCAAAATGAGTACATAAAACGACATTCTAATATGATATTGACGGACCTTATTAGTAAAAAGAGTTCTACAGAAGTGAAGGATATGGTTAATATGGAGAGCTTCTCGACAGTAGCTAATATACTCTATATGATGGCTATGCACCGATATTTACATAATGCCCCTAAATGGTTTGGAAATGACCCACAAAAAAAGTTTGATAATCTGATTAAAGGTCATTATAACTTTAGTGACAGATTTGGTTACTGACCATTCTCTTTTTTAAATCTTATGATTTAACATTCCATAGTTCAAATCTTCGATATTGAAGTATTTAGATACGGCAAAATGTTTCTTGAAAGAATCGAACTGATAATAACAGGTGACATCCCCACTGGATTCGACTGGTGAGCGGGAGTAGGTGAAAGCCTATTTTCGTATTTTTTAGAGCATGAAAAAAATCACTATTTATATTGACGGATTTAATTTTTATTATCGCATAAAATATACCCTTTATAAGTGGGTAAACCTCCAAAAGTTGTCTCAATATTATTTGGATTAAAAAAAACCAGATAATCAAAATTAAATATTTTACAGCAAAGGAGGGGTAGATATGGGTATGGGGAGGTTTTTAAAGAAGAGGAGAAGGTGTCTAAACTAGCCAACCCTAAAAAAGGGATAGTTAAACCTCTAAAAATGTTTCAGTTTTATTGGATTTAACGGTGAAAAATGCTAAAAAGAAAGTTCTTTCTGTTGTTGTTTTTTATAAGATATTGCGGGAGTAGCTCAATTGGTAGAGTATCAGCCTTCCAAGCTGAGGGTTGCGGGTTCGAGGCCCGTCTCCCGCTCCAATTTAGAATATTTGTGGTAAATAATTGATTTTGGGGATTGTTGAATCAATAAAAATTAGGAGACGGGTCTCGAAGGGAGCGAGTGCCCTGTGTTGCCTGCGACTAAAGGAGCAGGGAATACAGGACAGAAAATCGTGGAGGATTTTCTGAACGAGTGAGGGGGGCCTGCGCAGAGAGCGAGCGTGATGCGAGCAAACGAAGCAGGCGAGGCCCGTCTCCCGCTCCAATTTAGGCGGAGGTATTTTTAAGGGAGTGACTAACTAATTTTGGAAGTGAATAAGGCCCATGTGGCTCAGTGGTAGAGCACACCCTTGGTAAGGGTGAGACCGTGGGTTCGATTCCCGCCATGGGCTCCAAAGATTA
>JAPPLY010000054.1:11650-38072 GCA_028819305.1 Bdellovibrionales bacterium
AAGATGAGGCACAGCGGATCCGTGCCCACCCGTTGTTAAGGGTATGGCCCGTGGGTTCGATTCCCGCCATGGGCTCCAAAGATTAAAGATGAGGCACAGCGGATCCGTGCCCACCCGTTGTTAAGGGTATGGCCCGTGGGATGCGATTTCAGTCTATGGGTTTTGTATAAAATTACGGATTTTGTATTAGAGTTCCGGTTATAGTTTTTTTAAAAGTGAAAGATGGAGTTCATCAAAACCAGGGCCTCTATTGGCAAAAGATGTGGGCCAGGGTGAAGGTAAAAAATCAGTATTATAAAGGACTATATTTTCTATTCTATTGTAATAAAAGTAATAATTTAGATGATTTTTAAAAAAAAGGTTTTATTTTTCTCAGATATTGGCTATTAGTAAAGATTGATCCTTTATTTGAATAATGGAATGGGTTAGATAAAAGTTAACTAAAAATAGAAAAAGGGAGGAACAATTCAATGGCAAAAGAAAAGTTTCAGAGAAATAAAGAGCATGTCAATGTAGGTACTATTGGTCATGTGGATCATGGAAAAACAACCTTAACAGCGGCTATTACTACTGTATTGGCAAAAACAGGTGGGGCGGAAGTGATGAAATATGATCAGATTGATAAAGCTCCAGAGGAAAAAGCTCGTGGGATTACTATTTCTACAGCTCATGTGGAATATGAAACGGAAAAGCGTCACTATGCTCATGTGGACTGTCCTGGTCATGCGGATTATGTAAAAAATATGATTACAGGAGCGGCTCAAATGGATGGAGCCATTTTGGTTGTTTCTGCGGCAGATGGGCCTATGCCTCAAACCCGTGAACATATTTTGTTGGCTCGTCAGGTGGGTGTTCCCGCTATTGTGGTTTACATGAATAAATGTGATCAGGTGAACGATAACGAATTGTTGGATTTGGTGGAAATGGAGATACGCGAACGTTTGAATGAGTATAAATTTCCTGGTGACGATACCCCTATTATTAAAGGCTCTGCTTTAAAAGCCCTGGAAGGAGATGCTAAGGCAGAAGAATCCATAATGGAATTGATGAAGGCTATTGATACAAATATCCCCTCCCCGGTGAGGGATAAAGATAAACCTTTTCTTATGCCTATTGAGGATGTGTTTTCTATTTCCGGTCGAGGCACGGTCGTTACAGGACGAATTGAAAGAGGTGTGGTGAAAGTGAGTAACGAAATAGAAATAGTGGGTATCCGTGATACGAAAAAAACCGTGGTTACAGGTATTGAAATGTTTAGAAAAGAGTTAGATCAGGGGGAAGCTGGAGATAACGCCGGTTGTTTACTTAGAGGTGTGGATAAGGAAGATGTAGAAAGAGGCCAGGTTTTAGCTGCGCCAGGTACAATTACCCCGCATAAGAAATTCAAATGCGAATGCTATATTTTGACGAAAGATGAAGGAGGTCGCCATACGGCTTTTCTGAATGGTTATCGTCCTCAGTTTTATTTCCGTACAACGGATGTGACAGGAGCTATTACTTTGCCGAAAGGCACAGAAATGGTGATGCCAGGGGATAATGCTACAATGGAAGTGGAGCTTATTTCTCCTATTGCAATGGAAAAGGGAAGTAAGTTTGCTGTTCGGGAAGGTGGTAGAACAGTAGGGGCTGGTGTGGTTACTGAGGTTCTTGAGTAGGGGTGTACTTATCGTTTTTGAGTAGGTTATATGGTTTTTTATTATCAATGCTGTACCCTCCAGGCTTTAGAATAGGATGTAAAAGGTTCAAACATGCGTTTTGCCACAGAGCCGACTGCTAGCTGCTCTGTACTCAAGGGCCTAACTCACTTTTACATCCCATTCTAGCCTGGAGGCATCATTGCCTGTATAAAATGCGACTTATAGGAGGATTTGAGACAGGGGGTAAAATCTGTAAAGATTTTACGAGCGAAGTAACAAGGAGTTTTAAATGAACTAGGGCAGTAGCTCTAATGGTAGAGCGGCGGACTCTAAATCGTATAGGTTGGTGTGTTTGGATTCGAGTAGCTTGGGATAATGAGCGACCTGTGTTACAT
This sequence comes from Bdellovibrionales bacterium, assembly GCA_028819305.1. Classification (GTDB taxonomy): domain Bacteria; phylum Bdellovibrionota; class Bdellovibrionia; order Bdellovibrionales; family UBA1609; genus JANQSP01. The sequence goes on from JAPPLY010000054.1 coordinate 13,683, forward strand.
GCGACCTTTGGGAGCATTTGAGACAGGGGGTAAAATCTGTAAAGATTTTACGAGCGAAGCAACAAGGAGTTTTGAATGAACTAGGGCAGTAGCTCTAACGGTAGAGCGGCGGACTCCAAATTCGTAGGTTGGGGGTTCGAATCCCTCCTGCCCTGTATGTTTACAAATAGGTAAAAAATCATGTTAAAAAAAATCGGTTTATATTTTTTAATGAGCTATTCTTTTTTTATTTTATCTGGCTGTGATGATTCAAAAGATAAAGAATTAAAAGCGGCTCTGGAAAAGAATAAAGAGTTGGAAGAAGAGCTTTTGGCTTTAGCAAGGACAGAGGAAGAGGAAGGAAAGGCTAATCCTCCGGCGGTTTCCGTATGTGATAGAACAAAAGAGTTGCAAGATATTATACTTTTCAAAGTGAAAAAAACAGATTGTAAAGCTGTAACAGATAAAGATTTAGCTGCCATTAAAACAATTATGGAGTATCATTACGTAAACAAAAGATCTCTTCCTATTTTGAAAAAAGGTGATTTTTCCGGTTTTACTTCTTTGGTCAGTCTTTATATTGACTTTAATCCTTCGGTTAAGACTGTTTCTGCGGATTTCCTTCAAACTTCCGATCTGAGTTCTTTGAAAGAGATTTGGTTAATCGGTGGGGTGAATTCTGTATCACCCAATTTACTCTCTAGTTTGTCTTCTTTGGAGAGCGTTCAATTGGATTTTTACAATGTCATTAGACTTCCGAGTGGTTTATTGTCTGGGCTTACCAATTTGCAATCTATCTCTATTTATTATCAAAAAGTTTTCTTTAAGGGATTTTTTTCCTCGCTTCCGGCTTTGCACACCATCTATATTTCAAAGGGTGTGTCTGATGAAACCAACAAGCGTATACAAGAGGAAGTGGGACCAGATGTGCAGATCCACCGAGTATGGTGAGAGTTTTGTAAAACCAGGAGGATAAATAGGATAAAAAAATGATTAAAGAAGAAAATGTAAAAATTATTACTTTATCTTTTGTAGCTGCTGGTTTTCTGACCGCTTTTGTTGTGCGGATTTTATTTGAGTTTATAGCTGTGTATTCAGGAATGGTGGCATTAGCCTACGGGCAAGAGTGGGCTCGTCATGGAATTCCTGTACTGGCTGGTTTGGCTCTATTTTTATTTTTGCAGTTAAGGGAAAAAACACAGGTTTGGGCGCATGAAGTGGTGGTGGAAGTGCGTAAAGTAGTATGGCCTTCCCGTCAGGCCACTTTGGGAATGACAGTTTTAGTGTGTATTATTTTAATGATTTCCGGTTTTGTTTTAGGTTTGTTTGATCTAGCTAGTAGTGCTGTTGTTAACTTTATTATTAACTAAAAGGTATAGGGGTCAGAATCAAACCACTAAAAAAGGATAGTGGTGCAATTTAACTAAAAGGATAGAAAATGGCAGAATCTGAATTGACAACAAAAGACGAATTTAAGTGGTATATAGTTAAAACAAAGACCAATTGTGAGATGAAAGCTAAGGAAGCAATTAATCGTTTGGCAAAAGATCATCACCTGGATTCTCAGTTAAAAGAAATTTTAATTCCTGAAAAAGAAGTAGTAGAAGTTGTAAAAGGTAAAAAAGTGACCCGATCTAAGAAATTTTACCCGGGTTATGTTTTTATTCAAATGCGCTTGACAGATCATTTATGGCATTTAATAAAGAATGTTTCCAATGTGGTTAATTTTGTGGGACATCAGGGAGTTCCTACAGAGGTTCCCCTTCAGCAGATTTCTGCCATTACTCAAGTGAAGGATTCTGCTATTCATTCCCATGCTAAAGTGTCTTTTACTTCAGGAGAGTATGTAAAAGTAATAGATGGTCCGTTTAAATCCTTTAGTGGAGTGGTGGAAGAAGTAAATCAGGAAAAAGGGAGAGTAAAGGTTTCCGTGAGCATTTTTGGCCGGCCTACACCGGTGGAATTGGATTTTGCTCAAGTTTATAGGGAAGAATAAGGAACATGGCTAATAAGAAAAAAATGATTTCTCAGATAAAACTTCAAATTCCGGCAGGAAAAGCCAATCCGGCTCCTCCGGTTGGTCCTGCTTTAGGTCAACATGGAATCAATATCATGGATTTTTGCAAACAGTTTAATGCCAGAACCCAAAAAATGGGGGATACGGTTGTGCCCGTTATTATTGATGTTTTTCAAGATCGTTCTTTTGACTTTATCACCAAGACCCCCCCTGTATCGGTTTTGTTGAAAAAAGCGGCCGATATTAAAAGTGGCTCTAAAATGCCTCAAAAGGACAAAGTAGGAAAAATAGGGATGGATAAAATTAATGAGATTGCCCGGCTTAAGTTACCTGATCTCAATGGCTTGGAATTGAGTTCAGCTGTTTCTCAGGTCATGGGAACAGCCAAAAGCATGGGTTTGGAAGTAGAAAAATAAAATATTTAATTTTTGAGTGAAAAAATATGAGTGGAAAAAAATATAAAGCTGTTCGAGATAAGATAAAATCAACGGAAGTTTATCCTTTGGATAAGGCTTTGCAGATGGTGATGGAAAATCCCGTAGCTCGTTTTGATGAATCTGTGGATGCGGCTCTCGTATTGGGTATAGATACCCGTAAGAACGATCAGCAAGTTCGTGGTTCTGTCACTCTTCCGCATGGTTTAGGTCGGAAAGTGCGTGTTTTGGTGTTTGCCAAAGGAGCTTTAGAGGAGGAAGCTAAAAAAGCGGGAGCTGACTTTGTAGGTGGGGATGATATGGTGGAGAAGATAAAGCAAGGTTGGTTGGATTTTGATTGCGCCATATCCACTCCTGATATGATGCCTGTGGTTTCAAAGGTGGCTAAAATTTTAGGCCCCAAAGGTTTAATGCCCAATCCAAAATTAGGTACGGTAACTATGAAAGTGGCTCAGGCGGTAGAGAGGGAGAAAAAAGGCACGGCTTCTTTTCGTGCGGATAAAAATGGCATCATTCACAGTTCTGTTGGTCGTCGTTCAATGGGTCTGGATGGGATAAAGGAAAACCTACTGACTTTTTTGAGAATAGTAATTAAATCCAAACCGGTTAGTAGCAAAGGTGTTTATTTGAAGAAAATAGCTTTATCTTCCACAATGGGTCCTTCTGTTTTAGTGGATACAAATGACAGTGCTTTTGCTTAGTTGCTTTGAATTTGAAGCGATGCTTTAAAGAACTAAAACAAGAGGAAGAAAATACCTGCCGTCTTCTGAGGAAGGAACATGAGGAGCGTCGAGAACGGGAGGGTTGGCCTTGATGAGAGTTTTTATTCAGCTATGGAATTTATAAAAATATGTTAAAAAAACGAAAAATGAAAGCTAATAAAATGATAGTTATGAAAAGAATAATGATTTTACTTTTCTTTTTTAGTAACGGAGCTTTTAGTGCTTTTTATACAAAGTACAGTTATGAGAAGTTAAGTAAAAATAGAGAAGGTTTTAAAGAGGTCGTTTTATTTGAATGGCCATCGAGAGAGTTACCTTTAAAGGTGTGTGTTGATAGTAATCTACCTTCAGGTTGGTTTGAAGTAATAAAAAAAGCTGCTGATATGTGGGAGATAGCAGTTAAAAAATTCTATAGAAAATATATACATCCATATACTGATCAGGAAGGGAATAAATATTTTTCTTCTGTGTTCTTTAATTTATTTAATGTTTATAGTAATTGTAGAGGTAGAGGAATAGAGCCTGATGTTTATGTCAGTAGGAACCGTTTGAATAGAGCAGATTACACGCATTCTCTTTTTTATGCTTCAAATAAAAAAAGAGTAGGGGTCACTAATTATAAAGAACTCTTTGATTGGCTACGCTTGTCTTATAATATAGATTATATGATCATAGATTTTGATAAAGAGACTCCTTTTAGTACATCTTTAGGACCTTGGCACAATAGAGAGCAATTGTTGATTAATACAGCTATGCACGAGTTAGGACATGCTATAGGTATAGCGCATACTAAAGAGAGAAAATTAATGCATTATCATAATACTTATTGTTTAGGTAAAACATGCCCGCCTACGGAGAGAAATATTTATGACTTTTTAACATCTTAATTTTAGGACAGCTGGAAATCCCTTGATTATTTATGTTGCAGATGTACAAATAAAGAAAAAAGTAAAAGGGGAAGTTCTGGATGAGTGGGCAGTGGAATTACTTTCACCTGAGTAAGTACTTTATATTTGTTTTGTTTATCTTGTTAGTTGGATGTGGGAAAAGATCTGGATCTGGGTGTAGTATTCCTCCTTCATATAGTGGAGATCCATTAAAACCCTGTGAGGAAGAGTGTAATAAAAAATGTGATACTGAAGAATGTCGAGAAAATTGCTATGAACAATGCTTTAAAGAACTAAAACAAGAGGAAGAAAATACCTGCCGTCTTCTGAGGAAGGAACATGAGGAGCGTCGAGAACGGGAGGGTTGGCCTTGATATTGTGATAAATGGATTCCCGTTCCCCGCTTTCGCGAGGACAAGCTTCACGGGATGGAAAGCCAACAAAGTGGCTTCCCGTTTAAGGGCAGCAGACAGAAATTACGAACTGGAGTAACAGTTTAGAGGAATAAGGAAAAGATCAAATGATTACAAAAGTGAAACAGGAAGAGCAGGTTAAATACTTATCTGAGAGCATGAAGAAGGCCAAGGCGGGCTTTCTTGTGAATTTTCAGGGTCTGAGTGTGCAACAGATAACAGAAATGAGAAAAGATTTAAGAAATAAGGGTCTGGCTGATATGAAAGTGTGTCGGAATACTTTAATTCGAAAAGCTTTATCTGCCTGGCCAGAGGCTAAAGAGCATGTAGGTTCTCAGTTGACAGGTTCCAATGCTTTTATTCTTGCTTTTGAGGACCCTTCCCGGGTGGCTAAAATTCTTTATGATTATGTGAAAAAAACAGAAGTCCTGCAAATCAAAGCAGGGGTGTTGGAAGGAAAGGGGATCGGTATACAAGATATAAAAACACTGGCTACATTACCTTCTATGGAAGTTCTGAGAGCGCAACTTTTATCTATGCTTTCTGCTCCTATGTCTCAGTTGTTGTCTGTTTTTTCTGCAGTCCCTCAGGGTTTACTGAGGGTGTTTGATGCCTATAAAGATAAAGGGAAATGACGGTCATTTAAAGAGGAAAATAAAGGGGGAATCCCTGTTTGATGAGGACTTGACTGCGGGTTTATTTAGCCTTTGAATTTATAAAAGTATGTTAAAAAACACGAGGAATGAAAGAAACAAAGTGACAATGACAAGAAAAATCGTTATTACAACAGAAACGGGGAGGAAAAAATGACAATTACAAAAGAACAATTGATTGACCACTTATCTCAAATGCCGGTTATTGAGGTGGCGGGCTTAATTAAAGAGCTTGAGGAAAAATGGGGTGTGAGTGCTGCAGCGCCAGTCGTGGCGGCGGCGGCCCCAGCGGGAGCCGCAGCGGCGGAAGAGGAAAAAACCGAGTTTAATGTTACTTTGGCTGGGGTGGGGTCCAATAAAATTGCTGTTATTAAAGAGGTACGTAGTTTAACAGGTCTAGGGTTGAAAGAGGCAAAAGATCTGGTGGATGGAGCTCCTAAATTGATAAAAGAGCAAGTTTCCAAAGAAGAGGCGGATAAAATGAAAGCGGCTTTGGAAAAAGCAGGAGCTAAGGTGGAAGTACAGTAAGAGCTATTTTCATAAATATATACAATTTAAGCTGATATTGAATAAAACAACAAAAGGAAAAGGCGGAAAGCTGCTTCTGTAGGTGCCATATTTGGATTGGCATAAAAAGTAAACAAAGCACGGCAGAAATATAAACTTCTTCGTCAAAGAAATGTTTTTGTTCCTTTTTAAAAGGGGGGAAGATGTCTAAAGCTTCTATAACAGCATCTAATATTCGTTTAAGGAAAAGTTTTGGTCGTGTTGCCCATGCTGTAGATGTTCCAAATTTAATAGAACTGCAAAAGTATTCTTATGAAAATTTTTTACAAAAAGATGTAGATCCGGATAAAAGACAAAATATAGGTCTTCAATCTGTTTTCAAATCTATCTTTCCTATTGAGGACTATAAGGGTGTCGTTCGGATGGAGTTTGTTAAATATACTTTGCAATATCCTGTCTATGATATTGATGAGTGTCGGCAGAGAAAAATAAGCTATGCCGCTCCTTTACGGGTTTTACTTCGGTTAATTGTGTTTGATGTTCAGGAAAGTACAGGGGAGAAAACCATTAGAGATGTTAAAGAACAGGAGGTGTTTTTAGGGGAAGTTCCTTTAATGACAGATAGTGGGTCTTTTATTATCAATGGAACGGAGAGAGTGATTGTTTCTCAACTGCATCGTTCTCCAGGTGTATTTTTTGATCACGATGGAGGCCGATCCAATACTACTGGGAAACTCATTTATTCGGCACGGATTATTCCTTATCGTGGTTCCTGGTTGGATTTTGAGTTTGATCATAAGGATTTAATTTATGCGCGTATTGATCGCCGTCGCAAATTTCCCGCCACTATTTTTTTAAAAGCTTTAAATTACACGGAAGAGGAAATTTTAGAATATTTTTATGACCTTTCTTTGGTTTCTGTATCATCCGATGGAAAAATCTTTCGGCCTATTGATATTGAAAAGATGGCTGGTCAAAGGGCTTCTTCTGATATTAAAAACACAAAAGGAGATGTTATTGTTAAAGCGGGTCGTAGAATTACCCGGATGGTTATTAAAAAAGTATTATCTGCGAATGTGAAAAAAGTGGAGCTCACTCCGGCGGATTTGAATGGGACTGTGATAGCTAAACCTGTTTTTAATTCTAAAACAGGGGAGATTATTGCGGATACCAATCAAGCTATGACGGAGGAGATTTTTGAGGAAGCCAGAGCGAACGGCATCTCCCAGTTTCATCTGATTTTTTTTGATGGTTTTACCGTGGGTGCGTACCTTTGCAATACTTTATTATTGGATAAGGTGTCCAATAAAGAAGAGGCTTTATTAGATATTTATAAACGGATGCGGCCGGGAGAACCTCCCACTATAGAAGCGGCGGAGAACTTCTTTAATCGGCTCTTTTTTCATCTGGAAACTTACGACTTAGGGAAAGTGGGTAGATTGAAAATGAATCACCGCTTTAACATTTCGGCATCTTCGAAAAAAAAGGGTTCAGGCGTTTTAAATAATACAGATATTTTAAATGTTCTTCGCACTTTGATTGATTTGAAAAATGGTAAAGGGCAAGTAGATGATATTGACCATCTGGGAAATCGTCGTGTGCGCTCTGTTGGGGAGTTAGTGGAAAATCAATACCGTATCGGTTTGGTGAGAATGGAAAGGGTGATTCGGGAAAGAATGAGTATGAAAGACCTGGATACAATGATGCCTCATGATCTCATTAATGCTAAATCCGTTTCGGCCGTTATAAAGGAGTTTTTTGGTTCCAGTCAGCTTTCTCAATTCATGGATCAGACCAATCCTTTATCTGAAATTACACATAAGCGTCGTTTATCCGCTTTAGGTCCTGGTGGTTTAACCCGTGACCGTGCTGGCTTTGAAGTTAGAGATGTGCATCCCACTCACTATGGTCGGATATGTCCTATTGAAACGCCAGAAGGTCCCAATATTGGTTTGATTGCCTCCTTAGCTACCTTTGCCAGAATCAACAAGTATGGTTTTATTGAAACCCCCTACTGTGAGGTGAAAGGGAATAAAGTGACTGATAAAGTGAACTATATTTCTGCCTTGGAAGAACAAAAGCATTGTATAGCTCAAGCGGATCCTTATTTTAAGGATGTACCTAAAGGGCAAAATGTGACGGTTCGGATGGATGGGGAGTATAAAGTGGTAAAGAAAGAAGAAGTATCCTTAATGGATGTTTCTCCCAGCCAGTTGGTATCTATTGCTTCTTCCTTAATTCCTTTCTTGGAGCATGATGATGCAAATAGAGCCTTAATGGGATCTAATATGCAAAGGCAGGCGGTTCCTTTAATGAGGGCCAGTGCTCCCTTGGTGGGGACCGGCGTAGAGGGATTAGTAGCCAGGGACTCCGTAACCAGTGTGGTTTGCAAGGCCGATGGAGTGGTGGAAGAAGTGGATGCCAGCCGAATTGTTGTGCGTCTTTTTCATAAAAGTGGAAAATTAGGTGCCAGTGTGGATATTTATAACTTGGTTAAATATCAAAAAACAAATCAAAACACCTGTTTTAATCAAAAGCCAATTGTTCAATTAGGGGATCGTATTCGAAAAGGGGATGTGATCGCAGATGGTCCTTCAACTGATAAAGGGGAATTAGCTTTAGGTCAAAATATCCTGGTGGCTTTTACGCCTTGGGCGGGCTATAATTTTGAGGACTCTATTCTTATATCCGAACGATTGATAAAGGAAGATGTATATACCTCTATTCACATTGAGGAGTTTGAATGTGTGGCTAGAGATACTAAATTAGGACAAGAGGAAATCACTTCTGATATTGCTAATGTGGGAGGAGAGGCTTTAAAGGACTTGGATAATTCAGGCATTATTTGTATTGGAGCCAAGGTAAAGCCAGGGGATATTTTAGTTGGAAAGATCACCCCCAAAGGGGAATCACAGGTTTCCCCTGAAAAAAAATTACTGTTGGCTATTTTTGGTGAAAAAGCGGGGGAAGTGCGTGACACTTCTCTTCGGGCTCCATCCGGGGTATATGGGACGGTTATCAATACACAAATTTACAGCCGAGATCCTATGGATAAAAATGAAAGATTAGCTGAAATTCTTCATGAAAAAAGAGAGAAACTGAAAAAAGATTTTGAAATTGAGAAAAATGTTATTCAAAATAACACAATTGATCAGATCAGAGAGATCTTGGTTGGTGCTAAAACAGTGGATGTTCTGCTTAGTGATGATGGTTCAGAGGAACTCCTTCCTAAAGGACATATTATTGAAAGTTCAGATGTGGATAAAATCCCTTTTCCTCTGTTGGCTTATATACCTTTGAAGGAGGATGCTGTTACAGAGGCTGTTTCCCAATTGGTGGAGTCTGCTAGGAATAGATTATCGGCTGTGGAAATGGTTTTTCAGGATAGGGTGGAGCGTCTTTCTAAGGGAGATGAGATGCCCCCTGGTGTGATTAAAATGGTAAAAGTGTATGTTGCAGTTAAGAGAAAATTAAAGGTGGGAGATAAGTTTGCCGGTCGGCATGGAAACAAGGGGGTTATCTCTCATGTTTTGCCTGAGGAGAGTATGCCTTACATGGCCGATGGCACCCCTGTTGATATGGTTCTAAATCCTTTGGGAGTGCCTTCCCGTATGAATATTGGACAAATTTTGGAAACTCACTTAGGTTGGGCTGCTTATGCTTTAGGTCGGCAACTTCAGGATTATATTGATCATTTTAATGCCGATCGCACTAAAGCCGCTTTGTTGGATTTTTACAAAGGGAATAAAGATATTACAAACAGAATAGAGAAAGGGGATGAGACCTCTTTAAAAAAGATGGTTCGGGGAATGAAAGAGGGAGTGTTTATTGCGACTCCGGTTTTTGATGGAGCAAAAGAAAAAGATGTTAAGGATTTGTTAACGGCAACCGATCTTCCTCATTCCGGCCAAACGGTTTTGTTTGATGGGAGAACAGGAGAGCCTTTTCAACGACCGGTTACAGTAGGGGTAATGTATATGTTAAAATTGCATCACTTGGTGGAAGAAAAAATTCATTCTCGTTCTATTGGGCCATACTCCTTAGTATCTCAGCAACCCTTGGGAGGAAAGGCGCAGTTCGGGGGCCAACGTTTAGGGGAGATGGAGGTATGGGCTATCGAAGCTTACGGAGCGGCTTATTGTCTTCAGGAATTTTTAACGGTGAAATCAGATGATGTGGCCGGGCGAAGAAGAATGTACGAAAGTATTGTTAAGGGGGAAAATATTTTAGAACCGGGGATTCCAGAGTCTTTTAATGTTTTAATTAAGGAGTTACAGAGTCTGGGTTTAAATGTGGAGATGATAGAATCAGAGTTTTTGACGGAAGCCCCAAAAACCGGTGGCAAAAAGGAACCGGCATTAGAGAACTAAAGCTAAAAAAAGGGAATTAAAAATAGACTGATCGTATTTGAAAATTTCGGGTTTAAAGGACCCTCTGCCCTGGGAGGAAAGAACCGAGCAGTTAGGGAAAAATAATACCCGTTGGGTATAAAAAAGGGAGAGTGAAAAGTGAGAGATTTACTAAATTTTTTTGATAAGCCAAAAGATCCATTAGCTTTTAATAATGTTAGAGTTTCTTTAGCTTCACCGGAAATTATACAGTCTTGGAGTTATGGAGAGGTAAGGAAACCAGAAACGATAAACTATCGCACTTTTAAACCAGAACGGGAAGGTTTATTTTGCGCTAAAATTTTTGGACCGGTTAGAGATTACGAGTGTTTATGTGGAAAATACAAGGGAATGAAGTATCGTGCGGTTGTGTGTGAAAAGTGTGGTGTGGAAGTTACTAGATCTAAAGTGAGAAGGGAGCGTATGGGACATATTCAACTAGCTACTCCTGTGGCTCATGTGTGGATGTTGCGTTCTCTACCCAGCCGGATAGGTATTTTGTTGGATATGAACTTTAAAGAAGTGGAGAGGGTTCTTTATTGTGAATCTTATGTGGTACTAGATCCTAAAGAAACAGACTTGCAAAAAGGCCAGCTTTTATCGGAAGCGGAATACCAGGCCGCTCAATTAAAGTACGGTCCTCATTTTACAGCTTCTATTGGGGGGGAGGCTATTCGTGATTTGTTAAAAGATCTGGACTTGGAGTTTTTATCCAGAAAAATTCGTAAGGAATTAAAAGAAACGCAATTGATAACCCTCGGTAAAAAACTGACAAAACAATTAAAAGTGGTGGAAACTTTCTTACATTCCAAGAATAGACCGGAATGGATGATGATGTCCGTCCTTCCTGTAATTCCTCCTGATCTTCGTCCTTTAGTTCCCTTAGACGGTGGACGATTTGCCGCTTCAGATTTAAACGATCTCTATCGTCGTGTGATTAACCGGAATAATCGTTTAAAAAAGCTTCAAGAATTAAATGCGCCTGAGGTCATTATTCGAAATGAAAAAAGAATGCTTCAAGAAGCTGTGGATTCTCTTTTAGATAACGGTCGGGGGGGGAAAACATTTACCAGTGCTAATAAAAGACCTTTGCGTTCTTTAAGTGATATGCTGAAGGGAAAACAAGGTCGTTTTCGACAGAATCTACTTGGGAAAAGAGTGGATTACTCCGGTCGATCGGTGATTGTGGTGGGCCCGGAACTGCGTTTACACCAATGTGGCTTACCTAAGAAGATGGCTTTGGAACTGTTTAAACCTTTTGTCTATAACAAGTTACATGAAAAAGGTTTAACAGTCGTAAAGCAAGCAAAAAAAATGGTGGATCAGGAAAGTGTAGAGGTATGGGATATTTTATCCGAAGTGGTGAAGGAGCATCCTGTTTTGCTCAACCGGGCTCCCACTTTGCATCGTCTTGGTATTCAAGCTTTTGAACCTGTTTTGCATGAAGGCAACGCTATTCAGCTTCATCCCTTAGTGTGTACCGCTTTTAATGCGGACTTTGATGGAGACCAGATGGCGGCGCATGTTCCTTTATCTGTAGAGGCCCAGGTGGAGTCCCGTGTTTTAATTATGTCCACTAATAATATTTTAAGTCCGGCCAATGGTAAGCCTATCATTAATCCCACTCAGGATATTGTGCTAGGTATTTATTGGATGACCCGTATTCGCCCGGGGGCCAAGGGGGAAGGTAAGGTTTTCGGTAATATACAAGATGTGATCTATGCTTATGAAAACGGATATGTGGATCTGCAGGCAGCTATTAAATGCCGTATAAAAAATAAACTAGTGGATATTTCCGTAGGACGGGCTTTGCTTAGTGATGTTATCCCTCATCAAGTGCCGCTTGAGGACTATAATAAGTTGATGAATAAGAAAGCTTTAGCGGATTTGATTGATAAGACTTTTCGTTTATGTGGTGGAAAGAAGACGGTTTTGTTGGCGGATGCTTTAAAGAATTATGGCTTCAAATATTCTACTATAGCTGGTATTTCCATTTGTTTAGATGATTTGGTGATTCCGAAGTCTAAGGAAACTTTGTTGAAGCAAGCTCGTCAGAAAGTAGAGGAGATTCGGGCTCAGTACGATGAAGGTCTTATTACGGACAGTGAAAGGTATAATAAAGTTGTAGATATATGGACGCATTGTGGAGATCGGGTAGCTAAAGAAATGATGGGCAACTTGGAAAAGGAAACATTTACTTTAAAAGATGGAACAAAGGTGGAGGCGGATAGTTTTAACTCTATCTTTATTATGGCGGACTCCGGTGCCAGAGGTTCAGCAGCTCAAATTCGCCAGTTAGCTGGTATGCGGGGCTTAATGGCAAAGCCTTCTCAGGAAATTATTGAAACACCTATTACGGCTAACTTTCGGGAAGGCTTGACAGTTTTGCAATATTTTATTTCTACTCATGGAGCTCGTAAGGGTTTAGCGGATACAGCATTAAAGACGGCTAATTCTGGATACTTAACTCGTAAGTTGGTGGATGTGGCTCAGGATATAGTCATTACAGAGGTGGATTGTAGGTCTGATGAGTATATGGAAGTGCGCGCCCCCGTGGAAGCGGGAGGTATGGAGCAATCTCTAGGAGATCGTATATTAGGTAGAACTTCATTTGAGACGATCAGAAATCACGATAGTGGAGAGGTGTTAGTAGAGGCAGGTCAGGAAATAGATGAAAATGTTTTATCCCGTTTGGAAACGGCCAGTATTACTATTATCAAAATACGTTCTGCTTTAACTTGTCAAGCTCATAGAGGAATTTGTATCAAGTGTTATGGCCGTGATTTAGCTCGTGGTAAAACAGTTAACTTAGGTGAACCGGTTGGAGTGATTGCCGCTCAATCTATTGGTGAACCTGGCACTCAACTTACTATGAAAACTTTCCATACTGGAGGGACAGCTTCCCGTTCAGTAGAGCAGTCTGTGCATACAGCTCATTATGATGGAAGAGCTAAATTCAATAATATTGTTTTTGTTGAAAATAAAAATAAAAAATGGACAGTGATGAACCGAGGGGGAGAGTTAATTATTGAAGATGAGGTGGGTCGTGAAAAAGAAAGATTGGCTTTGCCTTATGGTTCTGTTTTAAGTGTAAAAGAAGGAGATCATATTAAGAAAGGGAGCTTACTTGTGGAGTGGGATCCTTACTCTGATATTATTGTAGCGGGTGGTTCCGGTCAGGTTAAGTTTGTTGATATTGAAGAAGGGGTATCTATGAGTGAGCAAGTAGATCCCGTGACTGGTTTTGCTACCAAGGTGATTATCAAAAGTAAGTCTTCGGATCAAAAACCAACTGTGACTATTGTGGATAAAGATGGAAACCCTATCTTTGTTCCTGGTCGTAATACCCCTGTATCTTATACTATACCTGTAGGGGCCCATTTGCTTGTTGCTGATGGGGATGCAATTCAAGCGGGGGATATGATTGCGAAGATTCATAAAAAATCCACAAAAACGAAAGATATTACAGGAGGATTACCTCGGGTAGCGGAATTGTTTGAAGCTAGAAAACCAAAAGAAGCGGCCATTATTTGTGAAGTTAATGGAACGGTCAGTTTTGGAAAAGATTTAAAAGGAAAACAAAGAGTTATCGTAACCTCTAAAGAGGATGAGCAAAAAGAATATTTAATTCCGAAAGGGAAGCATATTGCCGTTCGAGAAGGGGAGTATATTAAAGCGGGAGAAACTATTATGGATGGTCCTAGTGACCCTCATGATATTTTACACATTTCCGGTAGTCAGGCTCTTTCTGCTTATTTAGTGGATGAGATACAATCCGTCTATCGTTTGCAAGGTGTGGTCATTAACGACAAACATATTGAAGTGATTGTCAGTCAGATGCTTAGAAAAGTGGAAGTGGTGGATTCAGGAGATACAAAATATCTTGTTGGGGAACAAGTGGAAAAGGCAGAAATACGATATGTGAACGAACAGATAGTAAAAGCAGGAGGAAAACCAGCTCAGTTTAAACGGCTTCTTATGGGTATTACCCGTATGTCTCTTAGCACAGACAGCTGGATTTCAGCGGCTTCTTTCCAGGAAACAACAAAAGTGCTTACTGAGGCGGCGGTTCAATCCAAGGTAGATAATTTAGCGGGCTTAAAAGAAAATATTGTTATGGGGCGTCTCATACCAGCCGGTACCGGTCTCAGTGCTTATAGAAAATGGAAATTAGTTTTTGAGGAGGAAGAAGAAGAAGAAAAGGTAGCTTTGCCTGGTATGGGGTTTTCTAATAAAGTAGAACAAAAAGAACCGGATAGCCCATCTGTTAATTGATAAATTCAGTTGGTTCTTTTGTGATAGAGATAGGTTCATCAGGAGAAAATTATATTAATTTTATTTAGCCCCGGTGAAGTTGATACTCGCTCCCCGCTTTTGCGGAGGCGGTTTTTTTTAATCGTCTCTTTTTCTCTCTCTCAAAGAGAGAGTGGCTCAGAAAGGTGCGATTTCTGTACCGATTCAATATAGCTATAGTTTTTTAAGTATCAAGCCGATATAGATATAGTAAGAAAACCTATTTATAATATAAAAAGGGGTGGGCAAATGACAGCATTTATACTTACGGGCTTAGTGGCTACTACTGGTAGCCTTGGAACTTTAGCTATTCAAAGTGTAAAAAGTGTTAATGAGATGAAAGCTAATAAAAAAATATCTTGTACGGCAAAATACCAGATTCAGATGAACGAGTACAATCAATGTTTGAAAAGGCAGAAAGAGCAGCAAGCTATAGGTGATACGGAAGTTGTAAATTGTGAACTACCTAAAGCAGAAGCCTGTAATGTACCTTAAATAGCTTTATGTTTGTGAGGATCAAAGACCATACCCTCATTTTTAAGATGGTTTTTCTATGTTCGGCACACTCCAATCAATCGCTTCTTTCCCATACTCTTTTAAATAAGTATTGGCTTTGGAGAAATGAGCGCAGCCAAAAAAACCCCGGTCAGCGGAAAAAGGGGAAGGGTGCGGAGCTTTTAATACCAGGTGTTTTTCTTGATTAATGAAGTAAGCTTTTTTTTGAGCAAAACTACCCCATAGCATAAATACCAGAGACTCTCTTTCTTCATTTAGTAAGTGTATAACTTTGTCTGTAAAAAACTCCCACCCTTTATTTTGATGAGAACCGGCTTTGCCCGCTTCCACTGTCAAAGTGGAGTTCAGAAGCAAAACTCCTTGTTTTGCCCAGTAATCTAAACACCCATGCTGAGGTTTGACAATGCCTATGTCAGACTGTAACTCTTTGAAAATATTTACTAAAGATGGCGGAGCGGGAACAGAAGGTTGAACAGAAAAGCAAAGGCCATGCGCCTGACGAGGACCGTGGTAGGGATCCTGACCTAAAATAACCACTTTGACATCTTCAAAAGAAACCGCATCGAAAGCGGAAAAATATTTTTCCGGTCGAGGATAAATACGTTTTTTTAATTTTATTTCTTGCACTAAAAAGGATTTTAAATCCTGCATATAAGGTTGTTGAAATTCGGACCATAAACGGGTTTTCCAACTTTCTGATAAACGCACCTGATTTTCGATAATCATAGCCATCTATAACTCCGGTAGATATATACAGGTCGTGTTTGCCCTTTCCTGTTGATTTTCCGTTTATTCAAAAGTGGAGTCCCTTGGAAGGTCCAGAGAAACTGGTCCTCGCAAAAGCAGGGGTCAGACTCTCTGGGTTTAACTTACACTATGTATAAAGGTTATTTTTTTGTGTAATTCTTATATAGTACCTTATCAAAAATAGAAGATATTGTCACTTTATTTCCCTATTCTCTTTTTTTAAATAAAGAGGAGCTTGACAAAAGAGGGGTAAGTCACCACATTTAATATTGCTAGGTTAAGCCTTTCTTTATTTTATTTCTTAATCGAGGTAAACTTTTAAATGACGAAAAAAGTCAAAAGTGGAATAGATGAAAAATAAAAATCAAACTGTTTTATTAGAACCATCTGGTGAGGAAAAAGCTTTTGTATATCAACAAGCTTTGGAATTAAGCCCTTTATTAGATAAAAGCGCGCCGATCGCTGTAATTTTAGAAAAAAATGAGTTTCAAAACCAATCTAAGTACTCTGTTACTTTTATTTTAATTCCCGATAAGCTCAATATTAGAATTAAGTCCGAAGGGGATAATTTGTTTGATGTTTGTATTACAGCTAAAAACAAAGCTAAAAAAACAATCAGTTATTTAATAAATCAGGTGGTGGATTCCTCTACAAGAACCATTCAGATGGACCATTTTAAAAAGTTTCCCTACCCCCAATAATACTGAGATCACTTGCTTTTCTTATTTTAGTATAAGCCTCTAGTGATAGGAGCTTGTCCCGTTTCTTCGCTTTCTGTGCCTGTAAATTCGGGTCCTTTTGGTGTTTTATTGTCCTCATCGTTTCCTCCGTCGCCATCGGTTTCTCCGTCCCCGTCCGTTCCTCCGTCGCCATCGGTTTCTCCGTCCCCGTCCGTTCCTCCGTCACTATCAGCTTCTCCATTGTCAGTGGCGCTTCCATCTCCATTGGTGCTGTTTTTAGGTGTTTTTGAATTGGATACGCTTATACTGGGATTTTGAAAACTGCCTGATTCAGCCAGAGGCGCGCAATTGTGAAATATAACAGCTAGGATAAAACATATAAAAGCAGATGTAAAAGTATGTATGTTCTTCATTTTTTATCACCTTTATACCAAGTCAGTATAGAAAAAATGGCCCCTTTCAAAACTTCTCTCTTCTTGTGGGAACTTTCGTTTCCTTGGGAAAAAACACGGAGACAACCGGAAAAGCCTGTCCTTATGAAAACTAGGGATTAAACCGGATTTGCATAAAATTTAATCGGATTAATTTTGATAAAAATTAAATTTTTAAGGAATTTTTATTGCTGATTTAAAGTTTTTTTGATGTATATCAAGCCAGTATAGAAAAACAGGCTCCTTTAGAATCTCTCTCTTCCCTTGAGAATTTTTGTTCCCTTGGAAGAAAATACGGATGATGATGGGAACATACAAACCGGAATAATATAAAAGTGAAACAAAAATGGACAGCCGTCAAAAAATAATATGGACCAAAATGAGTGGAGCTGGAAACAGCTTTTGGATTACTTATTTGTCTCCATCTCTTTTTCCTGCCTTTGCAGATAAAAATTGGCCGGAGGTGGCTCAAAAACTTTGTCAAAAAGAAGAACCCTCTGATAAAGGAGATGGTTTAGTGGTTTTAGTTCCTTCGGAAAACTGTGATTTTAAGTGGCTATTTTACAATACCGATGGTTCTTCTGCTGAAATGTGTGGTAATGCTGCTTGCTGTGTAACAGAATATGTTTTTAAAAAGGGGATTGTGCCGGCTGATCGTGCCTCAGTTACATTTGAAACCCTGGCTCAGGAAATAACAGGAGAGTTAGTGCAGGAAAAGGCCCGTATTTTTCTTAAACAAAATATTGATATGGAAGGCCCTTTTAAATTGGATTTTAATAATGAAACTGTATCTTATATGTTTATAAACAGATCTGTGCCTCATGCTGTAATTAAGATAACAAACAGGTCGGAAAAAATAGACCGATCCGATATGGAAAAGGCCCCCCTCGGAGCCTCACTACCCACGGGAGAAAAAGAGAAACACTCAGAACACGCTGGTCAGGCTAGTATATCACGAGAATGGCAAATAAAAAAAGAGTTGGCAAAAAATTTAAGGAGCAAAACCACTCACCACAAAAATGGAATGAATGTTTCCTTTTACTCTTGTTCAGAGGAGGAAGGGCGTTTATTTGCTTGTACCTTTGAAAGAGGTGTAGAAGATTTTACTTCTGCTTGTGGAACGGGGGCTTTAGCTGTAGCACAGGTATATAGACGGAATTTTCCTCATCTGGATTTTATACTTGTGCAAATGCCGGGAGGGCAGTTGAAAGTGGGTTTTCATTCTGATAAAACAGTTTCTCTTATGTCACCCGTGAAATGGTTAAAAGAAATGAACTGGTTTTTTTAAATAAATCCTACTTAATTAAAAAGAGCAATTATGAAAAAAGAATCTACATTACTAAGACCGGCTTTACGGTTTTATCCTATAAAAGTAAAGCAAAAAATACAGGAGACAAAGGATAGTGTGTCTTTTGTATTTGAAGTTTCCAAAGAACACAAAGAGTTATTTTATTATACCCCAGCTCAATTTCTTACTTTTGAGTTTCAAATCAAAGAGGAAAATTTTTTAAGAAGTTACTCTCTATCGTCTTGCCCGCTTTTAAATGAAGATTTAAAAACGACTGTTAAAAGGGTAAAAGACGGAATTGTTTCCAACTATATGATAGACTTTGTAAAAGTAGGAGACACTCTTTTGTCCCGGAAACCAGCTGGTCGCTTTTTTAAACCCCCAACGGATCTGAAACCAAAACACTATTTCCTTTTTGCTGGAGGAAGCGGCATTACTCCTCTATTCTCTATTATCAAAACAGTTCTTCTTAGTGATTCTCAGAATAAGGTCAGCTTGTTTTATGCTAATAGAGATTCATCTTCCATTATTTATTATGAGGAACTTCAGGACTTATTGTTTCGTTACAAAGAGAGATTTAATATTATACATATTTTAAGTCAATCAACTAAAGTTGGCTACGATATTTATGGCCGACTAAAAAAAGAACATTTGGAAAAATATTTTTCTAATAAAGAAATAACCAACCCTAGCTATCTCTATTATTTATGTGGTCCTTTGAATTTTATGCAGATGGTGCAAGATTTTTTAATACATAAGCAGGTAAAACGAAAAAATATTCGAAAAGAAAGTTTTTTCTCCGCCTCTTCTCAGATAGCGGGTGCTTCACGAACAGATCGTATAATTAAGCCTTTGGAAGAAGGGCCTTTAGAAAATAAGACACATTCAAGATATGAAGAAGAACCGGAGAGAGAACTTGCAAAACCCCCATCTAAGGACAAAGACCTATCAAGACAGGAAAAGGGTTTTACGGATGATTCCCTAACGCAACCGGAAGTGCTGCTTTCGGGAAAACAAGGAGAGAGTGAAAAAGCGGATCCGAAAGTCATTAAAGCTTGTATTAATGAAGAGGTTATTGAAATTTCCGCTCAAATGGATATTCCTATATTGGAACAATTATTATCTGCTGGATATTCTCCTCCTTTTTCCTGTCTTTCGGGTTCTTGTATGTCCTGTCTAGCTGTTTTAAATAAAGGCCGGATCCGTCAGGAGGAAAGAGGTATTTTGGAGGACGAAAATCTGAAAAATCATGAAATTCTCACTTGTCAGGCTAAACCGGAGTCCCTTTTAGTGGAAGTGGACTATGATAATGTGTGATTAATAAATTATAGCTATTGGGGAGATAGGCTATGATAATGTGTGATTAATAAATTCCTGAATTTGTAATAAAACCACATGAGGAATCTCATGTCCTCCTTCAAAAGATAGAAATTTCCCTTTCCATTGTAAATCTTGTAAGAAACTATGTACTTCTTTAGATTCAGAATAGGACAGAAGCGGGTCTGTTTTTCCGTGGCATTGAAAAAAACGTCCCCCTTTAGAGTACATCTGTTTATTCTTATCTAAAATTTCTGCTGGAAAAAAAGCTCCAGACATTAAAACGAGAGCTAAAGGAGGAGGGTTCATTCTTAAAGCTGTGTTCAAAGCCATAATGGCTCCCTGGGAAAATCCTCCTAAGATGATTTGATCAGATTTTATACCCATCTGGTTGATCCCTGCTTCCACGAGGGCTTGATTTTCCGGTCGTTTCTTTTCTTCTCCCCGGGGAACAGAGTCTCTAAAGCTTTCTCTTTTTTCTATACCGGATCGGTATAATTTAAAAGATGAAATAAAATGCAGCAATTGTTGACAGTGTTTTTTTAAGTAATAAAGGGATTGCTCATTTGTATGTAACTGATTATTTGCAGCCTTGATTTTCAGTGGGAACCAGGCTCTTCCTCCAAATAAGTTATAAGGAGTATCTAGTTCTAATGGACCGTTGGGGAAAATCCATCGGCAGGGACGGGATAGTTTTAGAGTATGAAAACCACTTAAGTCTTGTGCATTGGCTCCATAACCATGCAGGAAAAATATATACCTGGATGACTCTTCATCTTGGTTTTTTTCTAGGTATTCTATCCCTTCTTTCTTTTTCAAATCAATCTCCCCCTTTTCAATCTTCCTCTTTTTCTTTCCGCTTCCTATAAAGGCGGAGGTTTTTTGCCCCCTGCTTCTGTCCTGAAGATATTATTGTTATTATATTTCATTACCCTGAAATAACATGGAAAAGCAAACGATATGGTTCTCTTTATAAGGAAAAGCTTGTACGGATTAAGCAAAATTGTGTTATTATGTTCTGGTTAATACTAGGATAAATGGAATTTGTATAATAATAAGCTCTTCTTTATTAAGAGGATGAAGTTAAGTTTTATTGATATTTTTTGATTTAAGAAAAAATAAGTTGTTCTTTAATTTATGGAATCAAATATATGAGACTCTTATTTGTTTGTTTTGGAAATATTTGTCGTTCCCCTTCAGCAGAAGCTATTATGAATAAACTGGTTGAAAAAGCTGGCCTGTCGAATCAAATCACTTGTGATTCCGCTGGTACTTCTCGACATCATGCCGGTCGTCCAGCAGACTCCAGGATGAAAAAACAAGCGGAAGAAAAGGGTTATAGTATCACCAGCATAAGCCGTTCTTTTGAGGTGGAGGATTTTGAGCAGTGTGATTGGATTATTACCATGGATAACTCCAATTACGAAGATGTTCTATCTTTAGCAAAAACAGAAAAGCATAAGAAAAAAGTGCTCAAAATGGCAGATTTTTGCAAAGTAAAAGACTGTAGTTTTATCCCTGATCCCTATTACGGAGAATCCCGAAGTTTTGCTCATGTTATTTCTCTATTGGAGGATAGCTGTTCTCATCTTTTAAAGCACTTAATACAGGCGAAGGACGGGACTTCATAAGTTGATTTTGAAAAAGTTGTTCTTTCTTATTGTTAGGGCTTTTTCAGGGGGTGATTAATACATCTATAGAGCATGTAAATTGCTTCGTTGTAAAAAAGACTGTTCATTGTAGGACTCATAGTGCCCTTTTTTATTTTTTCTGATCTGTGCACAAGCGACTTCTTTGTCATGTGTGAAAAAAATAAGCCAGTTTTCCTCTTCCGCCTTATTATATATAACTTGTTTTTCCTCTATCAGTTTTTCCGGCCAACGATCATATCCCATGGTGATGGGTAGGTGAACCCAGGCTCTACCAGGGATTAAGTCTCCTGCAAAAAAAATTTTTTGCCCGTTTTCATTTTGGAATAGAGTGTGCATTTGCCCGGGAGTGTGACCATCCGTGAATATAAAGGATAAACCGAACCGGTCAAGAATTGGCATCCTTTGGAGTTTTTCTTCCCTTGGGAGAGAAGAAAAACGATAGGAAAGTTCAAAACCAGATGGGTGTAAATGGTTTTCTAAAATACCAGGTGGTTTATTAGTTTCAACAATTATCAAGCGACCACTTTGTTTAAGCTTATCTGTTAAACCAGGGATAAAAGAAGCGCGGTCTCTTAAATGAGGATGGCAAGCCCGATCAAAAGCCTTTTTTCCTACGATGTAACGAGCTTTCGGAAAACAAAGATCTGTGTTTCCGTTTTTTATTTCCGAGTAAGGAGGGAGCAAGCCTCCGGCATGGTCGAAGTGCAAATGTGATAAAATGACATAGTCAATGTCTTCTTCTGTGACCCCTAGTGAGGCTAGGTTTTTTAACAATTCATGACTATCTTTGTTTTGAACACCATATCGTTCAGCTAACTTTGGTTCAAAAAAAGCCCCTATGCCCGTTTCACATAAAATTTTAAATTCTTCTATTTCAATAAGAAGGCCACGACAGGAGAGTGGAATACGCCCCTCAGAATCTGGATTTTGCCATCGGGACCAAAGGGCTTTTGGCACATTACCAAACATAGCGCCTCCATCCAGATGTTGACCATTGCCCTCAACAGAAGAAAATAAAAAGGTGTTCATATTGTAATATTTCCCTTAGCTGGATTTTCGATTGTTTTTCTATTGCTTCCAAGATAAAACTTCCTTGAAGGATTTGAAAAAAACTGTTCTTGTGGCGATGGGGATAAAATTCAGAGGGTCTTGGGTCGAGTATAACAATAAAAACCAGGAAGAGATAGAGTTATGTTTGAAAATATGGAACAATCTTTATTAAGTTTTTTAACAAATTTTGCTTATGATCCCTGGGCTTTTTACAGTATTATTATTCTTTTAATGACCTTAACCACTTTTGGTGTTCCTATTTCGGAAGAGGTGGTGATTATTTCGGCGGCCCTGGTTACTTATATGGGAGCCCATCCAGAATTGTATCCTCCTCCCGCCTTCGCTGTGGAGAGTGGGCAAAGCTCTGTACAGCCTTTTACTACAGCTTTAGTGTGTTTTCTCTCTGTATTTTTAAGTGATTTGTTGGTTTATATGTTGGGCTTTATTTTTAGGGAAAGAATTATTACCCATCCTCTAGTAAAAAAATATATTTCACAAAAAAGAAAAGAAAAAATAGATACATGGGTGTCTAAATATGGGGCCTTTGTTTCAGGTATATTTCGTTTCACTCCCGGGTTACGATTTATTGGCTACCTCACTTGTGGGGTGGTCCGTATTCCCATTCATAAATTTATTCTTATTAATGGAGGGGTGGCTTTATTGGTAGTGCCTTCTCAGGTATTTATTATTTCTATTTATGGAAAAGCTATTGTCGCTAATTTGAAATTTGTTTCTGTAGTTTTGCTTGTTTTATGTGCTTTTTTTATTTTGACCATGCTGTTCACTCAGTTGTATAAATTTTTTACAAAAACTAAATAAAAGTTTTATTTCTTCCGGCTTCGTAAGAATAAGGTATTCCGATCGTCTCTTTGTTTTCTTCTAAATGAGAAAAAAGCTCTGAAGAGTCCTCTTTTTTTCTTATACCGGATGGGTGTAAAAGAGTTGTAAAAGAGACGGAGGAAATTTCGAACTTTATAAAGGTCAAAAAGAATACAGCAGGAGGAGTAATGAAGCACAGATCTGTGTCTCTTAATACAGCTGGTCGTATTATTCAGGAAGGGGGAGTGGTAGCCATTCCTACAGAAACAGTATATGGTTTAGCGGGGTCTGTATTTAGTGAGCCGGCTTTAAAAAAAATCTTTCGTATAAAAAAGCGTCCGGTTTTTAATCCCTTAATTGTTCATTGTGCAGATGCAAGACAAATGAGGGAATTTCATAATGTGAACCATCCTTTGCTGGAAAAGATGGTAGCCTATTTTTCCCCAGGGCCTCTTACTTTTATTTTGGATAAAACTAAAAAAGTGCACCCTCTTATTACGGCTGGACAAGTTAAGGTGGGTTTAAGGATTCCTCAGCACCCTGTAACTCTGGAGTTAATAAAAAAAACAAGGGCGCTTTGTGCTCCTAGTGCTAATTTATTTAGTCGGCTGAGTCCTACTAGGGCAGAGCATGTTCAGGATATATTTAAAGGAACTGTTCCGGTGCTGGATGGAGGAGAGTGTAAAGGGGGGATTGAATCTACGGTATTGGAACCGGACTTTAATAAGCATGTTCTCAATATTTTAAGGCCAGGGCTTATTTCTAAGGAAGACTTACAGAAGTGGTTAAAAAAAGAAAACCAAAAAGCTTGGTCTGTGCGCTTTTCTTCTTCTTCACTCAGTCCGGGACAGTTAAACAAACATTATAGACCGGAGGTTCCTTTGGTGATTGTAGAAGTTCAAAAAACACCAACTTCTGTAAAGAAGGAAATAGAGCTATATCTTTCCTCGTTTTTTCCTGGAAAATTTTTTAAGAAATTAATATTAAAAAAAACAGCCACCTTGAGTGCTCGAATGCTTTACCATGAAATGAATATTTTATCTCAAAACCCCTCACATGTGATTTATGTTGTTAAAGATAAAAACAATAGAGGCCCTTCTTGGAAGGCTATATGGGATCGTCTGGATAAAGCTTGTTCTCGAAAGTTTGTTTTATAGGCCACAGTTTAAAAAAGCCCTTTGGCTCCTGCACCGGCAAACTGTTTTCCTGAATAAAATAATTAAACTTGTAAAATTTTGAATAAGACAACTTTTTCAGACCGACTACTTAGTCTAGCCTAAAGCCAAACACATCTAAAATAAAGCTCATTTGAGGGGTTTTGAACCTTTAATATTTAGAAAAAATAGATCATAAGTATATAAAATACTGATTCATATATCTATTTTATTGATAGATATATTTCATATATGTATAGTAATTATAAATATACGATTTAGGTTTTTATATACTTGTTATGGATAAAGATCATCGTTTTGACGAATATGAAAGTGTATAACATAAGGTTCAAGATAGATAAGATAGCGAAAAAAGAATCTGACTTAGTTTGATACCAGTGTCTCAGTTTGAAACAAATAAAAAATATTTTTAAAAAGGGGGA